>JAAFIV010000095.1 GCA_013298775.1 Ignavibacteria bacterium | reverse complement strand
CTCGGAATGCGCTTCCCTGCTTATTGTAGAATCAATCCTCTCAAACTGCACCTTGATTTCAGCTTCACTCTTCTTGTAGAAAGCAAAAACATCGGCGTTATTGGTGGTTTTGTTGATATGAATTTTCACAAACACATCGTTTGCTGCGTGTGCTTCAAAGGGCAGATGAAGCTCAATAAACACTGATGCGGGCGAAAATGCAATGAACTTCAGCAGCTTCTTTTCCGCATACACTTTTTGCAATTCTTCGGCAAGGGCGAAATAACGCCGATGCTCACGTAAGAATCTCAACGTCTGTGATGATGCGGGTTCTGGAGTATTCATAATAAATGCAGTGAGGAAAACGAGGAATAATGCGATGTTGCGGGATTTTCTATTGTTGCTCATAGTTCGCCTCGTTCCTTCAGGATTTCCAAACACTTCTTCACATCATCGTAAGGATACATCTCAGAGCGCCGCATAGAGTCTTTTTCTCGAATCACAAATTCCAATTTCACCTTGCGATTCAACAATTTTTTCATCTTCTTTAGCGCAGGATTATCACTACATCGAAACATATCAAGAGCTTTTGGAACATCTAACGTTATATCTTCAATCAGATTATTCTCCACACTGAACCAGTTGTATTCTTCATCCTTGAGTGCTGATATATCCTTGATGCGATTATACCCCAATATCAGGCTATCAACTTTTACGCCTTTTAGAGGCGACACATCTTCAATCTGGTTCCATTGAAGCGAAAGAGTGAGTGGATATTTTTTGCGGCTGTCCGCTAACGATGCAAAGGGCAAAAGGTCGGAAATCCCGTTGTTATTGAACCGCATCCATGAAATATTTTCCAGTGCAAAAAGTGGTAACGCAAAGGCAAAATTGGAAATGCGATTATGCCCGAAGTCGAACTCTTTTACCCACGTAAACTCGCTCAACTCCAAGAGTTCTGGCTCGTTTCCTGTAAGTTCCAGACCGGAAAGGTCAAGTTCCGGATTACGCTTTTGCTTATTTTTCATGATGCGGCTTTGTAAACGCTTTTCCTTCGTATTGGCAGCAGCATATCCATCATCTTGCGCGAGGATGTCCAAGCAAGCATTCATTTCATTGTAGGGAAAAATATCATCGGGGGTTTGATCCACGGTTTGAAGCCGTATTTCATGCCATCCACGATTTTCATTATTATCGTTATAGCGACTACTGCGGAGCAAATGTAACATCCGCTCAAGCACAGGATTTCCCTTGAAACGAAAGTGATCCATCACTTTCGGAACTTCAACACTAATGCTATCAATCAGATTATTTTCCACGCTGAACGTGCCATATTCTTCGTCCTTGAGCGGCGAAATGTCCTTAATTCGATTGTCGTCCAAATAGAGGTTATCAAGAAGTTTTACGCCTTTGAGCGGCGCAACATCTTCAATTACATTCATTCTAAGCCGCAAGGTAATCTCGAATTCTTTGCTGCTACCCGAAAGAGACGACAACGGCGAAAGGTCGGAAATTTGATTGTTCGAGAGGTCAATGCAAGACATATTGTTCATGGCAAAAAGCGGCATCACAAAAGCAATATTCGTGATGTCGTTATCGGAAAAATCAGCGTCTGTAAGCCATGTACAATCGACTAACTCCAAGAGTTCAGGCTCGTTTCCCGTCAGATGAAGCCCTTGAAGATTCAGCCGTGAATAGCGTGTTTCCTTGTTTTCAGCAATGAGGCGTTGGAGTTCGGTGGTCATTGGTTTTGATGGAAAGAATGAATATATTTGTGATGAAAGCAGTTTCGCTAACAACGTCGAAAGAATCTCTAATGTCCTCAAAACCCTCATCAAATCAGGCTTCCAAAGATATTGCTGCTCTTCGCGCACGTGCTGAAGCGTTGGACGCGAAAATGAGCAAAATCAAGGAACCGCGCCCGACAATGCAAGAGATTGTTGAAGAATGCCGCATTGTGCGCCAAGAAATGTATAACGAGCGTTTTCATAGCTAAAACCCAAAAGCAAGATTTCATGCACTTCCTACGACTTCCAACGTTATCGGCTCAAACTCAAATCCAACCAAACCACTCTCCTCCACTGCCTTCTTCAATCCTTCAGAAACAATCGGTCTTGCAGTGAATGGTATCTTCAAAAGGTCTATCGGCGCATCAAGGATGAGGCGAGTAAAGCGAATCAAAGGCGGTGCTACCCTGCTTTTGGCGTGTTCTACCCATTCATTGTACGACTGAAATGTGAGGGGAATTTCTTCAATTTCGTCGCGGAATTGGGATTCGGGATAGTTGATAATAGGTGCGTCTCCGTAGTTCAAAATGGCATACTTGCGGCGGTCTCGTGCATAAACAACCTCCGTTTCAAGCCACCGATGCGGCGGCAACTGAAACGTGCGAAGCAGATTCTGTGCGGCTTCCGAAACAAGCATACCAACATACGACGGGGAGTACGCGCATGACATAAAATCTGTCCATTTGGCTTGCCGCTTGAGAACAAACGAAAAAGCAGGTGGCAGCGTATCCCAGTTTTGAGGGTACAGTCGTTCGATAAATTCTCCCACAGGACACGCCCCCT
>JAAFIV010000094.1 GCA_013298775.1 Ignavibacteria bacterium | reverse complement strand
CAATGAAGCATCCTCCGACAGTGCAAAATACACCGCCGCATATTCTAAATTCCCCATCGCTTTGTGCGCACCTGCCAGACCACGCAAACACTCGCTTTCCCGCTCTTCGTACACATCTTCCAACACAGAATACGCGATAATTGCTTCTTTGAAATTACCGGAGCGCATCAAATCTTGCGCGGTGGCAAATGCTTCTTCTTCGGAACAGCATGAAAGCTGCCGTTCCCACTCGTGGCGAATTGCTGTTGTGTGATGTTCCATCGTAATTTTTCCTTGTTTTACGCGGCTCTAACCGAAAATTGAAACATTGATTGTTGAATTTCTACGAAAAAGTAGCGGGATTTTTTGTAGAAAGCAAACAAAAATTTTTCCTGCAATGCTAGTATTTATCAGGGTTTGGGGAAATTTCCGCACTTATTCGTGAAAGCATTGCAGATAAAAAGAAAAACGCCTCGCCCATTAAAGAAAAGTTTTTTGCAGTATTTTTTGGCGTAAGTTCACATTCACACAAACAAGTATTCACGCGCTTTGCATGAAACGCCACAAACAAAGAAAATCCGTTGTGAGAAATAGTCATCATATCATTCATTTCGTATTGCTGCTCGCCGCATCAGTCGTAATGCCGTTTTCACTCAATGCGCAAAGCAAAAACAGTTCATCCAAAACTACTATGCCTCCATATTTTGGCAAGAAAACCGGACTGCATTTTAACGCGATGGCAAACCGTTTTATCGAAGACGGCAGCGTGATTTCTTGGATGTCGTTTCCTGAAGAAGAGCTTGCGTACTTGTCTGCGTGGGAGTTGCGTTTGCTGGTGAACCACATTTACGCACGGCACGGAGCGCGGTTTGCGAATGATTCACTCACGACATATTTCAAGCAATTTTCTTGGTACGAGCCGCGTATGGCGAGTTTTGAAGTGCCATTGAACGACGTGGAAAAGAGTAATGTTTATCTCATCAATGCTTTCAAAAATCGCCTTCTCATCACTTTTGATAATCCTAAGTTAGGAACGGGGAAGCTGGATGATTACCTGAGAAACCTGAACGGATGCTGGCAGGAAGGTACTTCGACCGTTGGTTCAGGCTACCGAGAGCGGTTTTCTTTCACCCAAAGCGATAAATCCTTCGCATTTAATGCAAATCAAGTGCAGGAAAGCGTCTATCGCAAAAAACTTGGCTATTCGGGGAGATTTACGTTGCTTCACAATATGCTTCCCGATAAAAAAATAGAACTGGAAATTTATGCAAAAGATTTTGTGAGAAAAGTTCCGGGCGGAACATACCGAGACCCCAAAACAGGTAAAAATGTTACGCGCACGGGACTAAAAATTTTCACCGAAGACCTTGGAACTGAGCATGAATACAAGACGATGAGCATATCTGATATTGCGGTTGTTGCGGTAGAAGAGAACTTGACGAAAACATTTATCAAAATTGATGGTTTGGTGTATTGGCGCATCAATACTGACCCGGGCGGGTGTGAGTAAGGAACGTTCAAAAGTTACGTGGACAAACTCCTTCAGGTTTCCTGCGCCACCAATGAAGGCTTTCGCCAATTATTTTTTGTTCAATTCTTAGGTGAAAAAATGGAACCACTATTCCGAGCTATTCATAAGAATGATCCAGAAATCGAAAAAGCACATACTCTGTGTGCCGATACAATAGACCAGTTCGTAGAGCTGGTGAAGAAAGCTAAAGAGCCAATCTATATGGCTAAATTACGTTTTCGTGATCCCGATAAGTCAAAAGAGGGGGATGATTTTTTATTCTATTTGTGGTTATCAGAAGTGGTTTATCATAAACACGAAAATATCCTTTCAGGTGTGTTTTTTGAGGTTCCCGAAGGCTTTGAAAAATGGCATCACGTTGGCAAAAGACTTGGGTTTGACCCTGAAGATGTTTTTGATTGGATGGTTATTGATTCCAATGAAAATATGATGGGCGGGTTTACAATTAGAGTTACCAGAAGCAGGTTAGAAACAGAAGAGGAAAAGAATAAGTACGATAAATATATTGGGGTAAGAAATTATCAATCCAAAGAAAATATGAAGTATGAAGGATAAAAAAAAGAAAAGCCAAGAAGCGCAAGGATTTCGCTTCTTGGTGAAGCTCTCGCTTTGGTGCTTCATTCTACTCAATTTTGCAACTATTTTCGCACAACCAACACCGCGAGAATTTCGGTATATCTGCGCATGGAATGGTGTTTCGGTGAGAGAACACGCCGATATGAAATCGAAACAAGTAGGATTTAAGAACTATGGCGATTTGGTTATTTTTAAAGCGTATGAACAGAGGGAATATGACACGGTGAGCATAAGCATTTGCAAAAGCCAGAGTATGACCAATACGACGACGGAAACAGTGTTTCCAGCGTGGAATGAGACGGCGCATTGGATTTACGTTCAAGGAATTGGTTACATCCCGTCGCTGTACCTTTCCAAGAATCCGCCTCTGCTCGTTGATACAACCACTCATCGCGTCATCGAAAGCATTCAACAATATTTTGAGCGAACACGTAGCAGATTGGAATTGACGTTTGACAAGCGAAATTTCAATCAGATGGACATTGAAAGATACAAGCGTCGCGGTGTTTACCCGTTGCGTGAACTAGCCCGCGCTGTGTATGGTGGTGGCGTGGTATTCGAGTTCCCGTTTCATCCTCTTTACGAAAGTGATAATTTTTCTCTTATTCTTCCCGATTGGTCGCTTTCGGAAGCATATCATTTTTTGAACACACTCTCTCATCGGGAATCTGAACAACAACAAGGTTTTGACGATACTATTCGCCTTATAACGAAGGAAGAAAATAGGCTGGTTTTTTCCAACAATTATGTTGGCGGAGGCAAAAAAGGCAAGCCGCGAAAGCAGTTCACGATACAGCGCATCAACGAGACGGTCATTATCACAAAGGAAGAAGTATTTGTGGATTAACACCTCCAAATTATTTCCAACAATTATCATAAAAATACCATGAAACTCAGCATACATCGGGCTTTGGCAGAACTCAAGCTCATTGACGGAAAAATCATCAAGCTCACAAAAGAACTCGACCCCGTTGGCGTGAAGC
>JAAFIV010000093.1 GCA_013298775.1 Ignavibacteria bacterium | reverse complement strand
CTGGCATCCATGCTTTCCGTTGATACTGTCGTTGAAAACTGCGTTTGCAACACTTGCAATAGTATCGTTGTTGGTGGATTTTGCTTTTTCCGTTGCGTTTTATATCTTCGCTGTTGCAGTCAGGACAGCGGACGAGAATGATTTACTCTTTTAGGACACGACCCATTTTCGGAATTACAGAGTTCGGCGGCACGGCACTAACGCTTGACGTTTGGATTACACCAGACGCTTGGCGCAAGGTAGCCGCCGAAATTCAAGCTCTGGCGCGAAGGGGAGATAGGTACAAAGCCTCGACTTCGTAGAAAAGCCAGTAAACTCGTAGCCAGGTGAACGCAACGCTGAAGCCCCCGAGTCGCCAGTAGCTGAAGTTCGCATTATTACTATCATCTGATTTCATACTTTGCCGAGCGTACAAGACGAATGGAATTGTAATTCTCAACATCATCAAATGCAAATTGCCAGAATGAATACGTTTCTTCATACTTCTCGAAAAACATGGTCAATACTTGCTTTTGTGTATGATGCTGCCATTGACGGAACGGATAATACATTTGGCGAATAATCGTATTCTGAACGTTGGATGATTTCGCCTCAATCAAAACAACTTGCTTTCTACCCTCATAGCCTGCATCAACTTCTGTTTGGACACTTTTCGCCTCAAGAATTTGCCGCCCAACGCGAAAGGAAAAGCCTTCATCGGGCGTGTATTTACGACCTCGAATCGTGAGAACCAGCGAATCATCTTGCATAAATGTTCGCACCAAACTCGAAGCGTAGGCAAAATCAAGGTGCTGCATTTCTGAGTTTCCAATCTTGGACGTTTCCAACTCAAAATCCAGCTTGGAACGATACACCAACGTTGATTCTGCTATCTGCGGAATATCGACATAGCCTTCGCCTTTCACAATGGCGTATTCACCATTTTTAACGGGCAAAATGAACAAATTTTGTTCCTGAAACACCTTCGGGCGGCTTTCTCGCGTATCTTGCTTGCACAAAATACGCGGTTCAAGATTATTCGTTGCTGCTTTGATTTGCTCTGCCGAAATCAGAAATGGCTGCTTTGCAAACTTGAAATCATCAATCTTGTGTGCTTGAAATATCTTCTGCCAAGCAATATCTGTCGTGCGTTCCGTGCTTTTTGCCATGCTAATAATTGGTAATCAAGAGTTCAGAGATTTGACCGCGTTTTGAGCCTTGTGAGTTGATTGCTCGTGCCGCCATCACATTTTTAATTGCATAGCCACTATACAACTGCTCAAAGAAATCATCGTTTGGGTTTTCATTTTTAGGATTCGAGTTTGACAGCATTAGCCGTGCATTTTGCTTATCAAGAAAGCGAAAATTCTCTGCTAAACGTTTTTGTGCATTGTCATTGAAGCTACTTGTTGAATACGAGGTAAATGAAGCAGTTGCGCTAATTGGACGATAGGGAGGATCAAAGTAAAAAAAAGTTTTATCGTCAACAAACTCATTGCATATCATAAAATCACCACACAAAAGGTATGCATCTTTCAAAATTTCAGCAATTTCCAACAAATTACTGCGGTCATGGAATGTGGGATTTTTGTACTTGCCGAAGGGTACATTAAAACCACCTTTAAGATTTACTCGAAATAAACCATTAAAGCACGTATGATTCAAAAATATTGTTTGAGCAACACGCCGTGTGCTTTCTTCTGTAATTGCTTGAAAATCAATGGAATGTAGAGAGGAATTAAATTCTTCTCGTACCTTGTAAAAATACTGCTCTTGCTGCAATAGATTGAGTTTATCGTATTCGGACTGCATTTCATCCAAAACAGACAATAGGCTTTGCACATCTTTTTGAACAACCCGATAGGATAGAATGACTTCGGGGTTAATATCGGAAAGAATAAATTCTTGAATCTCAAATAAAGAAGCGATGTGTAAAAACATTGCTCCACCTCCGAGAAATGGCTCCACATAACACTTTGTAATGCCGAGTTTAAGTTCAATCGGCAATAAAGGAGTAAGCTGGCCAAGGAGTTGTGTTTTACCGCCTGCCCATTTGAGAAATGGTTTGATTTTTGTCGAAAGAAGCCGCATCAACTTTAGCGAAAGATGAAGAAAACTGTTGCGGTAAAATTCGCTAAAGTTTCTGAAATGCGCAAGCAATTACATTTGCATTGTTCGGCTGCAATGTGGCTCTAACGCCAAGCATAAGTACGCCGCAAGACGCGACGGCAACGAATCACGCTGCCGAACTCTTCACTTTGGCGCGAGGGGGATACACGCACAAACCTTCGACTTCGCAGAAAAGCCAATAAACTTGTGATGAGGTAAACGCAACGCTGAAGCCCCCGAGTCGCCAGTAGCTGAAGTTCGCATTCTTCATGCCAGTTGATGCTGTTTCGTGCGAAACAACTTTGGAAAGAGCGAATGAAAAATACTTTGACTGCATTACAAGTGAGATTTATTCTGGGGTTGAATGCTGTTTTTTACTTTTTGCGCCACAAGGTTACGCTGGCTGTAAGCAAGATACATTCTGTACTTCAAGCATTTTCGCACTCGCGGGCAGTGAACACCCACAAACCGCTTGAATACTCACGCTTGGCTGGAAATATTCACAAATGCTTGGCGTTGAGTTTATCACTTGAACGCCTCTTCAATGCGTGGCTTCTGCAAGAACGAGCGGAATTGCTTGCTTGAGAAACAACAAAATGCCGTTGAACACTTGCTTTCAAAATAACACAAGCCACTTCAACTTCCTACACTTTTTTGCGGCAACACGAGATTGTATGCGCTTTTCTGGCGACTGCTTGGAAGCCGCACACATACTTGGTTCTGCTCGGAGCTGCTCGAAAGCTCGGAATTGCTTGGCAAACGCACAAATGCTCGGTTCTGCTCAGCAACCGCACAAATGCTTGGCTTTGCTCGGAATTACACGAAAGCTCGGCAATTACTCGGCTTTGCGCTGTTCGGCGGAGGCACATTCACGCGCTAACGCCAAGCACAAGTTCAACACCAGACGCTTCGGCAACGAACCGCCGCCGAAATGCTTGCTGAGGCGCACGGGGTGAAGCTCGCACAAAGCCTTGATTGCGTAGAAAGCTGATAGACGTGTAGTCAGTCAGACGCAAGGCAGCAGCCCCCGTGTCGCCTCTAGCAGGAGTTCGACCTGACCAAAGCAAAAATATCCAAAACTAATAATTGAAAATTATTCCCTTAAAAATATGAAATCAGATAATTCTCCAGTTGAATATACCTGTCCCAAAATTAACCAGGTAATCCGTTTTCTGAAATCAATCGCATGGGACGAAAACGATAAAGATGAAAAAGACTTCTGCGATGAATGCCAAGACATCCTCAATATTATGGAGGAAATAAGGCAGGATAACGAGAAATTAAGACAATGGGGAAATGACGAATATAAGCATAGGGAAAAATTAGGGTCGTGTCCTAAAAGAGTTGCTATGTAGCAATGAAGCCTGTTGCCAAGCATAAGAAGAAGAAAAAGCATAAAAAGTCAGGAAAACGGCGTAGTTTTCTGACATGGCTTGTACAGAAATCATTCTCGTCCGCTGTCCTGACTGCAACAGCGAAGATATAAAACGCAACGGAAAAAGCAAAATCCACCAACAACGATACTATCTGAAAACTACGGAAATGCTTACATTTGCTTTATTTTGGAGAAAATCAGATGACAATTCTTGATTATATGCAGAGTGTTGGCACCTGGCTTGGCTGCCCTCATGCAAAAAAAAACTCTTTCAG
>JAAFIV010000092.1 GCA_013298775.1 Ignavibacteria bacterium | reverse complement strand
ACAACATAGCTGAGGAAAGGCAATAGTGGCGAAAAATGGCGTATATTCATGTTCTTTTCAGGAATCTGCCATTTTTAACCCGTATTTCCAAACAATTGCCGAAAAACTTTTCATTATGTACTTATATGAATCTCTCCATTCGCCATAAAATTTTCCTTGTCGCAGTGCTTCCAGCCCTCGCACTTATTGGTTTTGCGGGCTTTGCCATTATGCAATCGCTTGGCGTGATGAATCGCGCTAATGAAATTGCAATACTTGCGAAAGTTTCGCGGAGCGCGGGTCTTGCTGCCGATGCACTTGAGCGCGAAACGGCATTTGCGTGTGGTGCGGTCAGTAGTCATGGTCGGCATTTTCAAAGTGATTTTCAAAAGGAAACGCTCGAAACGGATAAAGCATTCGCTTCGTTCTTTCAAATACAGGAGGAAATAGCAGGAGCGGGCATTGGGGACATTATTTCGCCAGTAAAAGAGGAAGTGCGGGGGCTTGAAGCACTGCGCTCTGAGGTGGTTTCTGCGCGTCAGGCAAGTATTGATATTCGCAAAAGTTATGAAAAAAGAATAGCGGTATTTGTGAGTATCATCCGCTCAAGCAGCCGTATTGCCGCGCAGGAGCCATCGCTTGCTATGCCCTTTGCGGCACTCCTGAACCGCGTGGAACACAAGCGGCGAAGCGCGTCAGCACAGGCGTTGATGACTGCTTCGCTGGCGGCACAGACTATTTCGGGCAGCGAACTCAAGGAATTTTATGAATTGCGTTCGGAAGAAGGCGTATTTGAGCGAGAGTCTGCGACGCTGATGGATTCTACTGTTGCGTTTGCCAAAGATGCTGGAACAATACATCTTGCGGATATTCAAAAAACAAAACAAGAGCGGGAGAATCTTACAAACGAAATTCTTGCCCAATCTGATTCCGACAGCACGAGCATTTCTCCCGAAAAATGGATCTATACAACAAGCGCGTACCTTCTAGCGTTGGCAAATTCAGAACAAGTTCTGGCTGATATTGTTCTTCGCCAAACAGAAAGCATTCGAGAAAAAAGTAGTGATTCGCTGCGGCTTATCGGCGGGCTGAGTGTGGGAGTTTTGGTGCTGCTGGTCATTGTCTCGCTGCTCATTATCCGCTCTATCACGCGCCCTCTGGCGGGTTTGGTGCGTCATGCAAATAGGATTGCCGCAGGTGATTTTTCCAGCATCGAGGCTACCTCTTCGCGTGATGAAGTCGGCACACTAGCTGCAACGTTCAATAGCATGACCGCACGAATTCGTACCTCGCTCGATGAAGTTCGCACCTCGCAACGCGAAACAGATGCCGCAAAAAATGACGCTATCCGCGCCTACAATGCCGCCGAACAGCAAGCTACCGAATTGCGCCAGCACATTGAGCAAATGCTTCGTGCTATGGAGCGCTTCGCAACGGGTGATTTGACGGCAATGGTCGCACTCCCAACGGTGAAAAGCCTTGCTGCAAGCAGTATGCAGCAATCTCTTTCAACAAGCCAAGAACCAAGCGACACTGCTCCGAGCGACATTGAGCGGCTTTTTCGTGGTTACAATCAGTCTTTGGCAAGTATTCATGCGGTTGTGCAGCGTATGGGCAACGCAGTGCATGGCGCGGCACGAGTTGGTGATGAAATTTTGCAACAAACCGAAGGTTTGGCGCGGGGTACAAACCACCAGACCGAGCAGGCACTGGAAGTGGCAAGTGCTGTGGAAGAGCTTTCCAAAACGATTGCCGAAAACACCCGCCAAACCTCGCTTGCAGCCGAAGAAGCTCGCCAAGCAGGTGGTGAAGCGCGTTCTGGTGGTGTGGTGATTACTTCGACGATTCAGAGTATGAGCGATATTGGGAAGATGGTCGTTACGCTTGCAACGACGATTGAACGCTTGGGCGAAAGCAGCAATCACATCAGCAACGTTATCGAACTCATCTACGGCATTGCCGACCAAACAAATCTGCTTGCCTTGAATGCGGCTATTGAAGCGGCTCGTGCGGGCGAGGCGGGACGCGGCTTTGCGGTGGTTGCCGATGAAGTGCGTAAACTTGCAGAGCGTACTCAAAGCGCGACGAAGGAAATCGGGCAGACGATAGAGCGCATTCGCACTGATACGACACACGCCGTTGGCATTGCCCGCGAAGGCGCACAGGAGGCTGAACGCAGCGCAGGTGCGGCGGCGCAGTCGTCATCGGCATTGGAGCGCATTATTGAGCGAACTTCGACCGTATCGGATATTATCGCGGGGCTGTCAGTGGCGGGAGAGCAGCAAACAGAGGTTGCCGAAGACATTGCACGAAGAATGACGAGTATCACGCATATAACCCAAAACTCCGCCCAAGCCGCACAACATATTGCCGCAACGGTGCATGAAATGGACGCGCTCATGGTGAATGTGCAGGAATTGGTACAGGGTTTTGTGCTGGAAGAAGGCGCTACACGTCTTACCTAGTTTTTCGTTCAAAAATACTCCCTATTCTTGTACAAATCTCCTCCTATTTTTATGCCAGAGACTGAAGCACACAAAGGCTTATTCTATCGCCTTATTGAACTAGGCATACGCCCTGAGATGGATTTCAGTGCCAGACGCAGCGTTCGTATCATTAACTTCATTGCGATGGTGGGTGCTGGTATGTCGGCGAATTTTGCCGTGATAGAGCTGCTCTTGTTTCTGTTTGATACTGGAAAAATAGCGGTAGCTTTATGGGCAAATATCGTCCTCGTGGTGTTATTGGTAGTCGTTCCGCTATTAAACATTCACAAAGGTAATCTTTTTGCTGGCTTGTATTTAATGAGTGTTGCATATATCCAAATTATCGTTTTTTCGCTCTTTTCCAGCTCACAGTTAGGTGTCCATTTTTGGCTATTTTTGGCTTGTGCAGGTTCGTTTCTTGTTTTTGACAAAATCACGAATAAACAGCGTAGCGCATTGGTGCTTGTCTCGATTGCATTGTTTTTTGCAGTGGAATTCGCCTGCACGCAAGAAAGAGCTTGGTATCCACTTGCCCCAAACATTCTTCTTTTTTCACGGTGGCTCAATCTCGGTATTCTGTTTCTGGCTCTGGTTGGTATTATCAATATTTTTCGTCGGCAATCCCAAAAAGCACAATTACTTCTTGAACGAGAATTAAAAAAATCGGAGGGCTTACTTTTGGATGTATTGCCCCCTTCGATTGCTTCGCGCTTAAAATCAGGCGAACGCACCATTGCCGAATTATTCTCCGATGTAACTGTGGTATTCGCTGATATTGTTGGTTTTACCGCGCTTGCAGCATCGTTGCCACCGGACAAAGTTGTTTGGCTTTTGGACACCATTTTCTCTACCTTTGATGAAATAACGCACAAGTATAAGTTGGAAAAAATCAAGACGATTGGGGATTGTTATATGGCGGTCGGAGGGCTTCCCGAGCCAATGCCAGACCATGCCGAAGCAGTCGCACGAGCGGCTCTGGAAATGGACTACGAACTTTCTCAGATAAGCCTATTGACGGGTTTTATGCTGGATATACGCATAGGAATACACACAGGCACAGTGATAGCTGGTGTGATTGGAACAAAAAAAATCACTTATGATATTTGGGGGGATACTGTCAACGTTGCAAGCCGCATGGAATCTCATGGGGAAGCAGGAAAAATCCACTGTTCGGAAGAGGTATTTCAGCAATTACGCCATGTTTTTACATTTGAAGAGCGTGGCATCATTGAAGTAAAAGGGAAAGGTGCAATGAAAACCTATTTTCTGGGAAGGCAATAAATATTTCCCTCAGCCAGTCCGCAAAACCACGTTATGTAGAAAAATATGTAAGGAATTGGATAGCTTTAGGACTAATTTACAACAACGCTATTTTCTTTTTTCACCATACTCTTTTTATTTATATGGCTATTCCTCAAGACCCAAAGGACATCACCCCATTGAAAGTAGGGGACAAAATTCCCACAATTTCTTTGGCTAATGATAAAAATCAACTAGTGAACGTCAATGCCGAACTCAAAGTAAAGCCAGCCGTGTTGATTTTCTATCGTGGTGGCTGGTGTCCGTATTGCAATTTACAAATGAGTTCTTTACGAACAGTAGAAAATGAATTTTACGAATTGGGATATAATATTTTTGGTATCAGCCCCGATAAGCCCAGTAATCTTGCCCTAAGCAGAGAAAAACACGATTTTCATTATCAACTCTTGTCCGATAAGTACATAATGAAAAGTTTTTCGGCAATTGTTTGGAAATACGGGTTAAAAATGGCAGATTCCTGAAAAGAACATGAATATACGCCATTTTTCGCCACTATTGCCTTTCCTCAGCTATGTTGTT
>JAAFIV010000091.1 GCA_013298775.1 Ignavibacteria bacterium | reverse complement strand
TTATTTCCAACAATTATCATAAAAATACCATGAAACTCAGCATACATCGGGCTTTGGCAGAACTCAAGCTCATTGACGGAAAAATCATCAAGCTCACAAAAGAACTCGACCCCGTTGGCGTGAAGCAGAAGGGCAAGCTCATCAATCGCATCACCGATGACGAGACCTTTGCAAGCGTGGCGCAATCGAAGTTTCAAGCGATTAACGATTTGATTGAGCGCAAAGTCCGCATCAAAACAGCGATTGTGGCAGCAAATGCTAAAACGAAAGTTACGATTGCCGGAAAAACCATGAGCATTGCCGACGCAATCACGTACAAAACGATTATCAGCCACAAAAAAACATTGGTCGAAGACCTAAAAGCCAAGTACGCACGGGCGCGGGCGGATTTGGAAACGAAGAATGTGCTTGTGGAGCAAAATCTACAAAAAGTTCTCGAAGCAACCTTCGGCAAGGACAACGTGAAAATCACGAAAGACGACATGGAAGCAGTGCGGAAGCCGTTTCTGGAAAGTAATGAGTGGTTGCTTGTAGATCCTTTGAAAATTGAAGCCACCGCCAGCACGATAGAGCAGGAAATAAGCGAGTTCGAGAGCGAAGTGGATGCGGTGCTGTCGGAGATAAATGCTGTTACGCTTGTGGAGGTCTGAAAATACACGCTGGCTACACGAAAACCGCCGTACGCGACTCCCACGCTCATGGGTTAAAGAGTGCTTCTCCGGGTGAGAGGAAACCAACCTTTTCAGGTACAAAACCGAAACGTTCAAACCTCAACGGGTAAAGGTCAAAGTCTAACGTTGGAGCCGCACTCCCATCAAACAAACAGCGTTGGGCGAGGTGCGGTGAAAGTTCTTTTTGTTACGATTCAAGGCTCAATTCCTAAAGGTCTTTCAAATCCGAGACAAGGTTTTATGCGCTTTGGTTGCATGGCGCGGTGGTTTGAACTCGGCAGTGTAGTCAGTGTTTTTTGTATCTTGCAGCGCAATTTACAATGGACTCATTTATTCGTGAATTTCCCATGACCACTCCCTTCAAACAACGCCTACGCCGCATCATTCTTTGGTTTGTGGCGGGATTTATCGTTCTGTTTTTGCTGCGCCTCGTGTATGGCTACATTGCTACCCCTGACGGTTCTGAAGCCGTGTTGGAATCAGGGAATTATTTCGGTAACGTCGGTAATCTGCGTAAAAACTACGCTTCGGAGCAACAGAGCTTTAGCAAAAGTGATTTCATCATTGGTGGAGCCGCCTCACCACGCTCGGAAAGTAAAGCCTCAGCACCACCGCCACCCACAAAAAACCTGCAAATTCAAGCAGAGAGAGCCTCCTCGCAAAAGTACGAAAAGACTGCTTCAGTGCGGGCGGTAACGTCGGATTTTGAAAAGGATGAAGCACTTTTGCGCACGACGACGAAAAAAATGAGTGCGCTCATTCAATACGAACAGAGCCTGGGAAACAAGGGCTACCGCGAGTTGCACGTCGTCATTGGCGTAAATCCAATGCTTTTTGACTCGTTTTATGTGGCAATGCAGGCGATAGGGCGCATCAAAGCGAAGGACATCAGCAAAGTGGATAAAACCAATGAGTACCGCCAACTGAACGCGAAAATCGTCTCGCTTCAGAAAAATCTCTCGTCCATCAACGAGTTAAAAAGCCGTGCGGGGCAGATTAGCGACTACATCCAGCTTCACGATAAGATTTTGGAATTGGAACGCCAAATGCAGGAACTCGGCGTAGAATTGGGCAATTTCGATGCTGAAAATGAGTTTTGTTCGGTGCGGTTTTCGCTCTACGAAGGCGCGGCAGCAAAGGAAATTGGCTTTGCACACCGCATAAAGACAGCGTTTGAGTGGACGGCACAGTATTACGCTCTTCTGATGTTTATTCTTTGTGGCATCGTTGCGACGGCATTTTTCGCGCTGCTCATTGTTGAAAAATTGAAAATTCTCCAAGCAATAACGAAGCGATTGGATAACTAACAAACCCAGTATTTGCGCCATTTTTTACTCACACCAACCATGCTCCAAATACGCAACAATAACCTTCTGAGGGAGTGCCTTACTGTTTTTGACGGCGAAGAACCCGAAATTTGGGAATACACCATCAGCATCGAAGCTGACAATGAAGTGTGGGAATGCTCCACGCAAGATGTGGTGCGGAATTATCTGGAAAAATTGCCCGAAATTATGGAGCAGCACTCTTTCGAGAGAATCATGGCAGAGCAAGATTCTCAGCGTTCGAGAAGAGGCACATATAGTCGTAACTATGGGCGTTTTCACGGCGATGACAATTTGTGCCTGTACTACCACCTCATGCCGAGTGCTGATGGGACGTATCAGATGCTGCTCATTGCCGGCATCGGCGAAAAGCAGCCGGGGCGGTACATTGCGAATCTTGAGGGTTTGTGGAAGGTGTATGAGGTTTGATGCGGCTTTAGAGCAGACTCGAAATGGGTACAGCCCAGCACTGTTCGCCAAGCGGTACGACGGTATCCCCGGTGTAGAGTAGGATTCCCGCACGGAGTTTATCGGGTTGCAGTGCAGCAAAGGTTTTAAGCGGCTTTGCGTCGTTTGCCGAAACGCTTGCGCTGGATTTTACTTCGATAGCAACGAGTTCGCCGCGCATATTTTCCAGCAAAAGGTCAATTTCTAAGCCATTTTGTGCGTGAAGGTGAAAAGGGCGCACAGGCTCATCAAACCAAGAAAGGTGCTTCTTCACTTCCATCACCACAAAGGTTTCGAGTAAATGACCGAAAATAGTGCGCTCGGCGCGTAAACGTGCAGGGTTCACGCCCAAAAGGTAGGCGGCAAGCCCTGTATCGGCAATATGCAGTTTCGGTGATTTTACCAAACGTTTGCTAAAATTCACCGACCACGCCGGAAGTTCAGTAATAAAATACAGCATTTCCACGACGCTCATGTAGCGTTTAAGCGAGGTTTGAGCTATTTGCGTGGTGCGGGAAAATTCGGAATAATTCAGAATAGAAGCAGTTCTCGCAGCACAAAGCGAAAGAATTTGCGGTAAGTGCTGCACAGCATCTATGCGGGCGAGGTCGCGGGCATCGCGCTCCAACATCGTGGAAATGTACGAGGCAAACCACGCAGCACGGCGTGAAGGCGAGGCACGGCGCACGATTTCCGGGAAACCGCCTCGGCAAATACGCTCTTCAAGAGAAAGATCATCCGTAAGCGGCTCTTTGGGCATGATTTTTTTTATCTGCCCTGAAAATGCGGCTTCCAGCCATGGAATGCTGCGTTTGCGAGGCGCAATCTCGCTTTCAGCCAAGCCGTAGAGCGTCATCACTTCAATTCGCCCGGCAAGCGAATCAGCGATGTTGGGCAAGAGCAAAACGTTTGCCGAACCCGTCAGCAAGAAGCGTCCAAGCGAGTTTTCGCGGTCGTTGTCAATGGCGGCTTTGATAGGCAGTAAAATTTCCGGTACGCGCTGCACCTCGTCTAATGCGACGTAACGCGGCAAACCTGCGACAAAACCTTGCGGATCGGAACGCGCCGCACTTAGTATGGTAAGGTCGTCAAAACTCACATATTCCGCCGGATGCCCCTCGGCAATAATATTTTTGATGAGTGTTGATTTTCCCGACTGCCGTGCGCCATTCAAAAACACTGCCGGAGTATCTTCAAGAGCAGTGGTAATCAGGTGTTGAAGGTTGCGGTGAATCATTATTGTCAGTGAAAATACGAAAAAATATTTTGTACAAATTAACCACTTTCTGGCTGAATTGCAACCACTTTTCGGCTAAATTGTAGCCACTTTTCGGCTAAAATTTCATCAACATTTTTACAAAAGAACTCTATGGGCTACGCAATCAGAGCATACCGCGTTAATTTGGAACGAGTCGAAAGCAGATTTGGCATTGCGGACAAACCGAAACGGCGCAAAATTATCAATCGTTGTGCAGCAATGAAAGCAAGTATTGATGAACTGGCTTCGTACAAGACAGACGCGCCGAAATTTATGGAAATTGTCGAAGAATTACTGGACGGCAAAGCAACGCATGAACGCTTTGGTTTTATGTATTGGTACGCCATCGAATGTTTTATTGAAGAGCTTGGGCGGGAAATGGTTCCTCGGGATAATTATTGGTCGGGACGAAATCTCGACCTTGATTTTTTCTACAAACATTTTAGCCTGTGGAGCATCCCCGCACCAATGACCATTCCAACGCCAGATGACTTCCCGACAGTATTTGTGCTGGATTCAGAGCTTATTTCCGATGAATTTATTCAAACAACCCTGAAAGAAGCTGTGCCGGAGTATTTTCAATATGGTCAGCTAAAATCATGGCTT
>JAAFIV010000090.1 GCA_013298775.1 Ignavibacteria bacterium | reverse complement strand
AAAATGCTTTCACCGTGAAAACATTACCGTTTTTTGCTTGGGTGAATGTTGTTTGTGGAATGCAACCATCAGGATTTATCCCGGTAATATTGAACGAAATGGTATTTCGCAAAATCGCAAAATCGGTCAATTTCCCAGCAAACCTCGTACTATCGTGGCTCCAGACGAGCCAGCCTGATCCGGGTGGATTAGGCGGTTCGGGATTCGTGGGGATTTCCACAAAGGGAGGCGGGTCGGGGTTAGGATTTACGGGCGGATCGCACGCCATTGCAACGAAAAAAAGCAGAACAACACTCGCCAAAGTCAGACTTTTTCGTGGTGTGTTCCGATGAACAAAACGAGAGGGAATCATAGTTCCTCCAGAAATTTGGGTTAATAAAATAGGCTTGATATTCAGTAAGAAACACAGAACGAAAAAAAGTCACAAAACAACCACAATGCACAGCGAACTTTCAAAAACCCTCGACCTGTCCTTTCAACGCTTAGAAGAGATTCCCGATTGGGTGTTTACGCAGAACCCAGATTTGGAGCGGCTTATCATCGGGGACACCTACGATGAAGAGCGTGACAATTCGCAGGAATTGATGGATGAAGAATGGCGATATAAGAATATCCTCAAAACTGTTTCGCCAAAAATCACAACGCTCAAACGGCTGAAATACGTGGATTTGCGCGGGAATTGGCTGGAAGCTCTTACGCTTCGTTCCTTGCAGTGTCTGGAATATCTGAATCTGGAGCGAAATTTTTTACGCGAACTCGAACTTCACAATTTACCTCGTTTTGAGTTCCTGAACTGCTACCGCAATGACCTTGAGAAGGTAGATTTGGAGCATCTTCCAAGCCTGAAAACACTCAATCTTTCCTTCAATGCCTTGCGTCATCTCACCTTGAAGGATTTGCCATCATTGGAAACGGTGAACGTAAAAATAAACAAACTGCAAAGCGTGGAATTAAGCGGCTTGCCAAACCTTCGGCATCTTGACTTGAGTATAAATCGGCTTGAACACTTGCATTTACGCTGTTTTCCGCGATTGTACACCGTGAACGTTTTGCGCAATCGCTTACAAAGTCTTGTGATTGAGGATTTACCGTCGCTCCAAAACCTTTTTCAGCACGAGAATTTGTTATAGAAAGGCTTTCTTTTGAGCGGAACAGCGCATACAACCTCGTCATCCAAACATATTTACGACAATGGAAACACCACATTCATTTGAAACACTCCTCCAAAACTGCATCAAAACGACAAGCACAGTTCTTGTTGCAGAGCGAAATTCTTTACGGGAAAAACACATTGCACTGAAGGATATATCGCACGTAGAAGAGGTGATGCTTGGCTATCAGGACATTGAATCGGTAACGGTGGAGAATTTGCCGAATCTGGTGCGGCTCGACCTCAGTTGTAGCAATCTGAAAAAAATACAACTCAGAAATTTACCCAAACTTGTCAAACTTGAACTTGGCGACAATCAGCTTAAACACTTGGATTTGAGCGGTTTCCCGAACCTTCTTGAACTGGAATGTGAGGAAAACGCCCTAGAGGAATTGATTTTGAAGGATGTACCGTATTTGCGCATAGTCGTTGCAAATAGGAATGCACTCAGAAAGCTAGATTTGACGAGCCTTCCACGCTTGCAAACGGCGTATTTCGAGGAGAATCCGATTCGTAAACTCACACTCAAAAATCTTCCCTTGCTCAAAGATTTCAGGCTCGAAGGCGCAGAAATACTCACGTTATCGCTGACGAATTTGCCGCGACTTGAGCGATTTGACTGCACGAAAGGTCAGCTTGAATCACTCTCGCTGCGTGATTTGCCCTCGCTGTATTCCCTCAACATTTCCCAAAATGCGCTTGCAGACTTGCGTTTGGAAGATTTGCCGTCGCTCTCGGTGCTTCATGCTGGGAGCAATAACCTTTCGCACCTGATTCTAAGCCGTGTTCCGAAGATTCATACGCTGGGTTTGTCGAATAATCCAATGGAGCATTTTCCCTATCAGTTTTTCCCCAATCTGACCGAACTCCGCATAGAATCAAACTCCATCAAGCATTTAGAACTTGCCGATTTGCCTCTGTTGTCTATCATTTTTGCTCACAAAGGACAGATTCAACGCCTTAGTTTACGCAGTCTGCCGCGTTTGGAACAAGGACTATTTCACGGCAACGGCATTTCGGAGGTGGAATGTAGTGATTGCGGGCGATTGAAGCATCTGGATTTTATTTGCAATTATCTCACAAACCTAGATTTTGTGCGGGATATACCGAGCTTAACGAGTATTTGGCTTGCGAGTAATCCGCACGTTCCGATTGCGAAAGAATACTTGCTAGAAAATGGTCAGTATTGGCGGAATTGCTTGGGAGAAGTGCGGGAGTATTTGGCAGGAATACAGGGATGAACAGTATTTCAAGGCATTTTTGTGGTGATAAATGCTTCAAGCTCACGAAGAAAAAAGTCTGTATCATTGCATAATTGCGCTACTTCTTCTTGACTGAATGTTTTCCAATCTTGATAATCCCCATCGTCGCGGCTGTCGAAGGCATAAACGAGAATATTTTTGAGTTCGACATTCAGAACTCCGCTTGCAATGTACGTTCTATTGAACCAACCCAGCATTTGCTTATGTTTTGAAGAGGTAAATCCATCGAAAAGTGCAAGGGCAGAAACCATGTAGAACATCGCGTAATAACAGCGATTTACCGTATTGACAAAACGATTATTTGCGAATGCTACTCGCGCATCTTCACGAGAATCCTTCGCCCTATTGATGCGATGTTCAACTAATAACCGCCGTTCATCATCCGTCAAAATACCTGCAATTGGCTTCATAACACGGGTTCATTGATAAGTGAAGAAGCATGAGATTCGATTTCAATACTCAGTCCTTCTTGAAAAGCACTCATCACAAAGGGCTGCTTTGCTTGTATCGTCCCAAGTTCTTGGCTTTCGATGTAGCGAACATCGAAGAGTATATCAAATTGCAGTTCAAGTTCGCCAAGGAGATTGCGGACGACTCTGCGGTCTTGCCATGTCGAATGTGGACGCATGATGCACAAAATATCAACGTCGGAATTTTCTTCACCATTCAAGCGCGAACCATAGAGAAATACTCTTTCAATACGCTCGGCAATCGGGCTTTCTTGAAGGTGAAATTGTATTGCATCGAGAATTTCTGCGGGTTTCATAGCGTTTTTTGGACAAATTGCAAAATAGCATTTCTGTTCAAAATACTATTTTTCAGAGACGCATCAAACATCAACCAAATGACCCTCATCATCAGCATTATTCCTAAAGAAAACAGCGTCATTAACGCCCAAACACTGGAAGACCGCTTGCCAGCACCACATACAAACCTTTTTGGCGTGGAATCGTGGCGGTATGCGGTCTGGGGGCATGATGTTATCCATAATCTTGGCTGCTCAATGCTCGCTTCACTCAAAACAACGAATATCTACGCATTTGACGAAGAACTGGATAGACTGAGGACGGAATTGGAAATTGTTCAAATGCAGCGTCAATACATTGCTGCGCAGTTAGGTTTGTATGAACAGCAAACAACAGCAATTCTTGAGCGCGTCAAAAATGCCCTTGCGATGCTGCACATCGTAGATTCTGAGCAGTATTCGGTGGGAATTGCGATAGAATAAACATTACCCAAATCTAGCATATCACCAACTATGAGCATCAATACTACTCTTCTCGCCATG
The DNA here is from genome assembly GCA_013298775.1 of Ignavibacteria bacterium. Classification (GTDB taxonomy): domain Bacteria; phylum Bacteroidota; class Ignavibacteria; order Kapaibacteriales; family UBA4661; genus PH2015. The sequence continues at coordinate 710 of JAAFIV010000090.1, read as the reverse complement.
AAGGATGCACAAATTTCGGAGCTTCACCGCACTCCTTCTTTGATTCACACACTCATCTCTTCCCCGCTTCAGACCAAGCCTAGCGAGGAGGTATTGCCCTTGGATAAATCATGGCACGGCATCCATTTTGCCCTCACAGGAACAGACGGGATAGCAGCATTCCCGCTTGGGTTTATCGTGAGCGGCGGTACAGAAATCGGGGAGGAAGACCTTGGATACGGACCTGCGCGGGCGTTTGGCGCAGATGAAGTGAAGGAAATTGCACGTTCAGTTCTGCGTATTGACGAAGCGAGATTTACTGCGGTGTTGAAGGATATTTGGGCAAATAACGTCGCACTCTACGGCATACAAGAAGACCCAAACGAAGCAAGCAATGAAATTGAGTATTGTTACGGCTATTTTCAATATCTGCAAACATTTCTCAAAGCCGCTTCAGAGCAGGGTTTGGGAATGATTGTTATGATGAATTAGGCTCGGCAAATGAACAAAAAACGCTATCTCCGCATTATTCACGAAAATCAGAGCGATGACTTGGAAAGCGCACAATACCTTGTGTTGCAGCTTGCCGAGACGTTTCCCACCTTGACGATTGATGCGCCTATTTCTGCACATCCACGCGGCGGATTTATCCTGCTTTGTGCATTTGACGATGCGGAAATCGAAGCAGTAGCGCGGTTTTTGAGTAACTGTGGTTGGAGAATTTGCTTTTG
>JAAFIV010000009.1 GCA_013298775.1 Ignavibacteria bacterium | reverse complement strand
TCAAAAAGGTTGAATGCAAAAGCATTTCCCAAGAGAATCTTCAACGCGGGTTTTATCACCCTCATCGCTACTACCAAAACTCCAACTGTCAAAGAACTGAGTAGTATCTACTCCACAGCGCGTAACAAGAGTGTCTGCGCTACTGATAAACACTGGCTTTGGTAGGGCAGACACTCTTGTCTGCCCTATGTAACGTAAGTATGTCCACAACCTTACACATTAAATCGGAAATACATAATATCCCCATCCTGCGTCACATATTCCTTGCCTTCCACGCGGTACAAGCCCGCTTCTTTTACCGCCGGCTCGCTTCCAAGCCTCATCAAATCGTCATACTTCATCACTTCTGCGCGAATAAACCCTTTCTCGAAATCGGTGTGAATTGCCGCTGCCGCCTTCGGTGCTTTTACGTCGCGTTCGACCGTCCAAGCGCGTACTTCCTTCTTTCCGGCGGTGAAGTAGGTAATCAAATTCAGCAGCGTGTAGCCTTCGCGGATGACGCGGTGCAAGCCAGGTTCGGTCATGCCCATATCGTTCAAAAACGCCGCACGGTCTTCGGCTTCCAGTTCCGCAATTTCCGCTTCAATATTGGCGCAAATCGGCACCACAAGAGAACCGTCGCGCTTGGCAATCTCGCGCACGGCATCAATGTACGCATTGCCGTTTTTCATACCCGCTTCATCGGTATTGGTGATGAACATAACGGGTTTGTCGGTAATGAGATAGAGCTGCGACAGCACGGCAGCATTTTCGTCGGTGTGCGGGAAGTTTTTTGCCAATTTTCCCGCGTTCAAATGTTCGCGCAACACGTTCAAGACTTCCAGTTCCGCTTTTGCGTCTTTGTCCTGCGAGCGTGCCTTTTTCTCCACTGCTTGGATGCGCTTTTCGACCGAATCCAAATCCTTCAAAACCAATTCTGTTTCAATAATTTCAATATCCCGTGCTGGATTAACATCGCCTTGCACGTGAATCACGTTATCATTCGAGAAGCAGCGCACCACGTGAGCAATCGCGCTTACTTGCCGAATGTGCGACAAAAACTGGTTTCCCAAGCCCTCGCCCGAAGCCGCACCCTTGACCAAACCCGCAATATCAACAAATTCAATCGTTGTCGGAACGGTGCTATCGGTGTCGTACATCGCCGAGAGCTTGTCCAAACGCACGTCTGGCACGTTTACGATGCCCACATTGGGGTCAATCGTACAAAAAGGGTAGTTTGATGCTTCTACGCCGCTTGCGGTCAGTGCGTTGAAAAGCGTTGATTTTCCGACGTTGGGAAGCCCAACAATGCCACAATTAAAGCCCATGTCGCTGTATTCCTTGAAAAAGTGATAAAAGTTTTTTGCTGATTGCTGATTGATAAACTGATTCGGTCACAAAGAATGTTTGAGAAATAATACTCTAACAATCTTCAGTGGTAGCGCAGAACACTCTTGTCTGCGCAGTCTTCATGCGGTGTTCAGAGGCACAGACAAGAGTGTCTGTGCTACCGAAGCCGAAAAAATACATTTCGCCTCTGCTGGCGTTTTTTTTAACGATGAATCACAACAACGCCACTTACAAACAATGCGCCCTGCTGAACACGGCATCCATACACGCCTGGCGGGAGATGCTGCGTTGAGAAACGAAGTTCCTGCAGCTCTGTTGTGCTGCGTAATTCCTTGCTCACCCACATCACTTCTTGCCCCATGCTATTGTACACGCTCACGTGGGCTATTCCCGATGAGAGAGCAGAAAAGCTGATAGTTACTTGCTCCGAAGCTGGTTGCGGCGCAATTCGGAGAGCGTGTGATTCAGAGGAAGAGATTCCCTGAGAAGCCTGATTCTGCGCCACATTCGACATGGTGAAGGTACAAAACTCACGACGGATATTTATTTCGTTATTGCAGAGAAACTGTGCGCGAGGTGCTTCTGGGTCTGGCACGGGAGCATCACTCACGCGGAGTGGCTTCAATGCTCGGTTTCCCACCATGCCCATAAATACTTGTTCCGCAGAGCCATTGCCAAGCGCAACGTTTTTTGCAGCACTATTGCTGGGATTGAAGGTATATTCCATGAGCGCGTCCAACGGGCGAAACACCGCGTACACATCGTAGCCATCAAAAGCAGAGCCGTTTGCAGCACTATTTGCGGTATTGCATAGCCCATGCCCGGCGTTGAACACATAAGCACTGATTGTATCGGGCAGAACCGTAATAAAATCTTTCTCGGCGGGCGGAATGTTGATGGTACGAAAAATATCAATCGCCAAAGCGTGGTCGTTGGTGCGGTCGTCGCGGTAGATTTGCATGAGCAATTTTGTATCCGAAGGAAAACGCCGCGTCATTTCTGGTGTGGTTTCGAGCGCGTAAAAAGGAGCCATGGGAAAGAGGAATTTGCCGTTGCGACCCCACCCGCGCTGGGTGTAGGCGTTGAATGCGATGCTCGGAATTGCGCCCGCCCCAAAGGAATGCCCCATAAAACCGATGCGCGTGGAATCAATATGCTGCGGAAAACGGCGCACCGCTTCGGCAAACCCACTATCCAACGTGCGATACAATGCGGGGAAATTGATAGTTACTGGATACGGCACAAACACTGCCACATAGCCCCGCGAAGCCACGTGCTGCAACAGTTCGCCATAAAAACGGACATCGAATCCGCCAAAACCATGCGCAAACAGAAGTGTTGGGCGAGGTGTGGTATTTCCTCGTGGAATAAATACGTGAACGCTTTGTGCGCTCGTATTTGGTACATTTTCCCAGCCCGGTGCTGGAAAGCGCAGCGTATCAACCTGAAACGTGCCATTTGCCCCAAAACCAGAGGTGATGCGGGCAAGCGGACCTCGAAACGTATCGGTTTGAGCAAAATGTATCTGCGGAGAAAAAACGATGATACTTATGAGCAAAACAAGCTGAAAAGCAAGTATTCGTGGGGTGTGGCAAGAAGAAAAGCGCATTAAAATAAAGGAAAACGGTGGTGGTGAATGAAGGCGAACGCGAAAAACGTAAATTCGAGAGAGGAGCAAATAAAACAGTACGAAATATCCAGAACACCGATTACTCAAGTAAAAGATGAGCAATATCCAACCACGACTCTGCCCGCATATCTGCTTGTGTTGGGAGGTCTTTGTGTTCATCGTTCATGCGGGCGTGTGGGTCTCCGGCGAAAAGAATAGCAAACATCCCGTATTCTTTCGCACCAACAATATCAGTGCGCTCAATATCGCCAATATGGACGCATTCTTGCGCCGTGCAGCTTGTTCCAGCAAGCGCGACTTCATAAGCGCGAGGATGCGGCTTGGAAACACCTGTTTCGTCGCTAAAACTCATCATGGAAAAATACTCGGCAATGCCATCTGCTTCCATAACCCGCTTCAGCACACGTCCGGGCGAGAAGGCAGTGTCCGAAATGAGCGCGAGGTAATATTTCCCTGAAAGCCGCGCCAATACTTCTTTTACATTCGGCAGCAAATGCGGCGGATGCTTCAAAATACCTTCCTCAAAGGCAAGTGTCACTTCGTGCAATGCTTGCTCGTCGGCACTCAGGTCGAGATATTCCCAGAAATGCTCAACCATGCGCCGCGTCGAAGGGGTGCGCTGTTCTTCGCGCCAAACTTTATTGAAATACTCCCATGCCTGTTTTTGTGCGGCTTTCACGGCAGATTCTTCCAACGGCGCATTCAAGCGTGCCGCATTGCGGAGAATCGTTTCGTGACGGTCGTGATTGCGCCCGTCGCCGCCGCTTGAGTCGTAGAGCGTGTTCCAAAAATCTATCGTGATAGCTTTGATGCGCTCTTTGGGGATAGGATTTTCAGAATGAGAAAGGGATTGAGGCATAAAAATACGTAAAATGATACTCTGGGAAAGTCCGTACCTTGCGAAAAGTTTTGTGGAAATGCTTCGCTGCTTCGGCAAGTTCGGGACGGAACATGAGGTGTGGTAAAATCTTTACTCTGAATTTGTGGAAGGAGAACACATGCCAGAAAACTTTTGTGCAGAAACGCACAATACATTTCGACAATACTCTACTCAAACAAACATCAAAAAAATCCAGATTTTATGCGGCTTGTACGTCTCCATACTCCTGGGGAAGTTTTTCAAATAACGCTACAACAAAAGGGCAAACGGGAACAAGTTTGCGCTGCTCCAAACGCGCCAATGCTGCCGCCTCATTTACAAGGCGTTTGCCCATGTTTTTCCCACGGAGTACGTCGCTCACAACGGTACTATCAAGCGTGAGTGCGCCATCGGCACGAGTGTGGTAGATGAGTTTTGCAAGTATTTCCTTGCTCACTGGGTCTTCGACGAACCATTGTCCGCCGTCACCATTTTCGTATGTTTGATATTGAATGAGGATGTCCATAGAAAGGCAATGATGGTAGATTTTTAGTGTTAATTTTCGGCGTTAATTTTTCGTGTGTTGATAGCGTCAATGCGATACTTGGCGCGAACTTCAGCCTCTGAGCGTGTCACGATTATAGCCGTCTTAAAAAGCTAAACCTAGTTTCAGAATATCGCGCAATGTCCAGAGAACAAGCTCAAAACGTTGAAACCCCCAATATGTGCCAACGCCAATCATGGTCATGCCGACAAGACGATTGATATTGCGCATACTTGTATCGGAGAAAATATGGCGATAGCGTAGCGATACCATAACAAGCGTCGTCAGCCAGCCTAAAACGCCGCCAGCATAGCCAAGAGCAAAGCAAATATGCTGCTCAATAGCACCTTCCTGCAAGAACCCATAATGCCCCGCAACGTAGGAAACGCTGGTCATAAGCGGCACAAAGGTCGGATTCACAAGATGGGTGAGCGCGAGAGCCACGCCGAGAAAAAATGGTCCGTGCTTGGCGAGAGTTCGCATAAATACAGGAAGCGTGGGTGCATCGTCATCAGCATCAATATCTGTTGCGGGAGTATTTGTACGAGGAGCATTTTTTGATTGTTTCAAATTTGCGCGAAGGCTGATAATCCCATACAGAATCAACCCCAGAATACACGCCACTTGGAAGCTCAGAACGGCAGTTGGAAAGCGGAGAGCGAAATCCCCCACGAGCGTTGTGATGCGTCCTGTGGCAAGAGAAAAAATAAAACTGTACAATACATCTAAAAGAGCGATGCCGTACGCAATTTTCAGCGCGTACTTTTTTCCATGATGCAAGGTAGCGCGCACCATAACAAACATCACTGGTCCAGGCGGTATTGCCACAGCAATTCCAATCACGAGACCAGTTAGCAAAGCAAGAATCATGCGTGGTAAAACGATAATGGAACGAAGGGTGGAGAAAGAAACGCGTTGCAAAATTACGCTTTCTTTTGGACGCACACAAACAATCATGCGGCAAAGCGTAGATTTTCATGGATTTGAAGGTATAACTCTTTGTACACGACAAAACTTCTTCAGCAGTGGCACAGACATTCTTGTCTGTGAGTGTTGGTGCGGGATTCAGGTGAGAAACACAGACAGGAAGTCTCAAGCCACTGAAGCCTGATTCTACGAGCTTTTCAGAGGTTTTGTCGTGTACAAAGGGTACAACTATTCTTTTTCTTTGCAACCTGTACGCGGAGCCTCGCAAAGAAGCAAAATCCTCATTCGATTGGGACACTCACGTTTGAACAATAATTCTTCGCTTCGTACATCATTTTTACTTTGCACTTTGGACGCAATGTAATATGTTGGTTTCTACCGTGTTTGTGTACTTTATTTGTAACTAGTCAGGTATCTCCCCGTCGGGCGGCTGAAGAGAGCATAAACGCTGCCTTACGGCGGGTGCGTCGCTTGCAGACCACTCGCCGTAGGGCTACTGCACTTGTGATAACAGTCGCCCGGCGAGAAGACCTGACCAGTCACTTTTATTTGTGTACCGTATTTGTGTACCGTATTTGTGTACTTTTTCCATTCACTTGTCTTTCAATTATTTCTTTCCCAAGAGTTATGGATACAACTACCGCCGTTTATGGCAATGGCACTTCACAAAGCTCCATTTCATCGGTCATGCAGGAGCATCGTGTGTTTCCGCCAACGACCGATTTCTCCCAACGAGCATACATCAAATCGCTTGAAGAACTTCGCGCCTTGCAGGAAAAGGCGGCAGCAGACCCCGTGCGCTTTTGGGAAGAACAGGCGAGTGCGCTCACGTGGTTCAAGAAGTGGGACACAGCCTTGAATTGGCAATATCCCTTTGCAGAATGGTTCGTCGGCGGTAAAATCAATGCGTCGTACAACGCGCTCGACCGTCATCTTGGCTCGTGGAAGCGCAATAAAGCAGCCATTATCTGGGAAGGCGAACCTGGCGAACAGCGCACACTCACGTATCAATCGTTGTACGGCGAGGTGTGCCGTTGTGCAAATGTTTTGAAATCACTCAATGTGAAAAAAGGTGATGTGGTTGCGATTTATATGGGTATGGTGCCGGAAGCAGTCATCGCAATGCTCGCGTGTGCGAGGATTGGCGCGACGCACAATGTGGTATTTGGCGGATTTTCTGCCGAGGCACTCCGCGACCGCATCAACGATTCCAAAGCTGTCTGCGTCATTACCCAAGATGGTGCCTTTCGCAAAGGCTTGTTTACGCCCCTGAAACCCGCCGTTGATGCGGCAATCGCACAAACGCCGACGATTCAAAATGTTCTCGTTTTCAAGCGATATGCGGCTTCGGATGTCGCAATGGAAATCGGGCGCGACCACTGGTGGCACGAGCGTGTACAAGCCGTCCAGAACACGTGCGCAGCAGAGGAATTGGACGCAGAACACCCACTTTTTATCCTCTACACAAGCGGCTCGACGGGCAAGCCGAAAGGAATCAAGCACACCACAGGCGGTTACTTGACCCAAGCCGCCTATACCTTCAAAATGGTGTTCGATATTCGGGACGATGATATTTACTTTTGTACCGCCGATATTGGCTGGATTACTGGTCATTCCTACGTTACCTACGGACCGCTTATGAACGGTGCGACGATGTTTATGTACGAAGGCGTTCCCACGTATCCCGCACCAAATCGCTTCTGGGATATGATTGAGCGGCATAACATCACCATTTTCTACACCGCACCGACGGCAATTCGCGCCTTTATGAAATCGGGTGAAAGCCATATTTTGAAGCATGATTTAACATCGCTGCGCCTCTTGGGAACAGTCGGAGAGCCGATAAATCCTGAAGCGTGGATGTGGTATCATGCGTACATCGGCAATAAACGCTGCCCAATCGTGGATACGTGGTGGCAGACGGAAACAGGCGCAATCATGGTTTCCCCAATCCCGGGCGCAACTCCGACCAAACCCGGCACAGCAACCATGCCGATTCCGGGCATTCTCGCTGATGTTGTGCGCAAGGACGGAACGCCCTGCGAAGCAAACGAAGGCGGCTACTTGGTGGTGAAACATCCTTGGCCCTCCATGCTGCGCACCGTTTTTGGCGATGATGAACGCTACAAAAAAACATATTGGGAAGACTTCCCCGAAACCGCCGAGCGGCGTGGGTACTACTTCACAGGCGACGGCGCACGTAAAGACAACGACGGCTACATCTGGATTATGGGGCGCGTAGATGACGTTGTGAACATTAGTGGGCATCGCTTGGGAACGGCAGAGGTAGAGTCGGCACTCGTGGCGCATCCAGCAGTTGCAGAGGCAGCAGTGGTGGCGCGTCCTGATGAAATCAAGGGTTCGGCACTAGTCGCATTTGTAACGCTCAAGACCTCATTTGATGCGGGTTCTGTGCCAGTGCAAGAATTGAAAGAAGAACTCCGCAATCACGTGGCAAAAGAAATTGGCGCAATCGCCAAGCCAGACGACGTGCGCTTCTCCGACTCCCTGCCCAAAACACGAAGCGGAAAAATCATGCGCCGCTTGCTCCGCGAAATTGCCTCTGGCAATGCCGTAACGGGTGACACCACGACGCTTGAGGATTTTTCGGTGCTGGAAAAACTGCGCACAGGAGATGAAGAATAATAGTATTCCAATAGGATTTCTGATACATTTACCGTGAGGCTCTGACTTCTTCGTCAGGGTCTCAACATGGTGGGTGCTTCAAACAAAAAAGTGAGAGCCTCAATCAGAATTGAGACCCTCACTCAAGTTTACTTAAAATCGGTCAAACACGCGTATTGGCAAGGCTTGCAGCCTGTTATTATTTCATGTTTTTCAAGACCGTTTTCATGACATTCATGCCTTCATCTACCTGTTGTTTGGTGAGATTAAGCGGTGGACGGAAGCGAATGGACTGCACACCGCAAGAAAGCAGCATTACTTTGTGGTCGTAACACTGGCTGCGGAATGCGTCGCGGGCTTCGGGAGAAACCATGTCGAAAGCAGCAAATAAGCCACGTCCGCGCGGGTTCGACACGTGGTGTGGGAATTCATTTACCATGCTGTTTAATTGCTCAACCAAGTATGTACCAACGGTTGCAGCATTTTGCACCATGTTTTCTTCTTGGATGATGCTGAGGTATCGCGCAACGCGTACCATATCCACCAAATTACCGCCCCACGTAGAATTGATGCGGCTTGCAACGTGAAATACGTTATCTGGAATTTCATCTAATTTTTTGCCCGCAAGGACACCGCAGACCTGCATTTTCTTGCCGAAGGTCATCAAATCTGGCTCTACGCCTAATTGCTCGTGCGCCCACCATGTGCCAGTGATGCCTACGCCTGTTTGCACTTCGTCGAAAATGACCAACGCATCGTTTTCATGCGCAATGTCGCGCATTGCTTGGAGGAATTCAGGACGGAAATGGTTATCGCCACCTTCACCTTGAATTGGCTCAATAATGACCGATGCAATTTCATCTTTCTGCTCGAAAAATGCTTGCTTCATCTCAGCAATTGCTTGTTGTTCCAATGCAATCACACGCTCGATGCTCTCTGGTGTCAGAGGGAAATGCAGTGCCGGATTTGTGATGCGGGGCCAGTTTTGAAACTTCGGAAAATACTTTACTTTCTTTTCGTCGGTGTTGGTGAGCGTCATCGTGTAACCGGAACGCCCGTGAAATGCTTGCTTGAAGTGCATAACTTTGTCGCCGCGCTCGAATTTATAGCCTTTCGCAAAGTTTTTGCGCACTTTCCAGTCAAATGCAGCTTTCATCGCATTTTCATTTGCGAGTGCGCCACCTTCAACGAAGAAACCATACTTAAAATGCTTGGGAACAGCAATGTTGAAGAACGTATCCACAAATGCCGCCATTTCTTCGGTGTAGAGGTCGGAATTGGACGGCTTATTCAGCGCAACCATGCCCAGATAATAGATAAATTCAGGGTCGGTGAGCTTCGGGTGATTCATACCAATCGGCATGGATGCGAAGCACGTGAAAAGGTCGAGAAATGTATTGCCCGTCGCGGCATCGGTCATGTACGAGCCGTTGCTGCCATGCAAATCCAGCACCATGTCAAAACCATCGGCAAGGATGTGTTTGCGCAGGGTTTCGTGAACTTTTTTTGCTTCGATATTGCTCGGCAAAAATGAGGAATGGTGCATCTTTACGCCTTTGTGCGTGCCGTTGCCATTGACTTGTGGGGGAGCAGTCATTGTGGACATAGTAGTTCTCCGTGATAAACGTAATGAAGAAATTTCGTGAGTAATGATGAGATATTACGAATGAAGCAGACAAGGGTATCTGCTTGTGCCAAAGTCCCAAAGTAGCACAGACACGAGTGTCCATGCCAATCAAGGCGCAAATACTTTGGTTGAGGGTTTTATGAATGCGCAGCAGGAATCGCGCTAGCAAAGGATATAATCTGAAGCAGCGCGATACGAATCCGCAAGCCGCTCGGAAACGAGCCGCCACGAATGGTACCTTTCGTGCCAGAAAGGGAGGATGATGTGAGTGTTTTTACTCTCACGGGACAAAGCGAGAATTGTAAAGAAGAATAGCCGAGAACGTTGATACACGATAAATATCTGTAACAAGGTAGGTAATCTCAGGCTTCAGTGGCACAGACATTGTTGTCTGTGTTTGTCGTCTGAATCCCTCACCGATACTCACAGACAAGAATGTCTGTGCCACTATTGAAAGAATAATGTTGTCGTGTACTGAGGTCGAAAACACAAATTACGACGGAAGCAGGGACTTTTCCAAATTGTATGTACGAGGCTGCATGCAAAGCAGAAGAGTGTAAATATATCGCGATATTTAATTTGCATGCAACTCATTTGCATGCAACTGACTTGTATTCACCCCCTCACAAGCTCAGACTGAAGAGCGCGTACAACCTCGTGTTCAGCCTGTGGAAGAAGCATCAATTATCGGACGAGAACGAAAAAGAACATCCCACAGACGGCGACTTTTATTGACAGAGTTTCGATGTTGCGCATCTTGAATACAAGCAGGACAGAATCCCCAAACAACCGACAAATTCAGGATTCAGTGGCTTGAGACAAATGCGGAATTTCGTATTCTCGCAACCACACCACAAGTTTCTCCCAAAGCGGCGCACACGCGGAGCGAAAAAAGCCAGAATGCCCTATATGCTTGACTCCATACTCCTTTGGCGAGATATTCCAGTGCGTATGTTGGCGGGCATTATTGTAAAATTTCATAAACGAAGCAACGGCTTTCGGTGTGGCAATAATATCATCCGTGAAACTAAGAGCGAGGACGCGTCCGCGAAATTCGGCAAAATGATTAGGATGATGACCACGCTGCGGATGGAGCAAATACGCCTTTCTCCTGCTCCAACGCGACCACTCAAGCGCAACACCTTTTGGATAATTCTCTCCCAGTCCCAAACGCTGTGAGGGAAAATACTTCAGTGCATGCGCCAGTGCGGGCATAATGAACTGCACTCCAAGGAAGTATCCACGCCGCCCCCACCAATGCCAATAGCCCCAATAGCTATTCGGAACGGCAATCGTAATAATATCGCTGATTTCTATGTTATTTGCCGCAAAGCCTGGAATTTTTCCCCCTGCACTATGCCCGATAATGCTGATACGCGCCAAAGGATATTGCTCACGAACCCAGCGAATAAGAGCAGTACAGTCTTTTTCACCCCACTCAGAAATACTGGTATCAAACGTGCGAATATCTGTACGCAAGGATTCGCCAATACCTCGATAATCGTACGAAACCACGATAAAACCTTGCTCGGCGAGAAATCGCGCAAATGCTGCATAATATCCGCGCTTTACGCCTGTTCCAGAATTGAGCAATATCACGTGAAGATTCGACAAGGAAGTTTCCCGCAAAGGCTCATACATACTTGCTGCGAGAGGATAACCATCCTCAGCAAGAATATCCTGATGCTGCGTGCGTACAAGATTTGATGCCGCTTTGATAGGCATATTTGATAGGCATAATGCGATTGTGGATAGTTGCTCGAGTATTGTACGAAGCCCGGGTACTGCGCTCTTCGCCTACGGCTGATTCTTTATCAAAAACGTAAACTGCCGTGCCATAGATGCCGAACCAAACACGCCCACGCCATTTTCAATACTGCCCAAACGGTAGTTAAAGCGCGGGTTCTGACCGAAATTTGTTTGCCGAAACCAATTTGCCCAATTCTTGTCGGGTGCGTAAATGCGGAGTTCGTGGGGACCGAACCACTTGAACGCTGTCCAAATGATGGGCGAAGCAGTAACAGCGCGGATGCCAGCGCGGACGGGTTCGTTGTAGCGGGGCAGTTGTGCTTCAAAAAAGCGCACCAAGCGGCGGTTTTTCTCGGTTGTCGGCGGGACAAGGTATTTTCCGTATTCCAACGTGTCCAAACACAAGGTCGAAAAAATGTAGTCGCTCACGCCCACAACGGGTGTCCATGCGATAAGCAGGGAATCTGGCGACGGCAAGAGTGTTGTATCTTTCGGATAGCGCAGCGTGTCTTTGGGCGCACGTCCAGGGAGCCAGCGCACTTGGTCGGGCGTTGTCGTGGTGCCGCGTAGCGTGAGTGCGTCGCCTTTTTCCTTGCGCAAATTTATCTCTAATTTGTACTCGGTTTTTGCTTTCACTTTTAGTCCAGAAGCCGCTTTGAAGGTGAATGTTGCGGGGTCGAATTGCAAGGGAATCTCATTGCCATTTTCAATGAGACGTACCTGTGCTGTGCGCACGGCTGCATTCTCCAAGCGAAAGGTATCCAAAAGTTTTTGCGATTTCATCACGCGAATATCTTCAATCGGCTCGCCGACAATCAAAAGAGCTTGGACGGCGTATTCTTCAACGTAATCATTGATGGAAGGGCTTCCGAAAAAGTCCCCAAAGCCAGAGGCTTCGCAGCCAGTGAGCAGACTGAGATTGATGCTGGCAAGGCACAGGACCGCCAAAAGGCGCGTCAATGCTGATTTTTTTAAGGAAAATGAGGGAGATTTCATAGAAGTAATAGTGAAGGTCAATGTCATTAAGTTAAATGTTTTTCCCTCACCCCAACCCCTCTCCCAGAGGTAGAGGGGCAAGACGCAGAGCCACTTCTTCACCCTCGCCCTTTGGGAGAGGGTCGCTCGTAGAGTGGGGTGAGGGCTTAACGTAATGTCATTGATAGTGAAGGTGGTCAATATTTTTACTGGACTGGAATGACTGAACAAGGTTTCAACGCTCTTCCCAACGGGTTTCACGGAAAAGTTATTCAAAAAAGCATTGCCGTGAAACCCGTGCGACGGCAGCGTTTCTGCACTCCTCAGCCGTCGGACGGGCAGAGGAAGCAGTTATTCAATCTCACAAACACTACCCAGCCGCAATTTGTTCCTCTGGCGGCTTTTCGAGCAGGATTAAGCCCTTCGTTTGCTCTTGGTGATAATTCATTTCCCACTCGCTGCGGAATAAGACCACGCGCCGCCCTTGGTCGTCGAAGGCGTAGGTAAGCGTTGTGGAGGACGGCAGAACGTCGCCGCCAATCCAGCGTGTGCGCGTGAAGGGAAGGCGTTCGAGGTTAATAATTTCGTTGTACTCTGATTCCATACGGGATTGAAACACTTGCAACTGCAACTCCCCAACGGCAGCCACAAGCGGAATCGGGCTTGCGTGGGCATCGGTGAAGATTTGGATAACGCCTTCTTCGCCAAGCTGCTCCACGCCTTTGCGGAAACTTTTGGAAAACGACCCCGTTTTCGGGAGAACTTTCGCATAGATTTCGGGTGCGAAACGCGGAAACTGCGGGATGGAAAAATCCGTGCCAGTCGAAAGTGCGTCGCCAACGCGGAATACGCCCGGATTTGACAAGCCAATCACATCGCCAGGGAAGGCTTCATCAATGATTTCGCGGTCTTGTCCGAAAATTTGGAAAGGATAATTGAGCTTTACTTCTTTGCCAGAACGAAAATGCTTCACCGACATTCCGCGCTCGAATTTCCCAGAAACAATGCGAAAAAACGCAATGCGGTCGCGGTGGGATTTGTTCATGTTGGCTTGCATTTTGTACATGAAGCCAGAAAAGAAGCTGCTTTCAGGCGCGATAATGCCTTGCGAAGAGTTCATGCCTTGTGGCGGCGGGGCGAGTTCAATGAGGCGTTGCAGGAAATTTTCCACGCCGAAATTAGTAATCGCACTGCCGAAAAAGACAGGCGTGATGCGCTCGTGCAGGAAATCGTCTTGCGTGAATTGCGGCAAAACTACTTCGACTAATTCCAAATCTTCCACCAATTTTGCGTGTGCTTTTTCGCCCAACGAGGCGCGAATATGCTCATCGTGAACGTCCGCAATGGTAACGGGAGCTTTGAACATCCCACCAACCGTGCGCTCGAAGAAGTGAAAGCGTTTGTCCTCGCGCTCATACACGCCGCGAAAATCCTGACCATCGCCAACGGGCCAACTCATGGGAACGGCAGTAATATTCAGCACTTTCTCGACGTTATCCAAGAGTTCAAAGGGACTCAGCGCAGGACGGTCCATTTTGTTGATGAACGTGATAATCGGAATGCCTCTATCGCGGCAGACTTTGAAGAGCTTTATGGTTTGCTCCTCCACGCCTTTTCCCGCGTCCAAGAGCATGATTGCTGCATCCACCGCCATCAGAGTTCGGTAGGTATCCTCACTAAAATCTTGGTGTCCGGGCGTGTCGAGAATGTTCAGCAAATAGCCATCGTATTCCACGCGAGCGGCGGACGACGAGACCGAAATACCGCGCTGTTGCTCAATCGCCATCCAGTCCGAGACGGTTGCTTTATGCTTGCCCACCATCACGTTTCCAGCCGAACGAATCGCGCCAGAATAGAGGAGCAATTTCTCGGTAAGCGTGGTTTTGCCAGCGTCGGGGTGGGAAATAATCGCAAGCGTGCGGCGACGAGCTATTTCGGCGGTAAAATCAAGTGCCATAGGGGAAAGGATGAGGTATGAAGGCTGAGGGATGAAAAAGGAAGAAGCTCTAAAATACAAAAAAAATACCAACCCTGAAAGCGTGTACTCATGCGCTTTCAGAGCTTCATACTTCAGACCTCAGATTTCATCCTTGTTTTAGATTCTCGGCAGGGGAGCGGCTTTTTCGGCTTCGCGCTCTAAAAGGCGGGCATTTTCAGCTTGTTTTTGTCCGTAGTGTTGTGCAGCGTATTCAGTGTGGAAGCGGTGTGTAACGCAGAAACCGTGCTTTACGCCGAACCATTCGGCATCGGTAAAGGACTTGCCACGCACCGTTTGCTGCTCTTGGCGCAAGCGTGCGCTCATATCGAAGAAAGAATCTAAGCCGATATTGGAAACATCGGCATCGCAGAGGATTTTTTCCATCAGCGTTGTGGGTTGCTGCGGCATCGTCGTTGCGTTGATACACGCCAGAACGCCTCGAATTTGCTCGCTTGTGGCGTGGCGTTCTTGCAAAAAGACGCGGGCAAGCTCCATGCTCGCAACCTCGTGTCCTTCATACACTTCCGTATAGCCAGAATCGTGAAACCATGCGGCAACCAGCAATATTTCCATTTCCTTCTCCGTCAAGCCGTAAAACTCGCCAATACGGGATGCTTGCTGCACCACGTCTATCGTGTGCTGTACGTTGTGGAAGGAGAAATAGGAGGGAAGTTTTTCGGCAAAAAGTTCTACAATGTAGCCCTGCGCCGCATCTGCAAGCGGCAACGATACTGATTTTTCCACTTTTTCGGAAAAAGAAGGTGAAGAAGACCGTTCACGAACTTTGAAAGAATTCGCATGGAGAGTCGCATGAGAACCAATCTCGCTAGAGGCGAGATGTGCTATGGAAGCAGCATTGATGAGCATGAGCGCGGAAGCCAAAAAGTGAAACCTATCGTGGAAGCTATCAAATAATCATTCACATCAAGAACTTCACAAAACGTGTTTGTTCTTAACAAAATGTGAAATCGTAACCCTTGTATGAATTTAGCTATTTTTTGGATTATTTTCAAACGCTAAAAGTTTATCAAGGAAAGAATTTCGCTGCTTTTCGGGAACCCCACGCGATTTAAGTACACACGACAAGCGGCAAATACAAGACATGAAGCGGCATTTGGCACTTCAGCCCTCACACCTCAGATTTCATCCGTTCCCCAGACTTCACCCTTTATTTTTCCTACGCATTTGCGTAGATTACGCACTGATACTTTCGTTTTCCATGATTGTTTTTGTTCATCTTTTTGTGAGGATTGTATATGCGTTTCTTTGAGCGTGTGTGTGTTATGCAAGGTCGGCTCCGTGCCGCGTTATTGCTTGCTTTGGCGGTCATTGCTCTTTCTGCCTGTGGCAAAAATGACCTTGCCGTTACCAGCAAAAATTTCGAGGGGCAAGTGGAATTGCAGCAAAATCTCGTGCTGGAATTTTCGCACCCGCTCGTGGCGGATTCCCTCGTGGGAGCGTGGGACACGACGCGCTACGTGAACTTCCAACCCGCAGTACAAGGCTCGTTCAAGTGGACCTCGCCCACAACGCTTGTGTTTTCGCCCGCCAAAGGCTTTCGCCCAAGCACCGCATACAAAGCCGAACTCACGGAATCGCTCCTCACAAACGCTGCAAAGCGAGAACAGAAACGGGTTTCACTGCCTTCCGAAAAAACGCTAGATTTCCACACGCCCTACCTCGCGCTTTCTTCTGCCGAAGCAACGTGGATTCGTGCGGGCGCGGAGCAAAATGCGTCAGCCGGTGCTAGCAGTAACGCCGCTCCCAGCGTAGAACTCCGCATGGATATAGCATTCAACTACAACGTTTCTCCGCAAAACCTCGCAGAACGCCTTCAAATCTCGCTCGATGGGCGCACCATTACGCCGAGCATCAAAAACACACAGCCCGCACAAACGCTTTCGCTGACGCTGCCACTTGCAAGTTCGGACGGCGGAAAACAGCTTCAAATCACGCTTGGGAAGGGGTTGCGCTGCGTGGAAAGCGAATGGGCATCGCCGGAAGAAATCAAACAAACGCTCACCGTTCCCTCGCCTGATGAATTCAAGGTTTCTGCGCTCACCACCGATTACGACGACGACAATCCAATTATCCGCATTGTTACTTCGCAAAGTCTCTACGATGCAGATGTGAAGCCGTTTGTCAGCGTCCAGCCGCAGCCGAAAAACTTCAGCGTGGAAGCGCAGGAAAACGGCATCATTGTTCGCGGGGCGTTTCTGCCTGATTCCGCGTATCAGCTCACCGTCTCTGGACGGCTTCGCGGCTTGTTTGGCAAGGAATTAGGCAATGATTACACCCAAACCGTCAATTTCGGCACACTCACGCCAATGGTCGCATTCACCGAAGCGAAGGCGATGTATCTCTCCACGCAAGGCGGCAAAAATATCGGCGTGAAGCTCGCAAACGTGCCGCGTGTAGAGGTAATTGTCGAGAAAATTTACGAAAATAATCTGCTCGCCTACACCCGCAACGGCAAGCTCTATAGCGGCGACTACGACGAAAGCACCAACCAATACAATTCGTGGGAAGATTACCCAACAACCGAAGATTTCGGCGACGTAGTGCTGAAGAGGGTTGTGGATGTGCGTACCTTGCCAAAATCGGGCGGCGTACATTTGCTCAATCTTGATTTTCAAGACAAACTTCAGGGAAAAGGTTTGTACGTGGTGCGCGTGGTTTCGACCGACCAAAAATGGCTGCGCGATTCGAGGATTATTGCGGTCTCCGACCTTGCCTTGCTCGTGAAAGAAACCGACAACGATATGTTTGTGATGGTCAATTCCATCAAAACGGCGGAAGCGGTGTCGGGGGCTGAAGTCCGCATCATTTCTCGCAATAATCAAGTTATTGGCAAGGTGGAATCCAACAAAGACGGCATTGCGAAATTTAGTAATCTCCGCTCCACAAGTCCGGGCGCGGAAAGCCGCATCGTTACTGCGTCGCTGAATGGTGAGACGACGTATCTCATGCTGCAAGACACGCGCGTCGAAACCTCGCGCTACGACGTGGGCGGCTTGCAGGAGAACACCGCAGGGCTACAAGCCTTCATCTACGGCGACCGCGATATGTACCGACCGGGCGAAACCGCGCACTTCAACGTCGTGGTGCGGAATCTGGACTGGTCGCCGGCGGCAAAACAGCCTGTGAAAATCAAGGTAATTTTGCCCACAGGCAAGGATTACACCGTCTTGAAGCGCACCTTGAACGACGAAGGCGCGGTCGAAAACAACCTGCCCATGCCGACAGCAGCTATGACGGGCGCGTATCCGATTGAGGTGTACACGGCGAATGATGTGCTGATTGGCACGAGCCGCTTCAATGTGGAGGAGTTTTTGCCTGACCGCATTTCGGTTAATGTAAACCTCTCCAGCGAAGAAGTGAAGCCAGGTTCAAGCCTGACAATTAACGCAACTGCGCTGAATCTTTTTGGTCCGCCCGCCGCGAATCGGAATTACGATGTGAATGTGTATTTGAAGCGTAAACTTTTCACGCCAAAAGGATTTGATAAATACAATTTTGCCATTCAGCGCGGCGGCTCGCAAACCCAGTATTCACGCGGCTATCGAGCGGAAGAGTACGTTGAAGATACTCCCATGGAACCGCTCCAACGGCAGGGCGTAACGGGCGCGGACGGCACGCTGACCGAGAACGTTGAAATCCCCGCAATCTACCGTAATATCGGGCTTCTGCAAGGACGCGCCTTCGTAACGGTGTACGACGAAAATGGTCGTGCAGTGGCGCGAATGAAGGAATTTACCGTGCCGACGCAGGACGTATTTTTAGGGATTCAGTCGCAAGACCGCTACCAAACCACGCGCCAAGCAATGCAAATTCCGATTGTGGCGACGGACAAAAACGGCAAGCTCGCAGGCGGCGTAAACGCTCGTGTTCGCGTCATTCGGCATAATTGGATAACCGTGCTGGAACGCGACCCCTACAACACGACGCGCTACCGCTATGTGTCGCAAAAGCAAGAAATTACCGAGCTTGAACGCATGATGTCGCTGGGCGGAGGCTCGGCAAACCTCGCATTTACGCCGCGCACGTCGGGTGAGTACGAAGTGCGCGTAGCACTGGCAGACGCAGGAACAAGCTCCAATGCGGAGTCGAGCTATGTTTCCGAATATTTCTACGCCTACGGTTGGGGCGATACGCAAGCCTCATCGTTTGAGGTGAGCAAGGAAGGGGAAATTACGATTGAAAGCGAGAAAACCAAGTATTCAAGCGGCGAGACGGCGAATTTATTGTTCAAAACACCATTTCCCGGAAAGCTAATTGTAACGGTCGAGCGCAACGGCGTGTTGGATTATTTCACGCTCAAAACTGACCAGAAATCTGCCAAACTCGCGCTTCCCATCAAGGACGAATACACGCCGAATATCTACGTTGTGGCAACACTCGTGAAACCGCTCGACGATGGCGCAGCTGTGCCGCTTACGGTTGCTTACGGGTATCATCCGCTCACGGTCGAAAAATCTGGTACGCGGCTGAATGTGGCTATTTCTGCGCCCCAGCAAGTGCGCTCGAAAACGAAGCAAACGATTACGGTGCAAACGAATGAATCCGACGTAGAAATGACTATTGCTGCGGTGGACGAGGGTATTTTGCAACTGCGCAATTTCCAAAAGCCTGACCCGCACGGGTTTTTCTATCAAAAGCGGGCGTTACAAGTGGATTCGTACAGCGTCTATCCGCTTCTTTTCCCAGATTTGAAGCCGCGTTCAAGCTCATCGGCGGGCGATGCCGCGATGTCGGGGCGCGTGAACCCGATGGCGAATAAGCGTGTGAAGCTCGTTACGTTTTGGAGCGGTATCATAAAAGCCAGTGGTGGAAGGGCCTCCACGACGATTGATATTCCTGAATTTTCGGGCGCACTCCGCATTATGGCAGTCGCGTACAAAGGTAAAAACTTTGGCTCGGCAGAAGCAACGATGCGAGTTGCCGACCCAATCGTGATTTCAAGCGGTCTCCCGCGCTTTCTCTCGCCGGGCGATGAAACCGTCGTTCCCGTAACGCTCACGAACACGACGCAGAAAGAAGCAACGGCGCAAGTACAACTCACGACCGAAGGCGCAGTAAGCGCACAGGGTCAGGCTTCCGCGTCGGTTTCGATTCCCGCAAATAGCGAAAAGCAAGTCTTTTTCAAAGTGATGGCGGGCGGCATTGGGCAAGCGGCAGTGAACGTGGCGGTGAGCGGTTTGGGTGAGAAATTTACGCAGCGAACCGACCTTGTTGTGCGCCCTGTGGCTGGTTTGGTGAAGTATTCGGGTTCCGCTTCGTTGAAAGGCGGCGAGGGCAAATCTTTCCAGCTTACGGGGAATTTTATGCAAGGCACAGCGCGTGGACGCTTGGTTGTGAGCAAATCGCCGATTGCGCAATTCAGCAAAAATTTGTCCGACCTCGTGCAATATCCCTATGGCTGCGTTGAACAGACGGTTTCAAGCGTGTTTCCGCAGTTGTATGTGGGCGATTTGGCAAAATCGTTGCAGCAAAATTCTCCGACCCTCACCCCAGCCCTCTCCCAGAAGGAGAGGGGGCAAGATGGGAATGCCGTAGGAGCAAGTAACCAAGCGGCGTTCAATATCCAAGAGGCAATTCGCAAACTTGCTTCGATGCAGCTTTACAATGGCTCGTTGTCGTATTGGCAGGGTGGCGCGGAAGAAAGTTGGTGGGGCAGCGCATATGGGGCGCATTTCCTTATGGAAGCACAAAAAGCGGGCTACGAGGTGGGAGAGCAGTTCCAGAGCCGCTTGTACGGATATTTGAGCAAAAAAGTGAAGGAACGCAATTATGAATGGTACGGCTACTACGACCGCTCAAACGCGCTTAAAACCAAGTATATTCCCGCAAAAACGATTTTTTATTCCCTCTACGTTTTGGCATTGGCAAATAAAGCCGATTTCCCGACGATGAACTACTACAAGGCAAACAAAGACTCGCTCGCGTTGGATTCGCGCTATTTGCTGGCAAGCGCGTATTTCCTTGCGGGCGATAAAGCCAGCTACCGTGCGCTCTTGCCGAAAGCATTGGACGGCGAGCGAGCAACGACGGCGTTCGACGGCAGTTTTTACTCGTACATCCGCGACGAAGCTATTTCGCTGAACGCACTGTTGGAAGTAGAGCCAGAAAATCCGCAAATTGGCATCATGGCGAAACACCTCTCGGAGCAGCTTAAAACCTCGCGGTATCTGAACACGCAGGAAAATGCGGTCGCGCTTGTGGCATTGGGAAAAATTGCGCGAAGTGCGGCGGCAAGCACCGTACAGGCAAGTATTAGTGCGGGCGGTAAGCAAATTGCACAATTCACAGGCACAGATGTTGTGCTTTCGCAGCAAACAGGGCATTACCTCGCGGGACAGCAAATCAGCATCACCTCTAGCGGGCAAGGCACGTTGTACTATTTCTGGGACACACAGGGCTTGAGTGCTGACGGCTCATTCCCGCAAGAAGATAGTTTTATTCAAGTACGCCGCACCTTCCTCACGCGAGACGGGAAGCCGCTTTCGCCTGATAACATTCTCCAAAATGATTTGGTTGTGGTGAAAATTACACTCGCTTCCCTCAGCAAACAAGCCGTTTCCAACGTTGCCATCACGGATATGCTTCCGGCGGGCTTGGAAATCGAAAACCCCAGAGTGGGCGCAGTTCCTGAGCTTGGCTGGATAAAAGACAACACCGAACCCAGCTACCTCGACATCCGCGACGACCGCATTAACTTTTTCGTAAACGCTGGAGGCGCAACGCCGCAGCACTACTACTATCTGGCGCGGGCGGTCTCGAAGGGCGTGTTTAAACTCGGTCCCGTAAGCGCGGATGCGATGTACAATGGTGAGTATCATTCGTACAATGGCGCAGGTGTGGTGCGGGTTGTGGATAGGGTGACGGGGCTGGCGCAGTAGGCATTATCGTTCTTCCCGTCTATAATCTGGTCCGGTCATGATTTTTGGGACACAGATTTCCATGATTTCCATGATTCTCGCAGATGAAGACTGGGAAGGAAAGGAATATTCTTCTCTGAAATTCTTTATCATGGAAATCATGGAAATCTGCATTCAAAAACCTGACCAGTTACAAAAAATGCGCTTGATGTTGTAGGCTCGTTTTCCAAGTAAAAACTTCGCTTGGCAGTATTGAATACTTGCCGAGCGGAGTTTTTTACTTCGATATAACCTTCAATACGCGTCATCTTCGCTTTCTCCCTATTTTTTGTATTGTATTCGTCGTTGTTATCAGCAACCATAATATTCAAGTATCTGAGCTGTAATGTCTATTCCCAGAAGAAAAATATTTTTTTGCATTCTGCGAAGTTTTGTATATTGCATCTTCTACAAACAGCGATATGTACGGCACTTCTGAACACGGAAGCTGTACATCTACCTTCTCCTCCACTGCAAAAACGCCTACGCTAACGCTCCACTCTTTACCTCCGTTTCGGTTCGATATTTTGTGTTCTCTTTAGGTAATCTTTCTTGCCGGAAAGATATTGCCCTGAAGAATTTCTTCTAAATCGCTGTGTTGTCTCACTTTCTTTCTTTTGGAATGCACCAAAAAACCATGAACATGATTGCCCCGCGCAATGATGCACGGAGTTATGTCCGACAGAGTTCTCTCTTTTTTCTGCCTGCCCTTCGGCTTGATTGCCGCAGGATTGCCTTTCTGTGCGCACTGCTTCTGCCTGCGCTTGGTTTTGCACATGTATTATTTTCGCAATCGCTGTTTGCACAAACACCAAAAACATCGGTACAAAGAAGTACCGTAAACAGTACCTATACTGGCGATGGCTTGCCGCAAGGCGTAAAAATACTGGAATCCTCACAAGCTCGTCTTGTGGTGGAATATACGCCGACCTTGCTCGGATTCGACACGATTAAAGTACAAGGACGAATCACGCTTCAACCGCGTATTGCGGGCGCAGCGATTACTGGCGAAGATGCGGGAAGTCCCGTGCGCTTACATATTCAACTGCCTGTTGCCGTTCCCGCGCCTGATGGTTTCCGCATGAGTGAGCAATCGGTTCGTAGCGTACAATCCATTGAAAACCTCATGTCGCCGCGCAGAACTGTGAAAATTCGTCGTGGTGAGGAAGACCTTTCGCCGTATAGCATCAACGAAGCTGCATACCGCACAGCAGCATTACCCGCATGGGCAGAAATGAAGTATGTCGGTATCGGACGAGATGCCTACATCGCTCATCTTTCCTTGCGTTCAGCGCGGTTCAATGCAGAGCGTGGTACGATTGAAATTCCCCAAAAAATGCGTATTGTTATTGAGTTTGATGCTGTCCAAAGCGCACAGAATCTTGCTTCTGGCGGCATTACACCTACAACACTCTCATTACCGAATAGCCCGAACAATCATAACGAGGCAATAGCACAAACTATCAATGATGGCGCACGGGTATTGTGGCGTGTACAGCAAGAATCGTTTCAAAAAGCAAGTAATAAAGCGGCTTTGAGCGAGTTTTCGCCAAGCCCTGACCATATCGCCACACCGCCGCAATCACCGGGACAATCCTCTGAAAAGCAGACCACAACTGCCTTTTCCGCCGAAGGACGCTGGCTGAGAATCGGTGTGGAGCGTGAGGGAATGTACCGCGTAACGGCACAACAACTTCGTGAGGCGGGCATCACGATAACGGCGCAGGAAGCAGCTACTATCAGGCTTTTCGGCAATGGTGGTGAAGAACTGCCAGAGCTTGTCACGGCAGCAGATAGCAACCGCATGAACGAGCAGCCAATTTTTGTCGAAACCGATGGAAGCGGCAACGTTACTGGGATTGTCTTCTATGGTGCCGCACCGAATGGATTTGCGCTCAAAGAGGGCATTATCCAACACTACGTCAATACCTTTTCGCGCCGCAATTTTTATTTGCTCAATGTTGGTGCGCCCGTGCGCGGTCTGAGGGCAGCGTTGAACGATTCGCCATCCCCGCTCGCATTTGCCCCTTCCTACTATACAGCACGCGTTTTCCGTGACGATGATAAATTCAATCCATTTGATGCTTCTGGCGACGGCTCTGGTCGGCGGTGGTTTGGCGACCGCTTGTCGTCGGGCAGCATCACGCGCTACGAAACGCCGATGCCAAATCTTGTGACCAATGCCGAACCCATCAGCTACCGTGCTGCGGCGGCATGGAATAATGCTCTTGGCTCTGGTAAGGGCGGGCAAATTTTCCTCAAGGAGTCGGGGCGGGATATTCTTCCAACACCGCTTAGTCTAGTTGGCGCGGAATATCTGTACGATGTAGGCGAAGTCCGCACCGTTGCTGCAACGCTTCCCGCAACAGCTATTCGCAATAATCGTAGCAGTTTGGAATTTTTGTACTCAAGCAGTTCCAGCAATGGCGATAACTACGGCGCGGTTGATTGGTACGAAATCCATTATCCGCGCAATTTCGTTGCTATTGACAATCAAATTGACTTTTTCGCCGAACCCTTCGGTGGACGCTTTGGCATAGCAGAATACAACGTTGGCGGTTTCACGAGCAGCGACCAAATCTACATCGTTGATGCTACGTTGCGCTCGCGTCCGCGTTTTATGCGCAACCTTTCTTCTATGCGCCAAAGCGCACAGTTCCGTGCCAACGTCGCAGCAGAAGGCTTGCCACCGCGTTTCCTTCTGACGACGCAACTTCTTTCGCCCGTGTCGTTTGAATTGACCGAATTAGCGAACCTCCGCGATACCGCGCTTGGTGCAGAATTGATTGTCATTACCGATAAAGACCTCAAAACCTCTGCCGATGCCTACCGTACCTATCGCCAATCAACGGGCATGAATACGCGCGTGGTAACGACCGAGCAGATTTACAACGAGTTCAATGGCGGTACACCCGACCCGACAGCAATTCGTGATTTTCTCGCCTACGCGCTTCGTCGTTGGAAAACTCAAATGCCGCGCTACGTCTTGCTTTGGGGCGATGGTCATTTCGATTATCGTGGACTTGACCCGACCAACAAACCGAAAAATTTTGTACCGACCTATCAAATCTACGATGCAGACGGCTACATGAATTCGGTGAATACGAATTACATGACGGAAGATTATTTCGTGCAGCTTGTCGGACAAGACCCCATCGTGGATATGGTGCTAGGACGCTTGTGTATTCGCTCGAATGACGAGGGAAATCTCATGTTGTCGAAGATTCGGCAATACGAAAGCACTGCCTCGTCAGATAATTGGCGTACGCAGGTTACGCTCGTCGCCGACGACGGACCAACAACCAGCATCACCGCAACCGACCGCAACTTACATACTGGACAATCTGAAGTATTAGCAACATCCTTTATCCCGCCTGATATGCGGGAAAGGAAGATTTATATGCCCGACTATCCAACGGAGAACGTTCCGGGTGGTCGTCGTCGTCCGGCTGTTACAGAGGATTTGATTGCCGCCATCAATGAAGGCTCGGTGGTTCTGAACTGGGTCGGGCATGGCAACCCGCGTCTGTGGGCGAATGAGCAAATCTTCCTCAAAGATGTTCATATTCCGCGTTTTACAAACTCCGACCGCCTCTTTTTCCTTGTGGCTGCAACCTGCGACTTTGCTCGCTTCGACAACCTTCGCGAACAATCTGGCGCGGAAGAAATGGTTGCTTCCCCGCATGGTGGCGCGATTGGCACGTTTGCCGCCTCACGCACCGTGTATTCGCTGGACAATGCAAACATTAGCCAAGCACTGTTCGAGCAGATGTTCCGTAATACCAATGGCTTTCCTGTGCTGCGCATTGGCGAAGCCTTTTTCCGTGTGAAGCAGCAATTTTACGGTGGTTCGTTCCAAAACGACCTCAAGTTTTGCTTGCTTGGCGACCCAACCGTGCGCCTTGCCTTGCCATCGCAGCGCGTCGTGATTGACAGACTGAACGGCGCAAATCTTTTGGATAATACCACGCCCACACCGCAAATTAAGGCACTTTCTACCGTCAATATCTCTGGCTTTATTGCAACGCCCGGCACCACAACGCAAGCAGATGTGAGCTTTAGCGGGAATGTGCTGTGCAATCTCTACGATACCGATGTGCAAAAAGCGGCAGTAGATGTGGACGTGGACCGCACCATTCATAGCTTCACCTCGCTTGGTGGCTTGCTGAATATCGGCTCGGCAACGGTGCAAAATGGACGCTTTTCCATGAGTTTTACCGTGCCGAAAGACATCAGTTTTTCTAATGCCAACGGACGCATGTTTTTCTACGGCGTAAGCAGCGACAATAAAAAGTTCGGACGCGGCACGGTTTCTCGCTTCACGCTGGGTGATGTGGACGAAACTGCTGTGAACGACGGACGCGGTCCAGAGATTCGTATTTTCTTGGACACGCGCTCATTCCGCGCTGGCGACCTCGTAGATTCTACGCCGCGTCTTATCGCCGATTTGTACGACGGAACGGGCATCAATGCTTCTGGTGCAGGTATCGGGCATGATATTCAATGTTGGATTGACGACAACCCGATTCCGATAAATCTGACGCGCAGTTTCCGCGTTTCGCTCTCCGACCCGCGTCGTGGCGAGGTAAATCGAGTATTGCCGAAACTCGCTGCCGGACAGCACCGCATCCGTGTTCGTGCGTGGGATGTGTTCAATAATTTTTCCGAATCGGAAACCTATTTCCGTGTGGAAAGCGCGAATGGTTTGATTTTGACCGATGTGCTGAATTTCCCGAATCCCTTTGCCGCTTCCACCACCATTCGTTTTCGGCATAATCAGCTCACTGAGCAGCCGTATTCGGTCGTCATTGCAAGCATCTCTGGGGCGCAAATACGCACCTTTCAAGGCAGAACGACCGCCCGCACAATGGAAATTCCTTGGGACGGGCGCGACGATAACGGCACGCCAGTAAGTTTTGGCACATATTTGTATCGTGTTTCCCTCACGGGCGCAAGTGGCGAAACCAAGACAGCAAGCGGCTTGATGATGTTTGCGCGGTAAACCAAAGCATTACAGACGAGCTGTTTTGAACTTCAATAGTGGCACAGACATTCCTGTCTGTGAGTATTGGAGCAAGTGTCAGGCAAAGAACACAGACAAGAATGCCTGTGCCACTACTTGATGTTTTTATTTTCTGTCAATCAATCACTTTCTCACTTTTATGTTTTTTCCAATGAATTTCTCTGCAAAAACACGTGCAATGCACGGAGCAACCACAGCAAATTCTCAGCAAGCGCGTATTCATCAGGCATTCCGCCTCATACTTACCTGCGCGATTGCTTGCGGAACATGGTTCACAGGTACTGACGCGCTCCAAGCGCAAGCCGTTGGCGGCGCGGCGGGTGGCGCGGCTGTTCCCTTTATCACGATTGGTCCCGATTCGCGTGCAAGCGGCATGGGCGACGTAGGAACAGGACTTGCCGATGACATCAACGCAATCCACTGGAATCCGGCGGGTTTGGCGTTTCAATACGACCGCCAAATCGGCATCTCATTTTCGAGCTGGTTGCCGCAATTTAACGCGGGTTTGTCGTACAATCGCCTCAGCTATTCCCAGTATTTAAGCGCATTGGGCGGGACTGTTGCCGCAGACGTACTGGTGTTCAACTTAGGTGAATTTATCCGCACCGACCCAAACGGACGCGAAACAGGACGTTTCCGCTCGTTTGAATACACCGTCAATCTCGTTTATGCAACACAGCTTGGCGACGACTTTGGTATCGGCGTTGGCGCGAAGTACATCGAATCGAACTTGGGCGAGAGTGCGGGTTCGGGCGGTGGTGGCATTGGTCGTTCGGGCGCGGTAGATTTATCTGTCCTCTGGAAGCCGCTCAAATTGCGCATTGCCGACCTCGACCTCAGCGACCGCATCTCGCTTGGCGTGAATCTCCGCAATATCGGAAACTCCATGACCTACAACCAATTCGCTGACCCGCTTCCGACGCAGTTCCGCGCCGGACTAGCAACTACCTTTGTTCGCGACGAATACAACGATTTGAAATTTGTTGCCGATTTCGGAAAACTCCTCATCAATCGCCGCACCAGTGGTGATTTTGACGCTGTTCCCGTCGTTTTGGCAACGGGTTGGGCTTCACCAAACTACGAGTTGGCGGGCGGTCTTGAATACTGGTACGACCGCACTGTTGCTCTCCGTGCGGGCTATTACTTCGAGCCAGCGCGTGTTGGCAATCGTCAATATTTGACCATCGGCTTGGGCGTGCGTTTTTCTATCGTAGAATTCAACGGAAGCTATATCATTCCAACCGAATCCAACAACCCGCTTGCGAACACTTTGCGCGTGTCGGTGATACTCAATTTCAAAGACGGCAAAGAATTGTTGGGAATTGGCAAAACTCCCGCAGTCAAGTAATGATGAGCTTTTCAAGCGAAATTGCTCAATATATGTATAGCAATGGATTGTCTCTCTTTATGTGAGGCAATCCATTTTTATTCAATGACGTTCCGCTACCCCCTCACCCCAACCCTCTCCCAGAGGGAGAGGGCTTCAGAGCTAGCGCGAGCGACCCTCGCCCTTTGGGAGAGGGTCGCTCGCAGAGCGGAGTGAGGGAATGAACTTCAAGCCTCCTTCGTCAAATCTTTCTCGCATTTTTTTCTTCCATATGTACATTCCTTCTTTGCAAGCAATTTCCCAAGCAATCACGCGCCTCTTAGGGATTTTTCTTTTCATTATTACTGTTTCTTCTTCCACGCTTTTTGCTCAATCCCGCATGGGTGCTGGCTTGGGGGATGCAGACCGTTTACTCTCGCAAGAAACAAGTGCGTTTAGTGCTGCCAGTGCTGCAAGCCAAGCACCAAACGGCTTTGCGACGGATAATCCCGTACATCCCGATTACTACTATCTTGGTGCGGGTGATGTTCTGATGCTCGAAATCGTTGGTCCCGTCTCGCTTGCCGTGCCGATTGTCGTTTCGCCAGAAAGTACGATTTTACTGCCGCGCTTCGGCGAACTTCTGAGCGCGGGGAAAACGCTCACTCAAGTTCGTGCGGAAATCCAACGCCTCGTGCAAGCCCGCAACCCCAGCAATAAAGCCTTTCTCACGCTGCAACGCTCGCGTACTGTGTATGTGCGCCTGACGGGAAACATTGCACAAGCGGGTTTATACACGCTTCCAGCGTCGCTGCGTGTCTCGACAGCAGTGCAGATTGCCAATCAAGAAATTGTGCAACAAGCGAGCGCACCAGCTATGCGGGCAGCCTCCGGCGAGCGGCGTAACTCCTTGTTCGCACAGGAGTCCTCTCCCAACGGGCAATACAGCATTTCCTTTGCGCAGCGCAATATCAAGGTTCTCCACCGCGACGGGCGCAGCGACATTGCCGACGCGCTCCGTTCACGCCTTGCGAACGATGCCGCCGCCGACCCATGCTTGCGCGAAGGCGATGAAATCTACGTTCCCTTCGAGCATGAAGCGGGCGAAACGGTTTCGATTGCGGGCGAGGTGCAGCGTCCGTGCATTATTCCCTTCCGCAAGGGCGATAAAATCTCGCTTCTCATAAAAGCAGCATACGGATTGACGGAGAATGCGGACAGCAACAGTATTCGCATAACGGAAGCAGTATCGGCGGGAAATGGCTCAGAAAGCTCACAAATACTCGCTTTACAAGATATTCTCTCTGGCAAAAAGGATATAACGCTCACAGGCGGCATGAGTGTTACGGTGCGAGCCAGCGAACAAGCAACAAAGCGGCGTAGCACGGTAACGGTTGTTGGCGAAGTGAAAAATCCGGGCGTGTATGCAATTGAATCTGGTACAACCCGCATAAAATCTGTCTTGCAGCTCACGGGCGGTTTTACGGCAAATGCGCATTTGCCACTTTCCAACATTGTGCGCCGTGAAAACAAAGCACTCATGCTGCCTTCCAGCTTTAGTTCAGGTACAAGCATGATGAATTCTTCGCTCGAGGCATTGAAAAACACCCAATACACCACGCTCACGCCCGAAGACACGAGCAGCTTCCGCGTGCAAGAAAGTTTGCGCCGTCCGACGGTAGCGTGTGATATTCACGCACTCATGGAAAAAGGCTCGGAGGCAGATAATATCACGCTTCAAGATGGCGATATTATTGTGATTGCTGCAAGTCCGAAAAATGTGTATATCTACGGACACGTGACAAAACCTGGCTTTGTAGAATACACGCCAGAGCGCGATGCAAGCTGGTACATTCAAGCAAGCGGCGGTTTTGCGGGCAATGCGGACACAGCGCGGACACGCATTATCAAGGCAAAAAATCGTTTGTGGCTGGAACCCCGCATCACATCAGGTGTACGCAAGGGCGAGATGACGGTGATTGAAGCGGGCGACCAAATCTACATCCCCCGCGTACCAGACAATAACACGAATATTGGCTTACAACGGCTCACGGTCGAGCTTCAGCGCGATAATCTTGAACTGCAAAAGCGGCAAGTAGAACTTCAGCAGCAAAACCAGTTCTGGCAAGTTATTGCGACGATTGTGTCCGTCATTACGGCTGGAGTGGCGATTTATGGGGTGATAAATAGATAGGCACGGCTTTATTAGCAATAAAAAAAATCCCTCAAACGCAGTATTGATGCTGCTTTTGAGGGATTTTTTTTGCATTGCAAATTTTGTAAGGAATGCGTTTATGCTTCTTCCTGCGGTGCGTAAATCACATACCCACGCGGTGGAGCCCAGAATTCGCCGCGTCCACTGCCATCGGTAATTTTCTCTTTTGGCGGCGTGCCGTCGTGTATTTCCGTCCACGCAATTGGCTTGAAGGAGGTGTTGCGCCAGCGTGTTTGTACCCGTGCGCCATTCCAGCCTTTATGCTCATTCGCAATATCATTACCGCTATTCAGCACGTAGATTAAGCCGTGCTGCTCGCCCCAGCCATTGCGTTGCATGATGTACACGCTATTGTCCAAATAAATAACCGAACTCATGCCGCCAGCGTAGTCTTCATGCACTTTCACGAGTGCTTCGATGCCATTCGGTGTGCCTTCTTTTGCTAATCCCCAATTGAAATAATCCTGCCAGAACACGCATGGATAGCCCTCGTGGGTTAAAATAAACGAATACGCCAAGAGTTTATCGCTCACAATGGGATGTTCGCGAACAATATCGTGGTTCTCGACAAAGGTTACCGAATCATTCGGACGGCTCGTCAATAGTGTTCCTGGATGCGGTAAATTGCGCAAACTCCAGCCTGGAGAATCGCATAAATCCTTCAAGCGTCCACGCAAGGGGAAATCGAATGCCTGTACGGGATTATCGCTCGTCGCGTTCACGCGGTTCAGCCAATCGTCAATGACTGCCTTGCTGTCCCAGCATTCACCCACACCAAACGGCTTGTATGCCTCACCATTCCTTGTGTAGCGCATTCCTTGAATGGCATCAATCAGCCATACGCCAAAGCCTTTTACGAAATCGTAGCGAAAACCGTCGAACCCAATTTCTTCCACCAAATATTTTGCAAACTTCAAGAATTCACCATACACGTAGGGGTTATAATGGCATAAATCGGGCATTCCGCCAAATGGGTCTTCGTCGTGAGCGCGGTACGTGGACGGATGAAATGCTTCCCAAGTACGAGGAAATTTACCGCTTTTCGGAGTGAATTTTGTCCACACTTTTTCGCCCGTAATCGGGTTTACTTCTTGCTCATCCGCGCCGTTATTGTGATTTAGCACCATGTCGGCATAGACCTGCATGTCGTTTTCATGCGCTGTTGCGATAAGCGCAATGAGTTCCGCTTTCGTGCCGAACCACGTTGGAATGCTATCTTTCTGGTCGAATTCGCCTAAGTCATAGTAATCATATGGGTCGTAGCCCATTGACATTCCGCCCACGTTGCCCGCCTTGCTCACTGGTGGCAGCCAAAGCGCGGTAAAACCATGCTTGCGCAGCGTAGGAATTTTTTCCTGCACAAATTTCCACCACGCGAATTCTTTCTTGTCTTCTTTGGGACAATCCCAGTAAAATGCTTGCATGAGTACACCCATAACACACTCGCTCCTTGCTTGTTTACTTGATTCTTGGATAAATTATGTACGTATGCGGATTAAAAGATAGTTTTTGACGCTGATTGGACTGATTTCGCTGATAAACGCTGATTGACAAATATGTTAGGAAAAATCAAAACAGTGCTGTATTCTCAAAAAATCTGTGTTCTTCAGTGAAATCAGTCCAATCAGTGTTAAAAAAAATC
Organism: Ignavibacteria bacterium; assembly: GCA_013298775.1. Classification (GTDB taxonomy): domain Bacteria; phylum Bacteroidota; class Ignavibacteria; order Kapaibacteriales; family UBA4661; genus PH2015. Next base: position 114,331 of record JAAFIV010000009.1, on the reverse strand, counting down.
AATAACTTAGCTTAACTTAACTTTTAATTCGCATTACGTATCAATTATTGCTTTTGAAGGCTTAGGATAGGAAAAAATCTATTGACTAAAAAACGTAGGTAACAAATATACAAAGCCGCGTGCATTTGCGCACCATGAAAACGAGAAAACACGACAATACTTCCGAACAATGCCAATCACCGCAACAGCGCAGTACCACTTGCGGTGAGCGATTCCTGCATCCATTGTGCCATCAGCGCACTTGCGCCATTCAGCACTAAATGCGGTTCATGCAAGGGCGCAACGTGCCACGCCTCCAATGCCTTCAGCACCAGCCCAGCATCGCCGCCCGTGATAATGACCATTGGCAATTCCCCTTGAAAATCGCGCTCAATAATTGTTTGCGTAATTTCCTTCAACGCGCCCGCCACGCCCCGCACCACGCCAATACGCATCGCCTGAGCGGTACTTGTGCCAGTGCTTGCATCTTCAAAACCGACCTCGACTTCGGGCAATTGCTGGGTGAAATGGTGCAGCGCGCGAAGTTGCGTGCCTACGCCAGGCAAAATCGCTCCACCCAAGCATTTACGCCGTGTATTGAGAGCATTCACTGTTACGGCAGTGCCACAGTCAATGGTAATAATTGGCATAATGCGCGATGGAAAACGCTCCAACGCGTGATGCAGTGCGCCAATCAAGCTCAGAACGCGGTCGGTGCCAATACCTTGAATGCCAGAAACATCCACGAGATTCTGCTCGCGGAAGGCATCAGAAAGGGCTTTCCAGCGAATATTGCTGCGCTTTTTCAGTTCGATTTCTAATTGCGCAAACGCTTCCGGATTCACCGACGACACGCCCAAAAGAACGCTTTTGCCAGAAAAATTCCACAAATACTTGTGCATTGCTTCTTGCCACGAACTGGTGAGGTCGGCGGCAAAAAATTGATTATCAGCAAGGATTTTTATCCGTGTATTGCCGATGTCTATTGCTCCAGCAATGATAGTGTCAGCATTCATGCGAGTTGTGAAGAGAATATGAGGGGAAAGTGAGAAAACGTGCATCACGATAACTGGTACAACATTATCTGGTACAACATTATCCTGTCGGGCGGCTGTTATCACCGACAGAGTAGCCGTCCGGCAGGTGTTGTGCCAGCGCGACTTACCCGCCGAATGGCAGCGTTCACGAGCTTCTCAGCCGCCCGACGGAAAGACGTGACAAGTGAAGCGCAATCTAGCATTTTTTTACGCATTTTTTTAACAAGTTCACCGTGCTAATCTATCGTAAATCTACCGTAAAAATGTGTATTTTCGTGTGATGCAGAATTATTTGATGTTACTTTTTACTTTATGAACCTTCTCTCGCTTTTCCCGCTCTCCCGCATAAAATCTTGCTTGGAGACAATACCTGTTGTTATTGTTGTACTCCTCTCTAACGTCGTACTTCTTGCGCAACAACGCGCCGACCCGCTTACGGTGGCGGTTGTACGGGATTTTGGTGGCGAGCTGTTTCTACTCAATAGCGTGAAATACTTAAATCCGCTTGTGCAATTACTCAATTCCAACGTCAATGCGCGTACCTACCAAAGCGCAGAAGTGGCGCGGAAAAACGGTTTTTACATTCGCATCGGTGTTCATGGCATGTTGGGTGCGGTGAATCCTGACCAATTCACCTACACACCCGAATTGCCTACTGCAACCTTTGATTTGGCAAGTGTTGGGCGGTATGCCAGCATCTTTCCAACAGTGAACATACGCGACACGGCTGGACTTGTTGGCTACGCATTCCGCGTGGTGCTGGGCGATGGAATCAGGGACAAGAAAATTGAGATTCCCGCAAATGCGCCGACGTTCTTCGGCACGGTGCAGCAACGGTTCAAAATTCCCAAAGAATATTTCCGCCAACGCCTCCAGAATCCCGTTGCTGGCGACCCGCTTCTCCTCTTGCCAGCAGCGACGCGTACTTCCGTGCTGCCCTATATTGAGCGTTTGCCCGATGAGTATCCGCTCCCAAGCGGACAGAATCTGCAATATCTGCCGCTTGCTATGCCGCAAATTGAGATTGGCTCGCTCTTCGGAACGGAATTGCTCCTTCGGTATTTGCCGCAAATTAACTGGGGCAATAACATTGGCAATTTTGGTTTTGCGGCGATTGGATTAAAACACAGCCTTTCGCAATATATGGTCAATCCGCCTCTGGAACTGGCTGTACAAGCCGTGTACCAAGCCACCACGCTCACAAACACCATTGGCGTTACGGGCGCACGCCTTCGTGCGGACGCAAACATTTTCACCGCAAACGTCCACGCCAGCAAGCGTTGGGGCAATTTTGAACTCTACGGCGGTCTTGCTTACGACAATCTTAGCATCAATGCTTCCTACACGTTTGTCATTCCCTTTGAATTGCAGGGGCAGCTTGGCTTGTTGCAGCTTCAGCGCGACGCGCAGGGGAATTTCTTCTACGCCGTCAATGCCGCCGAAGGCTATCCAGGCGACACGCAGCCGCAAACAAAGAGCGTCGCACTCAGCGATGCAGCATTGCGCGGAACGCTGGGTGTGTCGTATTATCTGGGTCCAGTGGTGGTGTCGGTGGATTACAATCGCAGTACGTTCCACTTGCTTTCAGCAGGTGTCGCGGTCAAGTTTTGATGGTAACAGGTTTTGGTGGTAATTTTGGAAAACACGAGGCTTACACTGCCTTGTGAGCTTCCAGCAAAAACGGTATTAACATTTCACCTCTTACAACACAAGTATCCACGAGCTTTATGGAAATTTTTGGGTCAAGTGAATTCGGCACAGCCCAGCGAAGACGCATTCTCTACGGCATTATTGCCTTGATTGCTGCGGTGTATGCTGGACGCTTAGTGCAGCTGCAAATCATTGAAGGCGAGGAATACCGCTCCAAATCTGAGCTTCAGGCAATTAAACAAGTTATCAAAGAACCCGTGCGCGGCGCAATGTTCGACCGCACAGGCGCACGGATTGTCCATAATACGCCATCGCTCTCGGTAACGATTACTCCCGCCGAGTTTGATATGCGGACGCTTACTTTTCTTGCAACGATTTTGGAAAGCGACGAAGAAGAAATCCGTGCAAAGGTAGAACGGTATAAGCGCATTGCTGGCACAACGCCAATCAAGGTGTATCGCGATGCCGATGCTCGTATTATTGCGGCATTGGAGGAGAATCGGAATGAGTTGCCGGGCGTGGCGGTGGTGTCGGAATCGAAGCGCGTGTACGATTTTGGTGGTAATTCACCGCATCTTTTCGGCTATACCAAAGAAATTGCTGAAGCGCAGCTCGCGCAAATGGGCGATTACTACCGTCCGGGCGATGCTATCGGACACTCTGGCATTGAAGCCAGTTATGAAAACTTTCTGCGTGGGCGCAAAGGAACGGAATTCGTTGCTGTGAACGTGCTGGGGCAACGCGTGGCGAGCTTCAACAATGGCAAAAGCGATATTAGTGCAAATGACGGTTTCGACCTCAAACTCGGCATAGATATTCGCCTTCAGGACTATATTGATTCCCTCATCCAACGGCGCGGCGCGGCGGTGGCGATTGACCCAGCAACGGGAGAAATCCTTGCACTTGTGAGCAAACCCGACTACGATTTACGCAAGTTTAGCGGGCGCACACCGAAAACCATATACGATTCTATTGCCAACGACCCCGAAACACCGATGTTCAACCGCGCTACGCAAACCGCCTATCCGCCTGGCTCGACGTGGAAAATGCTTATGGCTTTGGCGGGATTGCAAGAGGGAATTGTTACCGAAAGCTCCACGTTTTATTGCGCAGGAGCGTTTCAGTATGGCAATAAATCGTTCAAGTGTCACGGCGGAACGCATGGTGCAATCAATGTGCGCCGCGCAGTGCAGGTTTCCTGCAATTCGTACTTTTACCAACTTGGCTTAAAACTTGGCGTGAAACGCTTCGAGCAGTACGGCAAAATGTTCGGATTCGGCTCGCGCATGAGCAATGACGTGATTGATGAAGGCACAGGAATTCTTCCAAGCGAGCAATATATGAATCGTCGTTTTGGAAAAAATGGTTGGAGCCAAGGCGTGCTGGTGAATTGGGGCATTGGGCAGGGCGAGGTCGGAGTAACACCGCTTCAAATGGCAACCTACGCGGCAACGCTCGCCAATAAAGGCATGTGGAATCAGCCACACATTGTGCGCTCGCTGGTAGATAGAATTTCTGGTGAAGAGCAACCATTGTCCGTCGCATCAAAACAAGTTCCGATTAAAACGGAGTATTTCGACATTATCCACGACGGCATGGCGGCGGTGGTACAAGGCGGTGGAACGGCGACGAATGCTCAAATTGAAGGGATAACAGTGTGCGGAAAAACAGGAACTGCACAAAACACGCAGGAAAAAGACCACGCATGGTTTATCTGCTTTGCACCTCGCGAAAAGCCTCAAATCGCGCTGTGCGTGATGATTGAAAATGCAGGGTTTGGTGGTAGTATTGCCTCTCCGATTGCACAAAAAATTATGGAAAAGTTTTTTGCATTGCAACGCCTTGACAAAGAAAAAGCACAGCAGTCGAGCGGAAATAGTAATGGCAGTGGCAGTGGTAATGGTAACGGCACGCCGAAACAAGATTCTACGCGCCCGACAGCACAGGAGATTGCACGCCGCAGCAGCGAACAATAGTAGAACTTTCGCGAAAGGTTTGTTTTATGGGGCAGACAAGAGTGTTACGCCCTACCGAAGCCAGATGAAACCGAAGCCTGATGGTAGCGCAGACACTCTTGTCTGCGCCGTTTGCGAAAGTCCTAATAGGCAAAATCAAGAGTGTGCGCAATAGTGGTCAGAAAGTGCGGGCAATGAAATATTCTCGTACTAATTCACGCAGCTTTTGTAAATTGGCAGCCGCATTTCTTTTATCCACGGCGGGCGTGTGTGCTGGTAGATGTTTTGGCACATGCGTTCGCTGTTTTTTTTCTATCCGATTCTCCGCGCTTACGGCTGCACACCCGATGAACCCTTGCTTACCGAGCCAATGCCACCAACATTTTTTGTAAAATGTGCTGGATTGCCATAATAGACCAAACTTCCAATACCAGAAAGAGTAATATCCAGATTCGTGCTTGCATACACGCTTGTCGAGCCGATGCCATGCGATTCTACTTTTGCATTTTGCGCTTTCAGGCTCTTCGCATTCACCGTACCAATGCCATTGGCATCAATGCTCAGATTGCCCACCGTTCCTTGCGCGTCGAGGCTTCCCACGCCGTGCATTTTTAACGCATAATTTGGGCTATTGATGTTCGTAACATCCACACTTCCTGCACCGTAGAGTTCAACACGCTCGGCGTTTGGCGCGTGGACAATGACGGTCAAGCGTTTATTCTCGAAGCCTTGCGTATTGACTTCATTGCTTACGGAGATAGTCAGCACGCCATTCTTCAGGGTTGTGGAAATAAGTGGCAAGATATTATCATCGCCCTCCAAATACACATTCGAGGTATTTGCTTGGGATTCAATATCAACGCCAAAAGGCGCATCAACAACGACCGTGTGGAAATTCCCGAACTCCCGCGTTTCTTTTGCCATAATGCCGCTCCCAACTACTTTCGGCGAGAAGATATTCGCAACAGCACGCTTGACATCCGTGAAAAATCCTTGCGCGGAAGCTGTTGGAGTCAAAAAACCTACATGTAGCACGAAAGCAAGTGCAATCATGCTCAGAAATGAAGGAATGGTGCGGTTCATAAGATTTCTCCCGAATAAAAAATGAAAAGAGAAGGGTAATCTGAAGTATAATTGGGAATACGATTTTGCTAAAAAAATTTGCCTCACGATTCATACGAAAGCAGATAAAACAAGTTACAGTACGCTCAAATGTTGGCAAAAAAGATTAACATTTCGTAACAATTTTGCTCTTTTCGTTATTAAAAAAGATGAAGCAATTTCCGTATTTTGCGCCGCTCTTTTCTTCTTCCGTATCGCATTCACCAAACTTCACAATACAAACTCACCATGATAAGCGAAACTATTGCTCGGCTCGACCACCTTGCACGTCCCATCATCACACACTTTGCACCCGAAACCGCAACGCAAATTTACTCTGCGGGGCGGAATGTTTTTCTCTCGGCGTACTTTGCTGAAAAGCCAGCATTTGTGCGCATTGCAGAGGAACACGCTGTTACATGCTGGGGAATAGAATTTCGCAATGGTTTGATGAATGCAGCAGGACTGTTTAAAAATGGCGAAGGCTACGAACTCTCGTACAGACAAGGCGCGGGCGGCTATCTCGCAGGAACCACCACCACGCACGCACGCACTGGCAACACGCGCAACGGCATAGCCAAGCCCTTCGCGCCGTACCCAAACTCACGCGCTGCCTCGAACTGGCTTGGGCTGCCAAACAGTGGTCATGCAGCCGTTGCGAAGCGTTTATCGGCATTTCCACACCATGCAGGTTTTCCGATGGGGGCGAGCTTGATGACTGCACCAGAATCAAGTGGCGAAGTGGCATTGGAGGAATTAGTCGCGGGAATGCAGATGTACGACCGAGCGGGTGTACATTTTCTGGAAATCAACGAAAGCTGTCCGAATGTTGCGCATGGTTCCTCCAGCTTTGAAGCCATTTCTGAACGATTAGAATTCATTGCAACAGCATTCCTCAAAAAACGATTGCGCCATTTGCCCGTTGTCGTGAAATTCTCCAACGATACCGCAACGCAAGACGTAGCAAGGCTTCTGGACGTTTTGACAACACTTGGCTACGACGGCGTAAACTTCGGAAATACTTCCACGCAATACGCGCAACACCGCACCACGCTGAACCCCAGAGACTATGCGTCCTTCGACTATTTTACCTCAACCTTCGGCGGCGGCGTAAGCGGCGAGCCACTCCGCGCTTGCTCGCTTGCACTCACGCGCTCTGCGAAGGAGTATCTTGCCACGCATCCGCCACGTGAGGAGTTTCACATTATCCGCACAGGCGGCGTGGCGAGTGCGCTCGACCTTGCAGAGTCCCGTACCGCAGGTGCTTCGTTGGCGCAATGGTACACGGGGCTGTTTGAACAGTTTGCCGAGCATGGACATGGCTTGTATGCACGTATTTTTCAGGGATAAGCAATGGTGCAGGATGCAATCAGGAACTACCAATTACTGAGAAATTCTATCGCATTCCGCATATCATCAGCATTTTTGCTTGCGAGCAGATGCAGTGCGCGGCGAATCTGTTCGCCAACAGAATGGCGTGTACGGTCAGCAAGAATAATGCCAGCATGGGATTTTGATTCGGCGAGATATGCAGTGTGGAGGCGCACAAAATCAGCAACATTGAAGGTGTAGATGGCTCTGTTTTCGGCAGTGGCAAAGGCAAGTTGTTCAGGGTCGGTGAGTCCAGTTCGATGTTCTTGTAGCACAGTGGTAACGTCCGCGCCCCGCGCCCGTAAGCCCTGCACAAGAGCGTGAGACATAGCATCTTCATCAATAAAAAGTTTGATTGTTGTCATGCTCATACCGAAACAATAAGGTGGGAAGCGTGCTGTGGTACGTACTCAGCCGCATAGTGTTCGTATAACGCCTCTTCTTCACGCAACTCTGCGTCAATGGTAGAGCGGTGTGCGTGGTAGTACGACAATGCCGCATATATCTGTGCGAGGTGTAATTGCGGGTATTCCGTGGCTATTTCTTCTGCCGAAAAACCGCGTTTGTACCATGCAGCAAGAGAGTGAACCGAAACGCGCGTTCCAGCAATACAGGCTTTGCCACCGACAACGTTGGCAAGTATTGTAATTTCGCTATTCATCTGAGATTCCTTTGGAAGTGAGAAGAAGAGCAAATGTACGGTTTGTTCTGATGTTTTCAAAATCTCGGTACACCCAGAAATGCCAATATTCCACGCAACTTTTTCAACCTTTCTTCGTCTTGAAATACTCAAAGAAACGCATGACGTATTTTTTACTATTTTTTACCATTTATTTTGGAGCATAAACGAATGAAATCGTTTTCTTCTATACAAAGAGCCTTCGTAGCAGGCGCATCAATGCTTGTTCTCGGCACATTTACTCTCGCTGCGCAAACTGTGGATGATGTTGTTGCGAAAATCAACGACGCTGTTGGCGGTGTGGCAAAGCAAAAAGCGGTGAAGAGCCAAATCACCGACATTGAGATTATTCAAGGTGGTGGCGCGATGAAACTTCCTGCGAAAGTCTATCAAAAGCGTCCAATGATGATGTACTTTGAACTTTCGTTTCAAGGTATGCAAATGAAAAATGCGTTTGATGGCAAGGGCGGCTGGCAAATCAATCCATTTCAAGGGCAGAATAAACCCGCAGTAATGAACGAAGAAGAAATCAAAGATGCTGAAGAGCAAGCAGATATTGACGGCGAGTTTATTGATAGCAAAGAGAAAGGCTTCAAAATTGAACTCATGGGCAAAGAAGACCTCGACGGCGCAATGGCATACAAACTTAAAGTGACCAATAAGCACGGCGACGTAAAATATCGCTTTTTTGATGCGGAAAGCTATTTGCCAATTAAAACCGTTTCTAAGCGCAAGACAAGAGAAGGCGGCGAAACGGAATCCGAAACGTATTTCAGTGATTTCAAAAAATTTGGTGGCTTGACTGTTGCTTGCAGTGCCGAAACAAAAATCAAAGGTCAAACAGTGAGCCAAATGGTCATCAAAAATGTAGAATTTGACAAAGCGATTGATGATAAAATGTTCGCGCCGCCAGCAGATATGGCAAAGCCAGCAGAGAAAAAATAAGCCGCTCTGAACTTTTCACAAAAGCCCTTTGTTTATTAAGAACAGAGGGCTTTTTGTCGAAAAGATGAGGCTGGTGTGAGGCACTTCGCTAAAGAGAGTGAGAGCCTCACTCGGAAGTGAGACCCTCACATAGAGCCGAGTTCATAAAAACCATTTTTCCTTTACACTCTCAATTTTCTCATTTTCCCATGAAACACATTCGTTTCTCCCTTCTCGGAATGGCTCTGGTGGTAGCATTTATGCCGTTTCTGGCATTTGCCCCAGCATTCGCTCAAGCACCCGCAGGGGCTTTGCCCGCGCCCATCAAAATTTCAACCTCCATGTTTGGCGACTTGAAAGCTCGCCAAATCGGTCCCGCCGCCATGAGCGGGCGCATCACCGCGATTGATGTGATTGACAAAAAACTTGACGAAAAAAATCCGAAATCTCTCGAACAGCGCATTGTTTGGGTCGGCACAGGCACAGGCGGTGTGTGGAAATCGCTCGACAACGGCACAACGTTTAAGCCCGTTTTCGACAAACACACCCAATCCATCGGCGCAGTGGCGATTGACCACAGCTCGAAAGGCGAAACCGTCTGGGTTGGAACGGGCGAAACTAACGTCCGCAACAGCGTGTCGGTCGGCGACGGCATTTACAAAACCACCGACGGCGGCGACAACTGGCAAAAAATGGGCTTGGACAAAGTTGAGCGTATTGCGAAAATTGCGATTCATTCCACCAACGCGAACATCATCTACGTTGCGGGCTTAGGCGCACTCTGGTCGGATAGCGAAGACAGAGGCTTGTACAAAACCACTGACGGCGGCAAAACATGGGAAAAGATTCTCTATGCCGACGCAAAAACGGGCTGCGCAGATGTCGTGATTGACCCCTCGAACCCGAACATCATTTACGCTTCGATGTGGACATTCCGCCGCAAAGGCTGGGAATTCTCATCGGGCGGCGAAGCAAGCGGCTTCCACAAATCCACCGACGGCGGCAAAACATGGAAAAAGCTGGGCGCGTCGAACGGCTTGCCCGCAGGCTTGATTGGACGCACCTGTATTGCGATTGCGCCCTCGAACCCAGATGTGGTCTATGCTATGGTCGAATCCAAACCAAGCGGCATTTATCGCTCCAATGACAAAGGCGAAACATGGAAACTGATGTCCGACAAGGTGCGTATTACCTTGCGTCCGTTCTATTTCGCTACGCTTGTTGTAGATCCCGTTGATGAAAACCGCGTTTACCGTCCGGGCTTGTTTGTGAATATTTCCAATGACGGCGGCAAAACCTTCGAGGAAATGGGCTACGACACCCACGCCGACCATCACGCGCTGTGGATTGACCCGAAAAACCCAATGAATCTTTTGCTCGGCACCGACGGCGGCGTATATCGCTCGCTCGACAGGGGCAGAAAATGGATGTTTGTGCGCTCCTTGCCCGTGTCGCAGTTCTACCACGTGAGCTACGATATGGAAATGCCGTACAATGTGATGGGCGGCTTGCAGGACAACGGTTCGTGGCTTGCGCCCTCGCGTTCAAGCGGCTCAATGCCGAATAGTATGTGGAAAAGCGTTGGTTTTGGTGATGGTTTCTACGTTTTCCGCGATAAAGTTGATAAAAATTACTTGTATTTCGAGATGCAAGGTGGCAACAGTGCGCGTCATTACTTGCCCACAGGCGACATCAAAGCAATCAAGCCAATGGAAAAAGCTGGCGACCCGAAATACCGTTGGAACTGGAATTCGCCACTTTTGCCCAGCCCAAAAAATCCGAAAGTGATTTATGCGGCATCGCAATTCCTTTTCCGCTCAATGGACAGAGGCGATTCATGGGAAAAAATCTCACCAGACCTCACCACCAACGACCCGAACAAACAAAAGCAGGAAGAATCCGGCGGCGTAACAATGGACAAATCTTCTGCTGAAAACCATTGTACCATCTACGCTGTGGCGGAATCTCCCTTGGATGAAAAAATCATCTGGGCTGGTACCGACGACGGCAACGTACAAGTAACGCAAAATGGCGGTAAAGCATGGACAAACGTAACGGCAAGCCTTCCGGGTGTTCCGAAAAATACGTGGGTCTCGAGCGTTGAGCCAAGCCGCTACGACAAAGGCACCGCCTACGTTACGCTCGACGGACACACGATGGGCGATATGAAAACCTACGTTGCAAAAACCACCGACTTCGGCAAAACGTGGTCGCTCATCACCAACGCCGACGTAAAGGGCTACGCTCTCTGTGTACGTGAGGATTTGGTCAATAAAAATATGCTTTTTGTCGGCACGGAATTTGGCTTGTTTCTCACGCTGGACGGCGGTCAGAACTGGGCGCAAATGACGGCGAACTTGCCAAACGTCGGTGTGCGCGATATTGCGATTCACCCGCGCGACCACGATGTTATCTTGGCAACGCACGGACGCGGTGTTATCATCATTGACGACATTACGCCGCTTCGCGCCATCACCGCAGACCTCTTGAATGCTGACGTTGCGGTCTTGCCAAATCGTCCGAGCTTCCAAAGCTACGCCATTGGTTTCCAAGAGTTTCCAGGCAGCGACGAGTTTAATGGCGACAATGCGACCGAAAGCGCGGTTATCACGTATTACATCAAAGACCGCGTAAATTCAGGCAATATCAACCTTGAAATTTACAACGACAAAAACGAGCTTATCACTTCCGTTCCGGGCGGCAAGCGCAAGGGCTTGAACCGCGTTCTTTGGAGTATGCGCACAAAACCACCGAAGTCGGCGAAATCGGAAAGCGCGGAAACAGAAAACGGTTTTGGTGGCTTCGGACAAGGTTTGGTCGTGCCTGAGGGCAAATACACGGTGAAGGTGAAAAAAGGCGATAAGGATTATGCTGGTACAATCACGCTGCAAAATGCTCCTACTGCGCCATTCCCAGCAGCAGAGCGCGTTACCAACTACAAAGCGGCAAAGACGCTCTACGACTTGCAGGAACGCCTTGCCTACGTGATTGAAACAACAGTCCGCACCCGCGACACGCTGGAAACCCGCTTAAAAGCTGCAACCGACGATGCCACGAAAAAGAGCATCGAAGCCTCACACAAGCAATTTGCTGATTTCTACAAAACACTTGTGGCGGGCGAAGGTTTTTATGTGGGTGTAAAGGAAAACAAAATCCGCGAGAAGTTGCTTGAAACCTACGGTTTGGTGCTGATTAGCGGCAGTGCGCCTTCCAAGCAACACGCCGAGCAGATTGCCATGATGGAAAAAGAAGTTGGTGCGGCAGTAACGACGTGGGAAAAGCTCACAGGCAAGGAATTGCCAAGTGCGAACGAGATTTTGAAAGCAAAGGGTTTGCCCACCGTTCCGATGATGACGCGGGATGAATTTTTTGCTTTGCCGCAGGAGTAAAAACTGTTGTCAATAAACGTAAAACGCCCGTCATTGCTTGTGTGCAGTGGCGGGCGTTTTTTGTGTAACTTTTCCCCGCTTGTGCGCTCTTCTGTCTATTGCTTGCATTCTGCTATGCGCTGAAAAGCATACAAATACTGCCATTGAGCAATACAATATCATTGTCAATTCCTCTGTTTTCCTCACTTTTTCCCTGTTTTTATGCGTTCTTTCCTGATTCGCACACTCTTCATCGCTACCTCTGGTACGATATTCTTTTTCCCTCATTATTTCGCCCTTGCGCAATCGCCACCAACGCAAGAAGAAACCTCGCTGCTTCGGAATCGCCTAAGCGTTGGTGCGGGCTACGGGACGTTTATGGGGCGTATTGGCTTTCCTGTATGGTCGGCGATGTATTCCCGCGCGATTGCACAAAATCTTGAAGCAGAAATTTCTCTCTTCAATGGCGGAAATTCTTCCTTCCAAAGCGTTGATTTGACGCACACCATTGTCAGTCCCAATTACTATCGAATGATTTTTTGGAATCTGACAAACCTTGATATTTCCTTGCTTTGGACACCTTCTGGCACGCCACACGGCTTTCGTTTTGGTCTAGGCGGAACACTTCAATACGGTACATTTGGTAGCGCAGAAACCCATCAAGGAAGTATAGGTTGGATGCCGCTTGATTCCTTGTTGCGCATGTATCCACCATCGTTTTATGAATACAGCACCTCATGGATTTTGGGAACGCATCTAACCGCAGATTATATCTTCCCTCTCTCGAATGTTGTGGATATGGGGCTACGTGTGAAAGGTTACCTGTTCTTTTTGGGGCTGACAAACGGTATTCCTCGTATCTTTACTTCTGGCGCAGCGACGGCGAATGTTTTTGTTGGTGTGCGTTTTTGAAGATATGTTTTTTAGGTAAATATGACCCAAAATGCCTGTCATTGCTTGTGTGCAGTGGCGGGCGTTTGTGTTTGGTTGCAATGGCAGAAAGCGCGAAAAATGTAGGCAAATCGGCACGATTGTTTGCGAATATTTCCGTAGTTTGCATCCTCGTTTGTATCGCTTTTTCCTTTTCACTGTCCCCTTTTTCATGCAACGCGGAACTATTTTTGCCGACCTTCATTCCCACACAACCGCATCCGACGGCGCACACACGCCAACAATGCTGGTACAGCGAGCATTTGAGCGGGCGTTGAAGGCGATTGCTGTCAGCGACCACGATACGGTTGCGGGCGTGGCAGAAGCGCGAAAAGCGGCGGAAGCGCGTGGAATGGTCTTTCTAAGCGGTATTGAGATTAGCGCGTCCATGACGATACAGGGTTCAACACAAGCTACCGAGCGCGAAGTGCATATTTTGGGCTACAATGTTGATGAAAAAAATGCTGCCCTTCTGCACTATTGCGTGCGCAGCGAGAAAGAACGCCAACGCCGTGCAGAGCGCATTCTTGCTCGCTTGGCAGAACTTGGTAAAAAGCTCACACTGGAAGAAGTTCGCGCAATAAGTGGCAATGGCGTAATTGGACGGCATCACATCGCAATCGCACTGCGCAATGCAGGTATTGTGCGCACCGTGCGGCAAGCCTTCGACAAGTATCTCGCCGACGACGCGCCCGCAGCCGTGGCAAAATGGACGTTTCCAGCAGCAAAGGCAATTGAACTCATTCACCACGCAGGCGGTGTGGCGGTGCTGGCGCATCCAGGGCAGGTGGTGAGCGCAGAGCAGTTGGAAGAGCTGATTTCCTGCGGCTTGGACGGCGTTGAGGTGCATCATCCCGCACACGACGGTATGCTGGCGCAATACTACCAATATTTCACCGACACTCGGCAAATGCTCGCTTCTGGCGGCTCCGACTATCACGGCGGCAGCAAACGCGACGACAGTAATTTAGGACGTTTCGGCTTAGTGCAAAGCGATTTCGAGCGTTTTTACGCGACGTTGCAAGAACGTTCCGCAGAATACAAAGAGCAAGCAAAAAGCAAGCATGGAAGCGGCTTCCAAGCCTTCGACGCGCTGCATTCTTTCACCGATTCCGTGCAGCATTCGGTCGCGGATTCGCTGACGCGCTTCAAAACATTTTTCGCACAACAGTTTTCTTCATAATCTTTCACATACAAAAATGGCAATCAATATCATAGAAGGTGTCTTCTCCGCCGAAGGAAAATCCTTTGGCATCGTGGTCTCGCGGTGGAACAATTTTGTTGTTGGCAAGCTCGTCGAAGGCGCATTGGACGCGCTGAAGCGGCATAACGTCAAGGATGAGCGCGTTACAATTGCGTATTGTCCGGGCAGTTTCGAGATTCCGCTCGTGGTACAGAAAATGGCGAAAAGTGGCAAGTTCGATGCCGTGATTGCGCTTGGTGCGGTCATTCGTGGCTCTACGCCGCATTTCGACTATGTCGCATCGGAAGTAACCAAAGGTGTGGCGCAAGTTGGCTTGGATGCTGGTATTCCCTGCGTTTTTGGCGTTCTGACGACCGATACGATTGAGCAAGCAATCGAGCGTGCTGGCTCGAAAGCCGGCAATAAAGGCTTCGAGGCAGCCACCGTTGCGATAGAAATGGCTTCCTTGCTGGATTCGTTGAAAGCATTGTAGATTGAATTCACGTAGATTTTAGTACATGATTCTTACATTATGCAGTGAAAATGAACGTTGTGAGGAAGGAACGCAGATTTGAGGACTTAGAGGATGTTCAGGACGGAGAAAAGTCCTCAACATCCTTATAGTCTAGACTTCATCCGCGTTCCAATAATCGTTGCTTCTTTCAAGAATCATGTATTTAGTAGCTAAAAACTCTCAACAATCCTATCAATTACCATGAAGTCTTGTCTGTTCCTTGCAGCATGGTTCTGTGTTTTCGGGCAATCTGCATTTGCCCAACAATCTCCAAAAGCCTCAGCAAATCAGGCGGCAAAGCCTGTTCGCCTCAGCCCGACGGAAGAAGAATTACAAAAGCGCGTTACGCCGAAAATTAGTAAGCTGGACTTTCGCGGTGCGTTGGAAGAAGTCAGCATAATGATTCTGCGCGATACGGCAAACGTAACGCTCTACAACGTCCGCGCCAGCTTGCACGCACAGTTGTACAAGTTCGATGAAGCCGCGAAAGACTTCGACAACATCATTGCCTTGCAGCCCGCCAACGTGTACGCACTGCAAAGCCGCGCACAACTTCGTGCCGAACAGCAAAATAATCCAACAGGCGCAATCGCAGATTGGACGCGGGTTCTGGCGATTGATTCCTTGAATCCATCGGCATATTTTGCACGTGGAAATTTGTTTCAAGCACAGCAAAAATTCGACGAAGCACGCCGCGACTACGGTGAATGCTTGCGTGTGGGCAATATTGATAACATTCTCGCGCTCACGCAGCGCGGGTTTTGCGCAATGAAATTGAAACAAACCGATGCTGCAATGGCGGATTTCACAACGGCAATTAAGCTCGGAACATCCGATAGTAGCTTGCGTGGGCAGCTTTTCGATGCGTGGTTTTATCGTGGCAGTCTGCATTTGCAACGCCGCAAATTTGCCGAAGCTATTTTCGACCTTGATGCTGCCCTGCGCTTGAACGACCAAAGCGGCGAAAGCTACTATTTGCGCGGCTATGCGAAGATGCTCGGTGGACGCAATCAAGACGGCTGCATTGATGTTTCGGAGGCAAAAGAACTCAAATATCCCGCCGCAAACGAGCTTCTGGACAAATACTGCGACGACATTCCTAACCTTGATTCGCTGCGTCGTTACACAATGCCCACCGTTACGGTTACGGCGGGTCGCTCGCCGGTAGAAATTGCCGTTACCGATTCGCGCCGCTTACTGAACCGCGTGCAGGGCTTGGTGGCGAATCCGCTTGCACAATCGGGCAATTTTAGTCCCATTACTGGCATTAACTATCAAGCACCTCCAGGAATGCTCTCGCCCTTTGATTGCAACAAACAACGCCTTGAAATGATGCGCCCAAGCCAGATTCAGGTGGGATGCGTCGCGCAGGTGTTGCAGGAAGAATTGCGCAAACTGAAGGACGGCAATGCACGAGCAATGGTGGACGGCATTATGAGTTCGGCAAACGATTTGTACATACTTGAGCAAAACACGCAGTCTGGCAGCGACAGCAGTATAGCGCAGGTGAATGGTAATCAGGTACAGCTTATCCGCCTGCACCTCGCCGACCAACTGCGCGAATTGAACACATATTTGGAGAAGCTGCAACGCGGCATGAAAACTGGCTCGAAGTAGTATATTGCAGAGAAATTATCTTCATAAAGGAGAAACACAATGACACTACCAAACACAAGCATTGAAGCGGTTTTTGAGGAAGAAGCTCGCATCGTGCGCACAGGCGCGACTGTGGAAGAGTATTTGGCATTTGAGAATGCAAGCGAAGAACGCCACGAATTTCACAATGGAGATATTATTGCTATGCCCAGAAATACTGGATACCACGAAGAACTCAGCATTGCTCTTGCTTCTGCGCTTTTGACGCAAGTGCGAGGAACAGCGAGAGTGTTTGGAAGCAATCTCAAAATAATGATTCCCACTTACAATCGCTACGTTTATCCCGATGTAACTATCGTACGCGGTGAAGCCGCCTACAACGACGCTGGAAAGCGAGAATTGCTGAATCCAACCGTCATCATTGAAATTCTCTCGCCTTCGACAGCAGATTTTGATTTGACACGCAAATTTGAATATTACCGCAGCATTCCGTCCTTAGAAGAGATTGCATACTTCGAGCCAGAGCAGCCTTTTGTACAACTTTTCCGCAAGAATGCACATGGACGCTGGGAACTGATTGAAAGCGAAAATGGCGTTGTTGAATTTGCCTCCGTGCAAGCAACTGTGCGCCTTACAGAAATGTATCATTCATAAAATTCACAAAAAAATTAAAAAAAATTCACAAGAAAATTCCATGAAGGAGATTCCTTTGTCAAACGTTCAAACACACATCCTCATCACTGGCGGCGCGGGGTTCATCGGACACGCCATTACACGCACACTTTCGGAACATCCAAACAACACGATTACGCTTGTTGATAATTTCGCTCGCGGGCGCGTGGATGCTGACTTGCAGGAGGTTCTTGACCGCCCAAACGTTCAGTTTATTCAAGGCGACGTTACCGATGCTGCATTCTTCGCGACCTTGCCAAAAAACTTTGACTACATTTACCACTTAGCAGCAGTGATTGGTGTGCGCAATGTCATGGAAAAGCCTGATAAAGTCTTGTTTGTGAACGCCATTTCCACCTTGTATTTGTTTGAATACGCCAAACAATTACCGAACTTGAAGCGCATTCTTTTCTCCAGCACAAGCGAGATTTACGCTGGTACGCTGAAGCATTTTGGCATCACTGTTCCCACGCCTGAAACCGAGCATCTGACGCTGGACGACATCACTTCGCCGCGCACAACCTATATGCTGAGTAAAATGTACGGTGAATCCATTTGCTTCAACTACGGACGCTTATACAATATCCCTTTTACCGTAGTGCGCTTTCACAACGTCTATGGTCCACGCATGGGATATTTACACGTGTTACCAGAAATGTTCTTGAAAATTCGAGACAAAAGTGCAGCAAGTGAAAATGCAGTTATTGACGTTGCTTCGCCCACGCACACACGCGCTTTTTGCTACATTGATGATGCAGTAAAATCTACCATTCTCGTAACGGAACACGCCGCAACACAAGGCGAAATCATCAACATCGGCAATTCCGAACAGGAAATTTCCATCCGCGATTTGGTAAAAACTGTTGCGCAGGTGATGGGCAAAACGATTTCACTGAATGAACTTCCCGACACGCCCGGCTCACCCGCCCGTCGTAGCCCAGACACGAGTAAAATCAAGGCACTCACGGGATTTGTACCACGCATCGGCTTGGAAGAAGGCATTACGCGGATGTATGCGTGGTACAAGGATAAGCTGGATTCGCGGCATGAGTAATTCCACCGAATTCTCGTTAGTTGAAGCAGATGTATCTTGAAGCGGATGTATCGCTGTACATCCATTCTAAGCCACATTTGTAACGTGAATGTCTATTAGAAATTATACAGATTAAGCTCTGATACCAATGTGAGTTAATGATTGTGCATAACCCGCTCTTCGGTAGCGCAGACACTCTTGTCTGCGCCTCTTTTTCCCGATTGTACAAGTGGCGCAGACAAGAGTGTCTGCGTGTGCCGAAGCCGAAAGAAGTTCATCCATTTATTTTGCTTTCATTCCTTACCTTGTTAGAATTTTTCATACATTTTCCAAAGGCAGATTCCATGCAGTTTACAGAACTTTCTTCTCCTAAACGTCCACTTTTGGGCGGCTCGAAACTTCCCGCTTCCGCGCTTGGCTTTGGTGCGGGGCATATCGGCGGGACAAATATGACGGAAAATGAGGCTGGTACTATCCTGAATCGTGCTGTTGATTTGGGTGTAACCCTGATAGATACTGCTCGCGGCTATGGCATGTCGGAGGAGCGCATTGGGCGGCATTTGTCGTATCGCCGAAAAGATTTTGTGTTGGTCTCGAAGTGCGGTTACAGTGTTCCGGGTTATGAAGATTGGACACCAATGAGCATTCATGCAGGGATAGATATGGCTCTCCGCCTCATGCGCACGGACTATCTGGATGTCATGTTGCTTCATTCCTGCCCCAAAGCCACGCTGGAGCGTCCGGGCTTGCTTGAAGCATTGGAAGAAAATGTACAGTCGGGAAAGCTCCTAGCTATCGGCTATTCGGGCGAAAATGAGGACTTGGAATTTGCCGTATCCACGAAGCGTTTTCAGGTTATTGAAACATCCGTAAATCCCTTCGACCAACGCGGAATTTTCTCGTTGCTCCCAAAAGCAAAGGCGGCTGGTATCGGCGTGATTGCGAAACGTCCTTTGGGCAATGCGCCGTGGCGATATAACGAGCGTCCAGTAGGGAATTACGCAGAAACCTACTGGGAGCGCATGACCACAATGCAGATGCACACTCTTGTTCAGGAAAGTGGCTTGTCGTGGGATAATCTTACCCTGCGCTTTTCTACGTTCACCGAAGGCGTTACGACCGCAATTGTTGGCACTGCTAACACAAATAATCTACAACGCAATATCGAACAAGTAAACGATGGTGTGCTGCCCCCCGCACTCGTTCAACGCTTACACGAAACCTTCCAAAAGCACGATAGTAACTGGATTGGGCAGATTTAGGAAAAGGATGAAATCTGAGGGATGAAGGATGAAATTTGAGAAGCAGAAATCCCATAAAGCCGCTTTGGGACACGCTTTTGAGTATGCTTTTACCCAAGCAGCCTCAATTTTTTTAGCAACAACAGCTCAACACAATGACCACTGAACCAAATCAAATAGCACAAAGCCTTGAACACGAGGAAAGGCGTGGCTTTTTGAAGAACACCCTGCGCATTGCTTTGAGCGTATATGCCGCAAGTGGCGTGTTTGCTGTGTGGCGTTTTTTACGCTCACCGTCGGAGAGGCGCGTCATTCCTCAGCCGCTGTCATTGAATATAGCGGAACTTGAGCAGGAAGGGCAGCGCACCATACAATTTGGCGATAAAACGGTGCTTCTCCGCCACGATGCCACTGCTACTACGCCGAGCAGTATCTATCGCGCTTTCAATCTACGCTGTACTCATGCGGGCTGTACGGTGCAATGGTTGAAAGACGAGCGGAAATTTATTTGCCCGTGTCATGGAGCGGAATTTGCCGCAAACGGCATGGCAACTCGCCTTCCCGCCACCAAAGCTCTTGAAGAGCTTTCTCTTACATTGGATTCTACGCACGGAAAACTCATTCTGTGTGATGCGCCTACAACCTCAGAGTAATGGTGCTTATTGTTCTTGATTTTTCTGTCATCGAAGCGAATATTCTCTTATCCTACAACAAAAGTAACTGGTCAGGTACTATCTCGTCGGGCGGCTGGTATCACAAGTGCAGTAGCCGTCCTGCGTGGTGTGCAAGCGACGCACCCGCCATAAGGCAGCGTTTACGCACTCTTCAGCCGCCCGACGGGGATATACCTGACGAGTTACCAACAAAAAAGCCATACGGTGAAATACTCATCGTATGGCTTTTTGTTGTATTGATACGTTGTTTTTACTCTTTTACTAATTTCTGCAATCCCACCTGACCAGTATTCGTGCGGACTTCAAGGAAATACACTCCTGATGGCAATGTCTCCAGATTGAGTGCCGTTTCCGCTTTCTGTCCGCGTTGCAGCGTGAGGGATTTCACTGTGAGAGACTTCACAACATGCGGTACGCCCAATACATCGCGCAGCGTCAAGACCAGATGCTGTGCGCCTTCGGGGATATTTACCGCCACCGATACTGTTTGCCGTGCAGGGTTCGGGAAGAGGCGAATGCTCAGGTTTGATGCGTCCTCTGCGTCATTCACCGCCGTTGTGTTGTTTGCCAGCGTTGATGTGTGCTTGTCGTCTGGAATGGAAGTATCAAACGACGAACTGAAGAACGACGACGCGCCAACAAAGCGGAAGCCAGCAAGTGTGCCAGTTCCGCCTGGACCCGTTACGCTGACCGCGCCCGTCGAGCCGATGCTGATGCGAGCAGAAATGCGTGTGTCGGAGTCAATCGTGAAACTCACTGCCGTTCCGCCAAAACTCACTGCGCCCACGCCCGTGAAGTTGCGTCCCGTAATCACCACCACCGTTCCTGCGCTTGCACTTTGCGGTGCGAAGCTCGTAATCACGGGCGCGGGAACAAACACAAATCCCGCCGTACTCAGCGTCGTAGAGCGCGTTACAAGCCGCACCGCGCCGCTCGCGCCCGTGCCGACAATCGCCGTAATCGTTGTTGGCGAAAGTAGCGCGAAAGATTGCGCGGGAACGCCGCCAAATTCTACATTCACCACTTCACGGAAATTCGCGCCACGCAGCGTTACCACTGCGCCCGATGGTGCGGTTTTTGGGTTGAAATCTGCGAGCAGCATTTCCAACGAAGCCGGCGGAACAAACATAAATCCATTCAAGGAAGCCGTTCCCGTCGAACTCACCACGCTCACTGCGCCCGACACGGCATTCGCGCCGACAATCGCCGAAATTTGCGTGTCGGAATCAATCACAAACCCTTGTGCATTCGCGCCACCAAAACGTACCGCCGAGATAGACGCAAAGCCCGTTCCCACAATGCGCACGGTCGCGCCAGAGGCGGCAATTTGCGGCGTAAAGCTCGTAATCACGGGCGCGGGCAGATAACGGAAGCCGCTTGCTGTGCCTGTGCCGCTTGGCGAAACCACCGCAATATCAAGCACCACGCTCGCCGCGCCCACATTCGGCACACGCACCGTGATTGTAGAATCGCCAATCACGTTGAAGGACGTTACCGACGTTGTTCCAAAGCGCACCGCCGTCGCGCCAGAGAAATCCGAGCCAAGAATGGTCATTGTTGTTCCTGCGCCGACGCTGGCGGGCGCAAACGAGCGAATACGCGGCGGAGCAGGAATAAAGACAAACCCTGCGAGCGTTGCTGTGCCGCCGGGCGTTACGACCGTTACCGAACCCGACGTGCCATTTGCAACCCGCGCCGTTATTTGCGTTGGGGAATTTATCACAAAGGAAGCCGCCGCTCGTCCGCCGAAGCGCACGGCGGTTGTTCCTGTAAAATTTGTTCCGAAAATGTTCACAATATCGCCCACGCTTGCTTGTTGCGGGGTAAATTGCGTAATGGTCGGCAAGGGCGCGAGGAAGGTGAATCCCGCACGGCGAGCCGTTCCGCCAGGCGTTTCGAGCGTAATTTCTCCGCTTGCGCCTGTTGTTGCGGGAACGGCGCGAATGACCGAATCAGAAACGATGCGGTAGCTGGCAGCATTCACGCCGCCAAAGCGCAGATACGACACTGCCATAAAGCCGCTTCCAGAAATGGTAACGGTATCGCCCGCCCGCGCCGAATCTCGCTGGAAGCGTGTAATGACGGGCTGCGGAGCAAACGTAAAGCCTGTCCGCGAAGCAGAGCCGCCGCGTCCAATCACGCTCACTGCGCCCGTCGCACCCAGCGCAACCTGAGCCGTGATGCGGCTATCCGAGTTCACCGTAAACGACCGTGCCGCCGTGCCGCCAAAGGACACCGCCGTCAGCCCCGTAAAACCTGAACCATTGATAACAACAGCATCGCCTTCGCCCGCCACAGCAGGAGAAAACGAGGTAATCACAGGCGCGGCAAAGTAGGTAAAGCCCGTTGCTTGCGCCGTGCCGCCCAGCGTGGTGAGGCGGAATGTGCCGAAAGTAAATGCCTGTCCGTTGCCCAAAACGGCAGTAACGAGCGTATCGCCGCTCACCACAAACGATGCAGCATTCACCGAGCCACCATCGCCCGCAATGCTGACGCTTGATGTGGTGCGGAGATTGCGCCCGCGAATAACGACCGTATCACCCGCCGCGCCGCTTGCGGGCGAGAAGCCTAAAATGGCGGGTTCGGGCGGAGCAATAAAGGTAAATCCTTGAAAACTGCTGCTGCCATGCGGTGTTTGAACGCTCACACTGCCCGACGCGCCCGCGCCAACAACAGCGCGAATTTCCGTCGGGGAAATAATGGAAAACGCTTGCGCTCGCACACCACCAAACGACACCGATTGCGCCGCGAAACCCGCACCGCTAAAACCTGTTCCCGTAATCACCACCACGCTGCCAATCGTTGCCGAAGCGGGCGAGAAGCCCAAGATACGCGGTGCGTCGGGCATGGTTGGTGTTGTGGTGCTAGTGCTTGTTTGCGGAGAAGGCGGCGAAAGCAGCGTAAATCCTGCTCGCGTTGCTGTTCCGTGCTGCGTACTCACTTCCACCGAACCCGTTGTTCCTGCGCCAAGCCGAGCTGTGATGCGGGTTGGAGAATCCACCGTGAAGGAGAACGCTGGAACGCCGCCAAAGGTAACGCGCTCGGCACTGAAAGCGGAAAAACCATCATTCACGCTGAAATTCGCGCCTGTAATCACGACTACCGAGCCACTTGAGGCAGACGTTGGGGTAAATCCTGCAATCGTCGGCGGATAGAGGTAGATAAAGCCCAAACGACGCGCTGTTCCGCCCGGCGTTATGACGGTAACTAGTCCCGACGCGCCGCGTCCGAGCGTTGCGACGATAACCGAATCCGCAACAACGCGGAACGAGGCGGTACTGACTTCGCCAAAAAGAACGCTGGTCGCGCCCGTGAAATTGCGTCCCGTGATGCGCACTTCGCCATTTTGTGCGGCTCGCGCGGGTGTAAAGTCCGTGATAACGGGCGCGGGAATAAAGGTAAATCCTTGCGCCGACACCGTTCCACCGGGCGTAGTTACGCGGATGTCGCCGCTTGGCGCGGAGAAGTTTTCGGGAATGCGCACAGTAATTTGTGTGGGAGAAATCACGGTAAATGGCACTGCCACGCCGCCGATGCTGACGGCAGTTGTCGTAAACGAGCCACTCGTGCTTGTTCCGCTAAAGTTTGTTCCTGTCAAAACAACCGTCGTGCCGCCAATAGCTGTACTTGGCGTGAAGCTGGTGATGCTGGGGAGCAGATTACCCAGCGTTTGCCCAAGCACAAAACCGCCACGTTCTGCTACGCCCGTCGAAGTAACAACGCGCACCGTTCCAGAAGGCGCACCATTTGGGACATTTACAAAAATAAGCGAATCAGAAACAACCGTAAACTGCGCATTAACGCTGCTTGCTGTGCCAACAAACTGCACGAGTTCAGCACACGAAAAGCCCGTTCCGACGATGCTCACGCGCTCGCCAGCAGCAGCCAGCGACGGCGTAAAGGCGGTGATGGACGGCGGACGCACGACGTAATGCAAGCCGCTTCGCGTTGCGGTGCCAGTGGTGGTGCTGATACTGATGCCAAAATCCGAGAGGGAAAGTGCCGAGCCAAAATCACCTTGCAGCGTAACAGTCATTTGCGTTGCCGATTGCACGGTGAAGGCACGCACGGCAATCATGCTACGCCCGACGATACCGCATTTGACATCCACTACATTGACAAAGCCCGTCCCCGTGATTGTAACAGGGCGCAAAGGCGAAAGACAGCGCGAAGGCGCAATGGCAGTAATGCTTGGCGGTGGAAGCGTGACGGTTGCTTGCGTTGAGGATGTCGGCGTTGTTCCTGTACTTACAGCAATTGTGCCATTGGTCATGGTCATTGTGCCGCTTGTGGTCGTCATTGTTCCTGTTGTCATTGTGCCTGTTGTCATTGTGCCACTTGTGCTTGGCGGAAGCGTCGTTCTCGGGAGAAGAATACTTACATCAGCAAGAGAAGCCGTGCCACCAGAGGTGCTGACAAAAACTGAGCCGTTGATGGTCGTAGGAAAGGTTGGCAAAACGGCGCGAATGAGCGAATCCGACCACACTACAAACGATGGTGCAGAAACGGGATTTACACTGGAGCCAAAGCTCACCGTGTGCGCACCAAGAAAGCCCGAACCAACGATACTGACCCATGTTCCGCTTGTAGAAGGATTCGGCTGCACGCGAGTAATCACGGGCGCGGGAACGAAGACAAATCCAGCGCGGGAAGCGGTTCCAGTCGGCGTAGTTACTATCACACTACCCGACGCGCCGCGTCCGACAATCGCAATGATAACGGAATCCGAAACAACGGTGTAGAGCGCGGCATTGACGGCGGTAGAAGCCGTTGCCGATGTAGAAACTGCACCAAAGCGTACCGATGTCGCGCCCGTGAAATTTCGCCCGCGAATGACGACGGTATCGCCCATCGAAGCCGCACCATCGCTGACGGTGAAGCTGGTAATGGTGGGTGCTTGTGTTGGAATTAAACCAGAGCGCGTTGCTATTCCGGCGGGCGTTTGGACGCTCACGCTTGCGTTCGTCGCACCAGCAGGAACAATTGCGGTAATTTGTGTATCGGAATTCACCGTAAACAGTGTTGATTCCACGCCGCCAAAGCGCACGGATGTTGCACCCGTGAAATTTGTTCCTGTAATTACCACTGTCGCGCCAATACCCACCATTGTTGGCGAAAACTCAGTGATAGTGGGAGCAGCAAGGAACGTAAAGCGGTCTTGGGAAACTGCACCAGTGGGAGCGGTAAGCCGCACCGCTCCTGTTGCCCCGACACCAACAACAGCGCGAATTTCATTATCGGCAATAATCGTAAACGAAGCCACAGAAACGCCGCCAATACTCACGTCTTTCACACAGGAAAGATTTGTCCCGCGAATGGTTATCGCAGTGCCACTCACGCCAGATTTGGGGCTGAAATCAGTGAATTGTGGTCCAGGATAGAGTTTTATATCATTATTAAGCGGTAATTCGCCGACACCCGTGATTTTTCGGAGATAGCCAGAGTAGTAATCGGTCATGTACATATCACCTTCTTTGGTGAAAATAAGCCCACACGGACCGTTAAACTGAGCATCGTTCAAACCTCCGTCGCGATGCCCTGCAACGCTCGTGCCTGCAAATATACTTGCTTCACCTGTTGGTGTGATTTTTGTAACAATATGTCCTGGGTTTCCATTGGCAGGATAGTTAGAAGCGACGTACACATTACCAGATTCTCCAATAACCATACTTTGTGGATTCGAGGTCAGCGGACCTTTGTAAAAGACGGATGCTGTACCGCATGCGCTGATTTTGACGATAGAATGATGACGCTGGCTTGAAACATAGACATTACCACGACCATCTAATTTCATCGAAGCTGGTACGGCAATAAGTGAGCCTTCATAAACAATCGTTTTTTTTCCATCGGGTGTAAATTTCAGAACTTGGTCTTTTTCGTCAGTGTCGTGGTCACATATTGCCCAGATATTTCCGTCCTCGTCAACATCCATGTCGTAAATTGCACTAAAGACTTTATTGTCATAAAATGTTGATACTTGTTGACCATCAGGGCTAATTTTCAAAATTTTCCCCTGACAAGTGTACCCAACATAGATATTTCCAGCTTTGTCGCGGGTGATACCACCAGTAAACGTACAGTATATGGGGGGAACAGTATAAAAACGCGTAGCAACACCTGTTGGGCTGATTTTATAGATAATACCTTGGTCTTGTGCAGGGATGTAAAAATTCTTTTGCTCATCTTGTACGATGCTATACACTCCACGCCCTAAGCCGCTTGCAACGGTCGTTACTCGTCCAGGTAAGGCAAAAACAAACCCATTTCTACTTACGGTACCGCGCGAATTGACAACGCGCACATCGCCGCTTGCGACTGTACCAAGTATCGCGGTTATTTGTGTTGGCGCATCAACGGTGAAGGAACGCACGGGGACACCGCCAATCGTTACGGTTGTAACGCCGCCAAAACCATTGCCTGTAATAGTCATCACTGTGCCGCTTGTGCCGCGTATAGGCGTAAAGGAGCTGATGCTCGGCGGCATCACCGCAACAGTATCAATCTCAAGAACCTCAACACTTGACGTCTCGCGTAGCCCGCTTGTAAAGCCAGAAATCATGAACACACGCGGCTTCACAACATTGCCTTTTGCACCAACAACGGGTAAACTGATTGCTGCGCCGTGCGAATGTGCTTCGGTCATTGCTGATGCTACCGAACTTTGATTATTACTAATGTTTATCCAATCTGCGGTTTTGGTAGGAGCATTATTGTTATCAAGCCCGCCGATGGTAACGAGAGAATCTTTGCTCCATTGCACCATACTGTGCCACACGCGGTCGGCTTGCATACTTGAAATATGACGAAAACCTGTCGGCGACTCCACACTCACTGATTTTGTGCCACCAAGCGGCACCGAGGCTTCGCGCGTCGTGCCACCAGAAGCAAACAACGTTCCGTCTGCCGAGCGAAGTATTTGTACCGATTGCACTGCTGCACCAAGCGTTCCGACAATATTCCACTGATTATTTCTCTCGTTGTATTCATAAAGAGCGGTCGTCCGAGAACTCGTACCGCCGCCACTTCGTCCGCCAAAAACGATGGGACGACCATTGGCGGAGAGTGTTGCAACACCAGAATTTATCGGAGAGGGAAACTCTGCAATCCGCCTACTCTGTCCAGTGCGGATATTGAAAATTTCTGCAGCAGCAATCGTATTCAAATTGTTCAAGCGTCCGCCGACAACGAGAATTTCATCGTTATTGATAGCGCATGCCGCATGCTGTCTGCGAGCAATAATCAGGTCTCCTGAGCGCGTCCACGTATTTGTTTGTGCGGAAAATATTTCCACCGACGACACTACGCCAGCACGACCATTTCCGCTCACCACCACGAGTGTTCCATCGGGCATAATGACCGATGGGAACTCGGCTCGTGCGTCATTCATTGCTGGACCTTCTGTAATGGTGCGCTTTTCAGCGTCTAAAATTTCGCACCGCTCCGTCGGAGTGCCGTTATACACGCCAGACGAATTGACATAGCCACCCACGATAATTGCTTGCTCCGCAGTTATTTTATGCGCAACAAAAGAGTGTCGTGCTTGCTGCAATGCGCCAAAACGCTGCCATGTTGGTGTGCGTTGAGCGAAAAGAGGCAAAAGGCAAAAAAGGAACAAAAGAGAGACAGAAATACTATACCGCACAAACACGTATCGCGCAAATACGTGAGCAGCAGAGCGTTTGAGGAACAACGAGCTTTGCATAGAACAATAAAAAAAGGATAAAAACAGGGGTAGTTACGAAAAACGACAAATCAAACAGATACTGGCAAAACAGGTACATCGCAAGAGCAGTTAAACGCAAGTATATCAATCTGATATGCACAATTCGATAGTACTCTTGATGGTACGCCGCGAAAATACAAAAATTTTAAGACAATTCTAGCACGAATTCAAAATATGTGGAAAGAAAGGCAGAACAGCACTGACCTTGAACGCAAAAAAGCCTACAAGGAAGATTATATCTAGCTTGTAGGCTTTTTTGTTGTAACGTGTGGAATTCAAAAAATAGGTCTGTAACGCAGTCTATGTCTCGTGTTTCAGTGCATAGAAGAAGATTTATAATTGGTCAGGTCTTCCCGTCGGGCGGCTGAGGGGTGCAGGAACGCTGCCTTACGGCGGGTGCGTCACTTGTACAGCACTCGCCAGACGGCTACTGTGCTTGTGATAACAGCCGCCCGACGAGATAGTACCTGACTAGTTACGAAGATTTGACAATACCGAGAATACAGAACAATGTTACCAATGTTACTACCAGTTTTCTGGTTTTGACTCTCGTGTCATCAGCTCGTGCATGGCTTGTTTAGCGGGTTTATGCTCGAACAGCACTTCATAGACTTTTTGTACAATTGGCATTTCTACACCCATTTTTTTGCTCAGAACATACACCGATTCCGATGAAAACACACCTTCGGCAACTTGCTGTGTCTCGCGGCGAATCTGCTCCAACGTTTTTCCTTTGGCAATCTGTTCACCTACCGAACGATTGCGCGAATGCTTGCTTGCGCAGGTTACAACGAGGTCGCCTAGACCCGATAAACCTGAAAACGTCAGCGGCTGTGCGCCCAGAGCCACGCCTAAACGGGTAATCTCCGCCAGACCGCGTGTTATGAGGGCAGCTTTCGTGTTATCGCCTAAACCTAAACCATCGACAATTCCTGCCGAAATTGCAATCACATTTTTCACCGAACCGCCCAGTTCCGCGCCAACAACATCGCTTGAATGATACACGCGAAAGGAAGGTCGCGTAAAGGCGCGTTGCACCATTTTCGCGATGTCGTCGCTCTCCGAAGCGGCAAGTACCGTCGTTGGCAGTTCGCGGGCAACTTCTTCGGCGTGGCTTGGACCCGTGAGCGAAGCAAAATATTCTTTCGGAACACCCGCGACATGGCGCAAAATCTCGGAAACACGCAACAGCGTTCCGCGCTCAATTCCTTTAGAAACACTCACCACGACTTTATTTTTGACGTTAAAATTAAATTCTTCAAAAGCTGGGCGGATGTACTGCGTCGGAATGGCAACCAGCACCAAATCTGCATCGGCAGTTTCTTCTACCGAATGCGTCAGGTGCATGGATTCGGGAATAATGACACCTGGCAAATATGCGGAATTGATACGCGAGCGACGCATTTGCGCAATCGTATCTTGGCTTCGCGCCCAGAGCGTTACGTCGTGGTCATTCGCCGATACAACAAGAGCCAGTGCTGTTCCCCAGCCACCGGCTCCTAAAACGGAAATTTTCATAATTGCAAAAAGATTGCCTGCAAAAGATTACTTTTTCACCTTACGCACACCCTCGCGCCGCCCTCACCCCTCGCTGCGCGAGACCCTCTCCCAGAGGGCGAGGGTTAGTGGAGACTAGCTCTGAAGCCCTCTCCCTCTGGGAGAGGGTTGGGTGAGGGTCTTGTGCGTAAGGTGAGTTACTTTTTCTTGAGAATATTTGCCAAACGCAAATTTTCAAACTTATTTTCATTGCCCGCGAGCAGCCGTTCAATGTTCTGTCTGTGCGCGTAAATTACTATCAAACTCAAGCCGACAAGCAAAAGTACAATCGTATGATAGCCTTCGATATTGACATGAAAAATGTTGAAGCGTACAAACATTGTCATTGGCAATGCCATTGCTGCGAGAATGGAACCAAGCGAGACATAGCCCGAAATACCAACCGTGATAATGAACACGCCCAAAATCACCGCCACTTCTACGGGCGCAACGCCAAGCAGCATTCCCGCCGCCGTATTGATGCCCTTGCCGCCCTTGAAGCCGACCCACGGCGACCAAATATGCCCCATCACCGCCATAATGCCGCAAATCACACGCACCAGCGTCATGTCTTGGAAGGGTGTATAATTGGGAAAGGGAATTACCTCGCCGTGAAAGAGATACGCAATCACGGTAACAGCGAGAACACCTTTCAGAATATCCAAAAGCTGGACAACAATCCCCCACTTCACGCCCAAGACGCGAAAGGCATTGGTGCTGCCCATATTGCCGCTTCCACGCTCACGAATATCAAAGCCAAAAAAGCGACGACTAATGATGACTGCCGATGGAAATGAACCGGCAAGAAAGCTCAAAATTGCCACAATGACGAGGCGAATAATCGGATCCATAACATTGAAGGAAATGAAGTGTCAAAAGTTCCTTTGGGTAGCACAGACACTCTTGTCTGTGCGGTTTGTACTGAGAAAAATTGCGCAGACAAGAGTGCTACGCTACCGAAGCCTAAAAACCCTACGTCTGCATAATGTCTATTACTTCGCTGCCGTTTCTGCTTCGGCTTGCACATAATCTTTTGGGAAATCGCCTCGCAAAAAGGCTTCTGCTTCCAACACATCGCCTTTGCTGCCGATAAAAAGCGGCGACCGACCATGCACAGCATCGGGGCGAACATCCAAGATACGATGCTCGCCATCAGTGGCGCGTCCTCCGGCTTGCTCAATAATCATCGCAAGCGGATTGCATTCGTACATGAGGCGCAATTTCCCCTTCGGATTGCTTTTGTCGGCGGGGTACATGAAAATACCGCCATACATCAAGGTTCGGTGCAAATCCGCGATGCTCGTACCAACGTAGCGGAGCGAATACGGACGGCGTTTGTCGGCGGACGGGGTTTTCAAATACTCAATATATTTTTTCAAATTATCATCCCACTTTGTGGAATTCCCTTCGTTCACGCTGTAATACTTGCCGCGATTGGGAATTTGAATTTTCTCTTCGCTCAGAATAAACTCACCAATGGTGGGGTCGTAGGTGAAAATATCCACACCATTGCCCGTTGTATAGACAAGCTGCGTGGAGCTTCCGTAGCAAACATAGCCCGCAGCTACTTGACGTGCGCCAGGCTGTAAGACATCTTCCAACGTACCATCGCCGACGTAATCAGGCGTGACGCGGTGGTAAATTGAAAAAATAGTGCCAATTGTTACGTTTACATCAATGTTGGAAGAGCCGTCGAGCGGGTCGAACAGTAGCACATATTTACCGCGAGCATACTCTGGCGGAATGGGAATCAATTCTTCGGATTCTTCCGAAGCCATGATGCACAAATGCCCGCCGTGGTCCATTGCGCGGAAGATGGTGTCGTGCGCGATTTGGTCAAGTTTTTTTACTTGTTCGCCGTGAACATTGGTGCCGTCGGTGATGCCCAAAACGTCGTTTAATCCAGCACGGCGCACATCGCGGGAGATGAGGCGAATTGCCAGAAGCATATCCCGCATAAGGCGTGAAAACTCACCTGTCGCGCCGCGTGCAAGGTGTTCCTCTTCGGCAATATGCCGTTCAATCGTTACCAGTTTGCTGACGCGCATTCTCATAGAATTCCTCTTAAAATCAAGGTTAGCGAGGGCTTTTGCTTATTCACGGTACGAACACACACGCCCGTTTTTATCGAAACATCATTAAACCTTAATATAGCGTTTATGCGGGATTTCACCACAAAAAAAACGGTCTTGCTAAAAAAATATTCGCTTTAAGCGAACATCCAGCCGTGATGCGGTTTCACAAAATAACAAAAGGCTCGACCACCAGCATCATTGCACGGTGAACGAACCTTTTTTATCGAAATATTTGCTCAAAATCTGCTTATTTGAAATCTGCGTGAAAAAGCTAGAAAATGCTGTCGCTGTCTTACCCCAACGGAATATCAATCTTTACCGTCGTGCTGGTGCCAGGAATACTGCTGATTTTGAATGTGCCACCATGAAGTTCCAAAATGCGCTTAACAAGCGTCAGACCGAAGCCGCCGCCTTGTTGCTCGCGGACTTCGCGGTTGAACTGCATAAACACACCAATTTCTGCAATCTGGTCTTTCGACATGCCCAAGCCTTGGTCTTCAAAAACCAATTCCAATGAGCGGTCGGTGGTGATAATCTCTACATTGATGGGCGTTCCCTCATTCGAGAACTTGCAGCAATTATCCACTAACTCTTCAATGATTTTATTCAAAAACGACTCGGAAATAGAGACCGACGGCATTGAGCCATCCAGTGCGGATTTCCAGACTAAATCATCGGCGCGGCTATGCTTTTTCGCTTGATTGATTGCCGATTCTTGTATCAATTCTTGCGAACAGCTTGTGCGCTCGGCGCGAAGTTCGGTCGTATCTTGGAGGTTTTCGAGACTGACGTACAAAAGGTAATTCTCAATAAGTCGGTTCAAGCGTTTTCCCGAAATATTGATATAGCTCACCATTTCGCGCAATTCATCTTTTGGAATAGTTGCGTATTCATCCAAAAGGATGTTGGAAGCCGAAAGAATGGTCGAGAGCGGCGTGCGGAATTCATGTGGGAGAACGCTGGTGATTTTTGATTGAAAATCACGAATGCGCTTGTCGGCACGGGATTCAGCATGTTGTTTCTTTTCCAATCGCTTACCAACCGCAGAAATAAGCTCTTGGCTTACAAAGGGCTTGGTGAGGAAGTCATCCGCGCCAAGATTCATACCGTCACGAATATTCGCACGGTCGCTCATGGCGGTAAGGAAAATGAAGGGAATGCTTGCTGTGGGCGGGTGCTGATGCAAGGCTTGAATAACCTCATAGCCATTCATCTTTGGCATCATAATATCGCAAATAATGAGGTCTGGCAAATCTTGTTTTGCCTTCTCCACCCCGACTTCACCATTTTCCGCCGTAATGACGTGGTATCCTTCTTTTTCAAGAAAATACTTTATCATAAACTCGCGGAGGCTTACGTCGTCTTCAATAACCAAAATTCTTTTCATAACATTGCATCAAAGTTATAGCATTCGTAGAAATTTTGACAAAAATGTATAGTGCAGGAAATGTGCGAAAGCACCTACCCAAGCATCGTCGGCTAACGTATCTGTTAAAGCATGTACTGAACAAGAATGTACTTGAAAAGCATATACTGAACAAGCATGTACTTGAAACGTAAGCACACAATCTAAACGACAAACACTCTTTTCCAACTACCCTGAAGTACGATATACGCAACGTATGGCAGACAACGAGTATGGAACGAGTATTAGAAAAAGTCGAGGCTAGGTTTTATGCTGTGTTCGGCTCTAAACAGTGGTTTGTCCCGGAAACAAACCTAATTTTTTAATCGTATCAACCAGTTTCGCCTCTTCGTACGGTTTTACGAGGTACGCGTCGCAATTTTCCTTGTATGCGGTTGTTACGTTGTGTTTGTCCCCAAGAGCCGTTACCATCACGACTTTCGAGCGCGACAAGCCAGAAATATTTTTATCATGTTCCATATCGCGGATATGGCGCAATACTTTCTGACCGTCCATACCGGGAACCATGATATCGAGGAAAATGAGGTCGTACGTGCGGTTATTTTCCAATGAACGGCGAAAGGCTTCCACCGCTTCTGGACCAGTTGCTGCTACGTCGCATTCGCCGTACGAAACGAGCAAACGCGCCATCAGTTTGCGCTGAAAAAAGTCGTCTTCGAGAATAAGAATACGCATGATACGTTGAGAAACAAATGAGAATTGAACGAAAACTATCTAAGAACTATCAAAGAAGAGCTTTTGGACTGAAAAATCTTCTTCGGAGGCGCAAGATACAAAAACTTGCAACAGCAAGGTAGAAGAAAATAGCAACTTTTCCAAATTTCTCCGCTTTTTCCGTGCTTCCTCACGCTTTAGCTTGACTTTTGCACAAAAATTGCGTACAATGTTGTTCGTGTTGGACACCATACCCATCCCGATATCACGACGAATGCCGCATCACGCCTTGCATTTGTCATTCCGCTTCTCCATTACCGATTATTTCTCAAAAGGTTGTTACGCCTATGGCTGCTGCTGCTACACAATCGCTTATGCCGCCTTTTCCGGCAAATCCCACGCAAGAGCAAATCAACGAACACATTGAGCAAACGCTTCAATACTTGCTCCAAGAATGCCGGAATAATTTGCGCCAATTGAACGAAGCCTTTATCGAAAAAGCGTTTCGTTTCTGTGTGAGTGCGCACTCGCTGGATTTACGCGCCTCTGGCGAGCCATACTACACGCATCCCGCCGAAGTTGCCGCGATTGTCGCCCGCGAAGTCCGCTTAGACGATGTGTCCGTTGCCGCCGCACTCTTGCACGATGTTGTGGAAGATACCGAGTTTACCTTCAAAGATATTCAGGAGGAATTCGGCGAAGATGTTGCCCAAATCGTTGATGGCGTTACGAAAATTAGCGATGTGTTCAAAAGCCACGAAGTGCGCCAAGCCGCCAGCTACCGTAAACTCTTGCTTTCAATGGCATCGGATGTGCGTGTGATTTTGGTGAAATTCGCCGACCGCCTCCACAATATGCGCACCTTGCAATTTCTCGCCGAACACAAGCAAAAACGAATGGCGCAGGAAACGCTCGACATCTACGCGCCCTTCGCACACCGCTTTGGGCTTGGTACCATCAAGTGGGAATTGGAAGATTTATCTTTCAAATACCTGAACCGCGATGCCTACGACCAAATCAAAAGTGCGCTCAACACCAAGCGTGGCGAGCGTGAGGATTACATCGAAAACTTCGCCAATCCCATAAAAAGTCGCTTGCTCGACTACGGCTTAACCTGTGAAATTAGCGGACGCGCGAAGCATTTGTATTCTATTTTCAACAAAATGCACAAGCGCGTAAAATCGCTCGACGAAATCTACGACCTCTTTGCCGTGCGCATCATTCTTGATACCGATAATATCAACGATTGTTTTGTTGTGTATGGAATTGTGTCCGACATCTACACACCAGTACCAGAGCGGTTTAAGAACTATATTTCCGTACCAAAAAAGAACGGGTATCAATCTCTACACACGACCGTTATTGGTCCCTCAGGACGAAAAGTCGAAGTGCAGATTCGCACACGCTCCATGCACGAAATCGCTGAACGCGGCGTGGCGGCTCACTTCAAGTACAAAGAGCGCACCAACGGCACATACAGCGAGGATAAAGAACTGGAAGAATGGGCGCAATGGGTGCGGGATATTTTCGAGAATGCCGGCGATGACGCATCAGCACAGGTGTTTGAGAGTTTTAAGCTGAATTTATTTCAAGAAGAAATCTACGTTTTTACGCCGAAAGGCGACTTGCGCATTCTCCCCAAAGGCGCGACCACCGTGGATTTCGCGTTCGATATTCACAGTAAAGTCGGCTATCATTGTATTGGCGCGAAGGTGAATGGGCGCATTGTTCCGCTCAATTATCAGTTGCAGAGCGGCGACCAGGTGGATATTCTCACCTCGAAAAATCAAACCCCAAGCAAGGATTGGGAACGCTACGTCACCACGCACAAAGCGAAAGCCGCCATTCGCAAATTTTTGAATGAAGAAAACCGCAAAAAGGTCGGGGACGGGCGCGAAATGTGGGAGCGCAAGCTCAAAAAACTCGACGCTCGCGTGAACGACGACGATTTGGAAAAGCTCGCCGCCGCGCTCAAATTCACGCACAAAGGCGATATGTTTGCCGCCATCGGCGACGGAACGCTTGATGTGGACGTGCTGGCGAAGCTCGCCGAAGAACGCTATCCCGCGAATCCAGCAAAATCCAAAGCCGCACAATCGTCTGCAAATACCACCAATACTACGCCAGAAGGAAAAGATGCCTCTGGCAACGGCGCAAATACGAGTAATGGCGGAAATGGAATGATGGATAAATTCACCACCACCGCTCGCAATGATTCCAGCATTTCGCTCAACGGCACAAACATTCTGTATTCCTACGCACGCTGTTGTAATCCCGTTCCGGGCGATGATATTGTTGGCATAGTAACGATTGGAAGTGGCGTGAAAATTCACCGACGGGGTTGTAAAAATCTGCAAACAATGGCGGAAACACTTGCGCCGCGCTTGGTCGAGGTACAATGGTCGTCGCAAAATAATAGTACGAATGGCGCGTTCCTTGCGGCAATCCGCATCACGGGCGAAGACCGAACCTCCATGCTCAACGACATCACCTCCGCGATTGCCGCCTACAACAACACCAACATTCGCGGCGTAAACATTGATTCCTTCGACTCCATCTTTGAAGGCGTTGTAACGGTCTATGTGAAAAATACCGAACACCTCGACCGCTTGCTCTTGAAGCTGCGTAAAATCAAGGGTGTGCGCTCGGTAGAGCGTTTTCAGGAGTAAGTTTTCAGGAGCAAGTTTTCAGGAATAATTTGCTGGAGGAAAAGCAATGGCGCAATACGGACATCTCATTTTCAAAGCATTAGTCGGGTCGCATTCCTACGGCACTGCGATTGCCAGTTCCGACCACGATTACAAGGGCGTGTACGTGCAGTCCGACGATGATGTGCTGTCCTTTCGCTACAAAGAGCAGCACGCTGAAAGTAAAGATGAGGTCTATTATGAAATTCGCCGTTTTGTGCAGCTTCTTCAGACCGCCAATCCTACTGTTTTAGAGCTTCTCTTCGCGCCAGAGGATTGCATCTTGCTCTCCCATCCTGCCTTTGAGAGCATTGTGGCAGAGAAGCAGCGTTTTCTTACCACGCAGTGTTTTTCCTCGTTTGGCGGCTACGCGCTGGCGCAAATTCAAAAAGCAAAAGGACTGAACAAAAAAATGAATTGGGAAGATGCACGTATTCAACGCAAGACCCCGCTTGATTTCTGCTTTGCTTATGAACAAGGTAAAACGTTTCCGCTTCGAGAATTTTTGCAAGAACGTGGTCTGGAGCAGGAACGGTGCGGTCTTGTGGCATTGCAGCATTTTGAACATTGCTACGCACTGTATTACAATGATGCGGAACATTCCCCCAATTCACATCTAAATCCCTCAGAACCCGCACCAAGTCTCTATCGTGGCATTATTGATGACGATAGTAATGATGTCCGCCTTAGCTCCGTGCCGAAAGGTGCAGAACCTATAACGATTATCAATTTCAATAAATCCTCGTATTCCCAGCATTGCCGCCACTACCGCGAGTACGAACAGTGGCTGCGCGAGCGCAATACGCAACGCTACGTGGATATTCAAGGGCATGAGCAGCGCATTGACGGGAAGAATCTGCTGCATTGCCGGAGATTGCTGGATATGGCATTGGAAATTGCCGAGCAAGGAACGCTGACGGTACGTCGTCCGAATGCGGAAGAGCTGCTAAAAATCAGGCGCGGCGAGGTAGATTTAGAAACAATTATTACGCAAGCAGAAGCGGACATTGAACGTTTGAACAGTCTGCGAGCCGCATCTGCACTGCCCCACGAGGTGGATATGGATTTTTGCAACGATTTGGTGCTACGCGTTCGCTCGCAGATACGCGCAGAAACACGCTTGAACACCGCATAAATCCTGCTTGAACTTTTTCTTTATATCCAAAACATCTTCCTTGAAATTCACATCCAAACCTTTCACAATGAACACGCTCACACTGCTTTTCCGTTTTCTTCGCCAACGCCTCACTGCCACATTGCTCACGGTCTGTTCCGTCGCGCTCGGTGTCGCGCTGACGGCTTCAATACTGACCTTGCGGACAGAATCGGAACGCGCATTTTCGCAGAAAGACACTGGTTTTGAGGTCATTGTGGGCGCGAAAGGTAGTCCGCTTCAATTGGTACTCAATACAATGTACCACATCGGAACGCCCGTCGGCAATATCCCTCGCGCCGACGCGGAAAAACTCCAGCGCGACAAGCGAGTAAAGACCGCTATTCCGATGGTGTTTGGCGATAATGTTGGTGGATTCAAGGTCGTTGGGACAACGGAAGAATTTTTCACCACCTTTGAATACCGCAAGAATACACGCCTTGCTATGCAATCAGGCACCGTATTCCATAAAAACTACGAAGCAGTTCTAGGCGCAGAAGCCGCACAAATACTGGGCTTGAAACAAGGTGATTCAATTTCTGTTCAGCATGGAATTGATGTTGGCGAAGCAGGTGCGCATGAACACGGCAAAATGCCCGTTGTCGGTGTTCTCGCGCCCAGTGGTACTGCGCTTGACAAGGGCGTGTATATGACAATGTACACCGTCTGGGACACGCACTATCACGAGTATATGGAGCAACAAGAAGCCGCAGAACACGCACTGCAACAGCAAGAGGCACAACAACAAACCTCGCAGCCACAGGGAAAGAAATCCGATAAGGATGAGCATGACCACGAAGGGCATCATCACGAAGGGCATGACCACGAAGAACACACCCACGAAGGGCATGACCACGAAGAACACACCCACGAAATACCGCCTGAATTCAGCACCATTACTGCACTTGTGGTGAAATTAAAAAGTCCCGTTTTTTATGATAGTTTTGTTCGCAGCGTCAATGATGGTACTTCGGCGCAAGCAGCCTTGCCCATTCGCGAGATTTCTGGCTTGTTCGCTATTGTTGGCAATGTGAATGGCGTATTGCTGGGCGTGTCGTACATGGTGATTATTGTTGCGGCGATGGCGTTTCTGGCGGCGTTGTACAATTCCCTCAATGAACGTCGCCGCGAGATAGCAATTCTGCGGTCTCTGGGGGCGCATCGTCGTACTATTCTTACGCTTATTCTTGCAGAGGCAGGTTTTATCAGTATTGCAGGATATTGTCTGGGAATTATCGTTGCGCGGTGTGCATTTTTTATTGGAAAGAACACCCTTGCACACAGCATCGGAACTCGCTTGGATGGCACGTGGTTCTACGCCTTCGATGTGTGGATTGGTACAGGTGTGTTCGCCTTATCGCTCGTGGTCGCGCTGCTTCCTGCATGGCAGGCATATCGCACGGATGTCGCACGAAACCTTGTGTCTGCGAGTTAAAAAAAGAA
Organism: Ignavibacteria bacterium; assembly: GCA_013298775.1. Taxonomy (GTDB): domain Bacteria; phylum Bacteroidota; class Ignavibacteria; order Kapaibacteriales; family UBA4661; genus PH2015. The sequence goes on along the minus strand of JAAFIV010000009.1, from coordinate 75,727 downwards.
GGAAAGGGGAAAAATTACGGTAAAGAATACACCAATGCAATACCATTTAACGTAGGAAAGATGCGCAAAGCAGGGAGTGGAGGCGTAAGGGAAGAATGACTTTCGGAATGAGATTGTACGCTCTGTTCAGCGCGTTCATGGCGTTCTCGCTCAAGCTGCACGACCAATAATCCTGCACCAATACCAATTGCCGAACCCAAGAAAACATCCGAAGCCCAGTGAACATCGTGATACATGCGCGAAAGTGAGGTAATGGCGGCAAGCGAATACAAGCCAATGCTCGCCCACGGTGTTTTGGTGCGCTCGTAAATGCGCTCGGAAAGAACGGTCGAGAGAGCAAATGCCAGCGTTGCGTGTCCTGAGGGAAAGCTAGTACGCTCGTTGGTGAATTGCAGCCCCTGAAAGCGCATAGAACCTTCTTCGAGAAACGGACGACTGCGCCCAAATGCAGACTTCAGCACCAGATTTAACGCCCCACCATAGACCACCGCTTCTAATGCCAAACGTCCTGTAACCCGCATATGGTCTTCATTTGCAAGCAATCCGCCACCATACACTGCTGCCGCAATTCCACCCGCAACGAGCGTTTCACCGTAGATACGCCCTATCTCTGCAACGGGCGCAAGAGCCGTATTTGCGGGCGACGCGGGAAGTGTCTGCATTTGCCGACGGAGAGATTCATCATTGGGCAGAAAAGCAATACTGCCCGCAACGACGCTTGCACTCAAGAACCAATCTAAGCCTGAAAACCGCACGGGACGGCTCACGTAGCCGAGTCCATCGTGGAAGGCATCCTTAAAATCATTGACAAATGTTTCTCCTGCCGTGCGCGAGGAAGAATCGGGCGCGACGGCTGAAGTTGGTATTCCATCAAGGGTGTGAGCGAAAGATTGCGGAGAACAAGCGAAGAGAAAAAGCAGGAGAAGGAAGATAGATATGTGCACAGACAAGAGTATCTGCGCTACGGGTAAAGAGCGGCTCTTCATCGCAACATGGCTCTGCATCAGGCTTCTTCCAGTTGTTTCATAATGCCGGAACGCACTTTTTTGGTCAGCGAAATAAGCTGGTGATGCTCTTCATTGCTGAGTTCGCCCATAACCGATTGCACAGCAGAAACGTAGCGTTTGTCGAGCTTGATAACGACGCGCCGTCCTTCGCGAGTAAGCTCTACGTGATAGCTGCGGCGGTCGCCCTCGACGTTTGTACGCACGAGTAAGCCTTGCTTTTCCAAGCGGTCGAGCAAGCCAGTGATGTTGGATTTATCAACCAAGAGCTTGCGACTGAGGTCGTTTTGCGTCATTGGTTTGTTACTTTCTTTGAGGAGAACAAGCACGTTGAACTGCGCTTCAGAAGCGAGTTCGGGTTGGAAAATTTTTGTAGAAATTTTCTTGAGCATCAGCGATGTCCACCAGACGCTCATGAGTGCCTCGTGCGGCTCGTCGTTGAATCGGATAGGAAGATCTACCATAGCAGAAACACACGGAAATGCGGTGGGAAAGGGCGAGTGAAAAAATCAGCCGAAAAAATAAGTACAAAAATCAGTCGAAAAATTCACGCGTAAAAAAGTGGTGATGGATTGCGCACGCATGATTCTATCACGATTACAGAGTGATGCTGCACAATTTCTCGCGTCACAATATACGCAAAAACGGTTGAGCTATCAACAATCTTTTTTCAGAAATATCGTTGAAAAATAATGAAGAAAGGATAATGCGATTACTTACCCTGAAACCCGCTCTGCACCTTGCTTATCCATAAAATGCACTTTTTGTTTGAATAACGCTCGGCGAAAAAAAATACATCCACTCGAAAAAAAAATTGAAACTTTCTCCGTAACCCTCCGTTCAAATATGTATGATGAACGCGCTCATAAAATCTTTCTAAATTATTACCCCACTTTATCTTACAAAAGGTGTCGCCATGAAAATTTCAACACTTCGCTCTTTCGCTCTTGCAGGAATGTTTGCAATTATGCCTGCATTTGTTTTCGCCAATGACAAAACCGCAACCCCGAATACTGCCCCGCAACAAGGCACAATTCAGGAGTTACGCGCTGCACTCGCATATCCGAAATATGCTGTTCAAAAAAATATCCAAGGGAAATTTACGATGCTGGTAAACGTGGATGAAGCTGGCAACGTGAGCGCAGTAAATTTTGAAGTCCCAAACTCCGCATCAACAGAGGAACTCACACCGCTTCTCCGCGACGTTTCTACGAAGATTTATCAATTCAAATTCAATGCAGAATATGCAGGGCAGACACTTCGTATGCCGTTTTCATTCCAGTTGTATTAAGTCGAGAATGGGTTTGTGCATAAAGTTTATACATAAAGTTTATACACAAACTCATCAAACTAAAAGCGTCTGCAGTGCCGAAACGAGTATTCATCGGCAGTGCAGACGCTTTTGTTTTGAGGGAAAGTGATATTTTACACAATACTCAGCCCACGCTCGCCAGAGCTGATGCGGTGTGCAAGTTCATTCAAAAGAGTTTCCATATCGCGCTCCAAAGTAGAAGCGGAAAGATGTGCAGACGAAGCAGAATCGGTGGAAAACGTGTGAATATGCGGCTCGCCAAACATTATTCCAACAAACGGTTTTTCTTCGCTAAGAAGCTCGACGCGCATTGCGAGAGGGAGAACAATACACGGCGTAGAAATTTTTCCCAAAAGCCGCTCTATTCCTCGCGTATAGCCAAGCGGACGTTTGTTCCATGCTCGTAATTCACCTTGTGGGAACATCACCACGCAGGGTGCAGGTGTTGTTGTCGTGGGTCGCAAAGCAAGTAATGATGCGGTGTAGTCCAGCGTCGTGATAATGCCTTTCGGCGATTGCTGATTGATAGAAAACGCGCCTAAAAAGCGAAAGAACCAAAATTCTTTCAAACGATGCTCCAGCATCATGATGTAGTATTTGCGCCGCAGCACGGCATCATTCAGCAAATAGGGAAAAAAGCCATCCCACCACGTTGCGTGATTGGGCAAAAGGAGAATCGGCAGGTCGGGCGGCAACTGCGGCAGTTCGCCCAGCACTTCAACGGCATTGAAACGCCGCTTGCAGAGCCAGCGCAGATAGGGACGAAAGAGCGCGTGCGCCCAAAAACGATGGTGTGCGGTAATCATCGGCTATTCTGGTGAAGAAGACAACAACGAAGCATCGTACAAGCGGCGTAAATTCTGGATGTCTTCCCATGTTGCGCGTTTCCATTCGGGATTGCGCAAGAGTGCGGCTGGGTGGTACGTGGCAAGCATCGGAATACCGCGAAATTCCAGTTCTTTTCCGCGAATTGCGCCCATGGTGTGCTTTTTCTTCAGCAAGGTATCAACGGCAGTCAGCCCCAGTGCGAGGATAAATTTTGGCTGCAGGAGGTCTATTTGCTTGTACAAATACGGCTCGCATTCCGCAACTTCATCCGACTCTGGGCGGCGGTTTCCGGGCGGACGGCACTTGATGATATTCGCAATATAGACATCTTCCCGCTTCAGGTTGATTGCTTCCAAAATCTTGGTCAATAACTGCCCTGCTCGCCCCACAAATGGCTCTCCTTGCGCGTCCTCGTCCGCACCCGGAGCCTCGCCGATAATCAAAATATCTGCTTTGGGATTGCCCACACCAAACACAAAGTTTGTCCGCGTCGCGCCGAGTTTGCAGTTCTGACACGCACAAATACTTGCGTTCAAGACATCAAGGCTTGCGGCGTTTTCCCACTTTGACCGTTCTATGCGGCTTACAGAGCTTGTTGTAGAAGCAAGATGTGATGCGGTGTTTGGGCTTTGTGCTTTTGGCATATATTCGGCAAAAAGTGCAGGAATGCTGTCGGTGTCGGGGGCGGTGGTTGCTTGCGTTTTTTTTGTTGGTTGAATTTGCTCAGAGGTCAGATTTGATGAGCGTTCTGAGCTTTTGGGCGAATTCTTCGACGCGCTTTGTTGCACCTTTTCTCGCACACTCATTTGCGCAGCTACGACATCGCTCAAACCCTCACGTGGCGGCACAGATACAGTGTAGCGAACATCGCCCGCGAGAGCTTGCTGCTGTTGCAAATAGCGTTCAATGGTGGTGATAATTTTTGTCATACAAACCTCATACTTCCGCCGTCTTTGAGCATTACGCTCAGATTTCATCCTTTGTCTTAGTTATTTTTCGCCTGTAAAACGCCCAGAATATCGGTAAAATCTTGGTCGCTGAGGTAATAATGTTTGTTGCAGTAGCGGCAAACAAGCTCGCGTTGTTCGCTTGCACGCATATCTTCTACCTGCTCTGCGCCAAGTGCCGTGAGCGCAGATTTGAAGCGGTCTATGGAGCATCGGCAGAAGAAATCAACGGGCGTGTCGGCAATTTCTTTCAGCTTTTGTGTGGAAACGATATTCAGCATTTCCTGCGGCGAATAGCCCGCGCCGAGCATTTCGGTCAAGTGTTGCACTTTTATGAGCGACTCGTGCATTTGCGCAATTGCTGCATCCGACGCGCCCGGCATTGCTTGTACCATAAGTCCGCCAGATTGCTCTACTTTGCCTTCGGCGTTAATGCTTACGTCCAGCAACACGGCAGAAGGAATTTGCTCGGATTGTGTGAGGTAATACGCCACATCGGTAGTAATATCGCTTGTGTGCAGCTCTACCACGCCCAACACAGGTTCGTAGCTGTCGTACAAAATTTTCGTTACCTTCAAAAGCCCGATACCAAGCCCATCGGTGAGTTTCATGTTGGGCGCGGCGAAATCCAGCACACAGTCTGGGTTTTGCACGTACCCGCGCACTTCGCCGAGTTCCATTGCTTCGGCAAAAACTTTTCCAACCGGACCATTGCCCGCAAAATCAAGGATAACGCGCTCTTCCTGCTTCAGAAATGCTGAAAGAAGCGTTGCCGCAGACATGGCGCGTCCCAGAAGCACGGCGGCAAGCGGGCTGAGGTTATGCTTTTCCTGTGCTGTTTGTGCGCATTTGGTGTTGCGCACTGCCGCTAAACGGAAAAAGCCATCCTCTGAAATAGCCTTGACAACGCGGTCGCGCTGGGTGTACAATTTCTTCACGGCTTGATTTTGTGCCGATGCGGAGGGTTGCTGGGGAGAATGCTCGGTATTCACAACAATTCTTTCGATAAATGGAGAGAAACAGCTACTATTCAGGTTTTACGGCAATTTCACTCATTTGCCCCCTTGATAAAGGGGGAACGGGGGATTTACCATGCGCAACGAGTAGATTTGAAGCGGTGTTGAACCGTTTAATCCCCCGTTCCCCCTTTGTCAAGGGGGCGAATTTGACAACGTTTTGCGCCTATTTGCTTTATTGCGGAACCGCTACACCGCTCATACGCGCTTGAATGGTAGCAGCTTTGCGGCGAATATACCCGCTTGGTTGCGCGGGCGACCATTTACGCGGGTTTGGGAGGACTGCCGTTATGAGGGCGGCTTCCTGTGCGGTGAGACGGGCGGCGGGCTTACCGAAATGTCGCTGTGCTGCGGCTTCCACGCCATAAATGCCATTACCCATTTCGATGATATTCACATACACCTCCACAATGCGCCGCTTGCCCCAGAGAAATTCAATCAAGTAGGTGAAATATGCTTCCAGAGCCTTGCGGAAGTACGTGCGCGAGGGAAAAAGAAACGCATTTTTAGCGGTTTGCATCGTAATCGTGCTTGCGCCATAGAGCCGCTTTTTCTTGATTTTACCTGCTGTGTAGAGCTTTTCAATGCGCTCGTTGCGGCGTTGGGCTTCACTGACGGCATCCCAATCAATACCGCTATGCATAAGGAATCGTGCATCTTCGGAGGCAATAACTGCGCGAATCATCGTGGGAGAAATTTCGTCCAATGATTTCCACCGATAATCCAACCCAACCCATTTCCCCTCAAACCCGCCTCCTACCAAGCGAATCAGCATGAGTGGTGTTCCTGGAAATGGCACGAAACGGAAGAATATCACTCCCAGCACCGATAACAACAGAAACCCAAGAATCATGCGGGCTGCAAAGGAGAGAAGACGCTTGAACATAAGAAAGGATGAAATCTGAGGGATGAAGGATGAAATTTGGCGTTGGAAAACATAACAATCTGAGGACTTTCGCCAAAGGCTCACGTCATGGGGCAGACAAGAGTGTCTGCCCTACCGAAGCCTACATGGTAGCGCAGACACTCTTGTCTGCGCCGTTTGCGAAAGTCCTAATCTATTGTTCCACAAGCACATCTGTACCAGCACAAAGCCTGAGTATATCTGCATTGTGAGCGATTGTCTCGTTACCAAAACTTCATACTTCAGATTTCATACTTCATCCTTTTTCTCACCCCATTGTCGCATGAATACGCGCTTGGACGGCATGAACACGCTCGGCGTAGAAGCGCATTTTTTCTTCATTGCTCTGCGATTTTGCTTCATTCTCCAGCGACTGATATGCGAACAACGCTTGATTTAATGCGCCCTGCGCTTCATAAATTTTCGCCATTGTTTCGCTGACAATCACCGTTCCTGCGCTGGGCTGCTCGTTGCTGACGGTTTCGCCAGCGTTGTCTTGCAAATACTGCGGTATTTCGGTGGGACGTTGCAACAGCTCGTTCACGTCAGGCATTTGGGCTTGCATGAGGCGGGCAGCAAGGTTATCAATGTCGCTTTCGCCCTCAGCACCACGTTCCGCGCCTTCCACGCTTGGCAATGACTCAATTTCACGAATACTAAAGCGCGAAACGGGCATCGGCGGACGCGAGTAGCCTGTAAGCGGTTTCAGGAGTTCGCCTGTTTCGGCATGGAGCGGCAATTCGACGGCAGTTTCATTGCGCAGCGAGGATTGGTACTGTTCCCACTCGGCAAACTCGGTGAGCGGCGGCGGTTCGGGAACGTTGCTGTTGCGTTGCTGCGTGGCGCGTTGTTGCGAAGCCATGTTTGGCGAGGTTTCCACGCGAAGCGGCGTAAATTCAAGCCCCGGAATGAGCCGTAAATTATTCGACCGATAGGACGTGTGCTGCTCTGGCGAGCTTTTATCGGTCTCGATAATGCGCAAGTAGTTCCCAAGCGTCTTTTCCGCTTGTTCATCGGGAATGTCGCGCCCTTCTTGAATCAAACTTGCGGCAGCCGACACTTCCGCTAAGGCAGTCTGCAAGCCGCTTGGAACGCCAGAGGACGAGGAAGAATCTCGCTCTCCGTTATCGTTCTGCGAGGAGCCGCCAGAGGGAGAATTTTTTGTTTTGAAGCGGAGGGCGTATTGCACTTCTTTCCGCAGGGTGCGGGCAGTATTCGAGCGCGGAGATTTTTGCAAACCCCGCTCCAATGCTTCTTCTGCGGCAATGTAATCGCCAACGGCAATACACGCACGCGCCAGAATGAGATAGGCGGTAACGTAGTTGGGAAAGGTGTCCAATCCTTGCTTGCAAAGCTGAATTGCCTCGTTCGGATTGCCTTCCTCTAAGAGTTGTTGTGCCTTGACGGCAAATGTGACGGAAACGCTCATAGATATCCTCTTTATGCGTTGAACCATGACCGCACCGGCATCTTTCACAAGATTCCATGCGGCAAGCGTGAATTGAAATGGCTATGCAAACGATGCTGCTCGTGTACATAACCCTTGTTCTTGTCGAAGATGCTGCACTTCTTCAAGAACGGGGTGGGGTTCGCTGCACAACTGGCGTTATGCCGAGCGTTGGAGCGAATAATCCGCAAAGCGGAGGAGGGAGGTTTTTGCCGGAGAATCCGGGAAAATAGTCAGTGTATTTTTTGCTTGTTCCAAAAGGTCGCGGGCTTTCTGTTCGGCGTACTCAATTCCCTTATATTTTCGCACAAAATCTATCACCGTGCGCACTTCTTTTTTTGAGCTTTTGCCTTTGATAAGCCTGAGCATTTCTTTGGATTCGCTCTTCGTTGCTTGCGAAAACGCATAGACAAGGGGGAGCGTGAGTTTCTTTTCTTGCACGTCGTTACCGCTTGGTTTGCCAATTAACGAATTCCCGCCCGAATAATCAAAAATATCATCGCGAATTTGAAAAACACAGCCAATAAGTTCGCCGTATTCCCGCATCGCTGCTTGGTGCGCGGGGTCGGACGAGGCACTGGAGGCACCAATTTCGCAACAGGAGGAAATCAGCGAGGCAGTTTTATCGGAAATAATCCGAAAGTACGTGGCTTCGTCCATGTCAAGCTGGCGTGTTTTCTGGATTTGCAAGAGTTCGCCCTCGCTCATGCGGCGCACGGCATTACTCGTAATTTTCAAAAAATTGTATTCTTCATTTTCCACCGCAATCAGCAAACCGCGTGAAAGCAAGTAATCACCAAAGAGAACGGCAACTTTGCTTTTCCAAATCGCGTTGATACTCGCCATTCCACGCCGCTCGTAGGATTCATCCACCACGTCGTCGTGCGCGAGAGAAGCCGTGTGCAGCAGTTCCACCATGCTCGCGCCAATGTACGTGCGCTGGCTCACTTCGCCGCACACAGCAGCACTCAGCATCACCAGCATTGGTCGGACACGCTTGCCGCGTTGGCGCAGCAAATACCGCACGACTGTATCCAGCAACAGCACATTAGAACGCATCTGACGCTTAAAAACTTCGTCAAAATCGCTCATATAAGGCTGAATGGGCTGGCTAATATCGCTAAGATTCATAGCAAAATGCGATAGCAATGTGGCGATAGCAATCTGCGCCCAAAGCGCAGTGGAAAGCGCGTGAGTACGTGCGCAACGGTTAATAAAAATACAACAGCCACGAATTTACACTTTTTGCTCAATATGGCATACGTTTTCTTTTCCACGTTTTATAGACAAGACAACGCTACCAACCTATGGCACAGGCACAATCGCACTCACGCTCACCGAAAGAATCGTTATCGGCTTTTGCGGACGACCATCCGTGCTGCTGAGAACAGGCGTAATTGCTTGTGCTGCGATGCTGTCTAGCGTTGCCATGCCGCTTGCAACATCACCGAAAATGCTGGAACGAAGCGGTAAATTCGGAATGTCGCGCAGGCAAATGAAAAACTGGCTTGTATTTGTCTCGCCACCACGATTTGCCATTGCCACAACCCCGCGCCGATAGCCGCGTTTCACGCTTGGCGCGTCGGAATTGACTTCCGTTTCAAACCCTTCGCCCGACGCGCTTTCGCCGCCGCTTCCCCACTCATCGCGCTTGCGTTTGTCTTTCGTTTTGGGGTCGCCCATCTGCACGACAAAATCTTTTGCAATGCGATGAATAAGAATACCGCGATAGAATTTCCGTTCGGCAAGTTTGATAAAATTCTCCACCGTTTTCGGAGCATCTTTTCCGTACAAATGCAGCGTGAACGCGCCTTCGGAAGTGCGAATCACGGCACGGTGCGTTGCAAGCGGAATGGTATCAATCGCATCCGCCGCAAGCTGTTCCTTTGCCGTAAGCGGCGGAGTGCTTGGCTTGGCGGATATTTGCTCGCTGGCGCGTTGTTCATTCACGGGCGCACTCGTGGAGGCTTGCGCAAAGCGGCGTAAACGCTCGGGTTGGGAGTCGTAGCGGCATGAACTTACAATGAGCGTGATAAAAAGTATCACACTCAATGCGCGGGGCGGAATCGCTGTGCGTGAAGTCATTGGTTGTATGCGATTAGAATTCATTCTTGGTAAATATTTTGTAGCTGGTCAGGTTCTTCTCGTCGGGCGGCTGTTATCACAAGAGCAGTAGCCGTCCGGCGAGTGTACGCGGGACGCTTTACCGAGCAAAGAACCCGCCGGACAGTCAAGAAACCGCCCGACGGGATAGTACCTGACCAGTTATTTTTGGTACTTATCCCGCCCAAGCAGCTGTTATCACAAGCACAGTAGCCGTCCGGCGGACAATCGCTTGCAAAACTTGGGCGGGAAATGTATGGACTTTCTCTCTCACCGCACAATATCAACGCGCCCATGCAATACTTCCGACGGCGCAACCAGCATTACTTGATACGAAGCAGCCGCCAGACCGCGTAACAGCACGGTTTCTCGCTGCGCCTCGCCTGTTTTTCGCTTGCCTAATTCTTGCTCGTGGACGACGCGCCCCGCCATATCGCTCACAACGAGCGTCAGCGGCTCCGCGCCTTGCATTGTGGGCGAAAGCGTGTAGCGGAGTTCTACCTCACCACTCGACGGATTAGGTGCGACAACAGCTGCAAGCGAATTCTGACGGCGCGGCGCGAAAAGGGGTCGTATTTCCAAGCGTAGGGAATCTGTTGCCCACGTGATGCGTGTTGTGTTTGCTGTCGCATTCCCAAGCCATTCGGTGGGCTGCGCAGTGCGAATGGTGTTGGTCGTTGTCGCACCAACAGCCGCTTGTAAGAGGAGTTCGGCGAGGAGCATTTCCCGCGTGGTGCTTGTGTCTATGCGCTCAATGGTGAATGTTGTGAGCGATGACGTGCGCGGTGAAGGCTGGGAGACCGCACGAATGCTTGCGGGTGTGGCAAAACCTACGACGTTGAAATTGTTGGTGTCGAGCTTCAGTGTAACGCGAAGATTTTTCACAAAGCGAGCAATAAGGCGCGGTGTGAGCAAGCGCGACTCCTTCAGCCAAAGCTGTACTCGTGCGGTGTCGCGTATGAGAAAGGGTGTTTGGCGTGGCATGGCGAGACGCAGTTCCAGCGTCGTTTCTGCGCCCATTGGTAGGAAAAGTGGGACAACTGCGCCGCTTACACGCACCGTTGCTTGTGTTCCCGTGCTTTGGTGGATAATTTCTTGATTCACAATACTGCGAATTTGCGAGGAATCCAAACGCACGGAGATAGTTTGCATTAGGCTTCCTGCCTGGCTTGGGGCAAATGTGAGTGTTCGCGTCCATGTTGAAGTTGCGGCATTGAACAGGAGAATGCCTTCGGGAGCGGTGATTGCGACGGGTGCGGCGAGGTTGGTGCCAGAAACGCTGTATTGCTGCGTTAGAGCAGGGTCGCCAAGAATCACATCAGGGAAAGCGGGAAGGCTTTGGCGCGAGACCTGAAGCTCAGGAAGCGGAATAACCGCCCCTGAAACGCCCACTGATACTTGCGCAGAGCCGCTTCGGTGAAGAATGGGCGCGGCGATAGTACCCAAACGCGAAGAATCCATGCGGGCTTGGAGCGTTGTGCGGAAATTTGCTGCAAAGGGCATGAGTGCAAGCGGGAAGCGGAGCGTTTGCTGCCACGACCTGCTCACGGTGTCGAAAAGCTGCATACCGTCCGGCGCAGTAATGACGAGGGTTTCAGAGAGATTCGTTCCCGTAATTGTGTAGGAACGCTGCAAAGGAAGAGTGAACGGCGAGGCGTTTCCCAGACGTGCTGTGCCGAAATCAAGCGCACTCGGCTGGACGCTGAGAAATGGCGGCTCTTGAACGTTCCCGCTTACCTCAACGGGCGCAGAAAGACTCCCGCTTGAAACGCTGATAAATGCTTGCTGCCCAACCGTGCCGATTCTCCCGACCAAGCCCACGCGGGAGGAATCTAAACGCACCGCTACGCGCTGATTCACAACCTCCGCACCATTGCTTGGTATCGTCAGCGATTGCCCCCATGTTCGGGTGCTTGGATTATACAAAAGAATGCCTGAAGGGGCGGTGATGCTGATGGGTTGAGCTACATTTGTCCCTTCTACGGTGAAGGTCGCGCCTGTTGTTATTCCATTGAAGAGAGTGCCGCCGAGCGAGATTTGTTGCGGGGTGGTAAAGAATGTAGGCGGAAGTGCGGCACGGTACACACTATTCTCTGTTGCGGCAAATATAGTACTTCCTAATACTGCAAGTGCAGAAACCTGCATAGGCGAACCTGTACGCATTGGTAACCCTGTATTAATTGGGCGAAATGTACCTCCTTTATCTGTGCTGTAATACACCCCTGTACTTGATGCGATATAGAAAACATTATTATTGATAATAAAGTCATTGATAAAGGGTATTCCATCATACATCTGATTTGGGGCAAATACGGTCTGTGATGCTATGCTTTTCCATGTGCTTCCATTATCCGTAGAACGATAGATACGCCTATTACTATTCAAAATAGCATATACTTCAGATTCAGTTGCATAAAGAATATCTATGCCCAAATCATTGATTTTCTGCGCTTTTGCCCATGTTGCTCCGCCATTTGTCGAGCGGTACAGCTCAAATCGCGAACTACCTGATGTAAAAGATCCACCACCAGATGCAGAGGCGAATAGTGATGGAACGGAAGTAGCACCACCGCCAAAGCTTCCCGATGTTAATTCTCGTACCCCAACATACAATATCTGTGGATTTTGAGCTGCAAACGTTTCTATACGAGCGTTCACAGAAAGGCTAAGAGGATTAGTAAGTTCTCCCGCATCGACAATCGTTCTCCACGTTTTTCCACCGTCGAGAGAGCGTTTGAGGTCATCCCAGCTAAATTGTCCCTGCACAGCAACAGCAAATTTAACATTATCCGTTTGCAGATGAGAAGTTGTAAATCCTCGACCAAACGTAGCGAAAGAGCCAAAAAGACCCTCCCGCCCCTCTGGTGTAACAATCTCTATCCATGTTTCTCCTTTATCATCAGTCTTCCATACTCCATGCGCTGTTTGCGCATAAAGGGTTGTTCCGCGTACATTAAATGCGCCCAACGTATTAGCAGTACCCCGCTTGTGATAAGCATTCAGGAGTCCTGTGTTTAATCGTTCCCACGACATACCAATGTTGATAGGGCGAAGAATGCCCATAACATCTGTTCCAAGAAGTACTCTTGGACCTATTACCGTAACGCACCGTGCAAAAGCACCAAACTCAAGGTTCAGTGCCGTAGTGCTACTCCATGATGCGCCGTTGTCTGTGGAACGTAAAATATTTTCGTGACGGTAAAATACATTGAAGGTAGAAGGAAGGTTGAAGATATTAGACGCAACGGCAAAGAGTACAGACCCAAGAGATATCATATGCGAAAATTGTGCATATGAAAGCCCAGAGGACGACGGAGCAAGAAGCCAGGTTTTTCCGCCATCGGATGAACGAAAAATGCGAACGCCCTGAGTAGAATTGTTTGATGTTTTTTCGGTAACAAAGAACTGATTATTTGCCTGCATAATGGAAGTATAGTACGCCGAAGCGGTCATAGAACTAACATTCTGCCATGTCGTACCATTATCCTCAGAGCGCAGAATGCCTTGCCCCTGAGCAACAGCTACCAGCGTCCGACCATTGGCAGCAATGGTTTGTGTTGCTGTAAAAGCATATACGGTACTGCCGTTTGGTCTCCAGTTTATGACGACATTCTCCAATGAACGTATTTGCTGCCATGTCGCGCCATCGTCAGTCGAGCGAAAAATGGTTTGTGTCGCATTGGCAACTCCACTTACCAGCGGCAAACGTGTACTTTTCACGGCAAAGATGGCGTTGTCGGTCGTGAGGATTTGTGTAATATTCGACAATACGCCCGTTCCAACGGGCTGCCACGTCATACCACCATCACGCGAGCGGAGGACACCACTTTCCCCTTGATTAGGTGAAAAACGGAGCAGTGGCGAAAAATCTATCGTTGAGACGGACACGTAAGCGTACACATCCGTTCCTTTTGCTGCCAGACGAACAGGTCTATTGATGACATCATTGGGCAACAATGTCCACGAATTGCCTTCGTTATCGGAGCGAAAAATACCAATATCAGTCGAAGCATATAGCCGAGAGCCTGCACTCACAAGGTCGGAGACATTGCCGCCCTCCACGCCCTTTGTGGGTTGCCAGCGCAGCGAGTCTAGAGCTTGTTGCTGTGCAAAGGAAGCGTAGGAGCAGGAAAGTAACAATGCCACGCAAGCGAGTATATATGAGATATTATCGGCAGCACGCCCCAGAAGGCGCGAGAAGGAAGAAGAGGAAGGCATAATTGTCAAGGAAAAAGGGTCGTTGGTTGTTGTGAATTGCACACATCAAGTTGTTTAGAGTGTAGCAAGAGTAAGTCCTACAATACGCTGAAAATGGCGCGTATTGAGGGTTGCAAGAGACGCGTCGTGCGCCATTGCCGTCGCTGCGATGAGAATATCGGCAATATCAATCAGGTTATGCTGAGACTTGAGTGCGCGATAAATCGTGGAAGCAATCTGAGCCGCATTATCATCAAAGGAAACAGTCTCCATGCTCTTCAGAACTTGTTCGCAAAGTGCCTGATTTACTGGGGTTATGCCATTACGAAATTCATAAACCGTTATGCTCGAAACTGCCAACCCATCGCCACGAGATGCCAGTGCGTAGAGCATGGTTGCTTGCTTGTTTTTCGTGCGCAGAGCTTCAATCAAAACGCTTGTATCCAGCAGAATCATTCGCTTCTCCACTCATTGAGATGGGCGCGAACTTCGGAAAGTCCCGTCATATCTTCTTCGCTCAAAACAGGAGCGGAACGTAAAATGCTCAAAAGTTCTGCATTAGGATTTGCGGACACTGCTTCGCTGGACGCGCTTTCGGTGATGGTAACAAGAAGGCGTTTTCCCTCAAGTTCGCGTGGCACAACAAGCGTCAGAACGCCTGCTTGCGGGGTTTGGATAATGGTGTAGGGTTGCATACCAAGAATGTTTTCATTGGAAATGGTCATAAAATTGACTACATTTTGCGGGTAAATGCTCTTGTATCACACTGTTGCTGAAGGTGTTGCTATGGTCGTTGAAAGTAAAAAACTTGATGCTCTCGCCGAAGAGCTTGCACCGCGCTGGGAAGGTATCCGCACCAAAGAGCAGATTCGTGCTATTATGGACACCGAAACTTACCAAGCATTGCAAGAAAAAGCTATCAATTTGTATGGTCTTTCAGAGATTGATGCGTGGCATAAAGCACTTACCGTCCAGCTTGGACGCGCACGATAAATTGCAGTTTTCGCAATATCGCATCAATCGCTGATGCAAACTGACGAATATCCTCCAACGTCCAAAATACTTCGGGGAATTGCGCAAGACCGCTCCACGCCTCATGGTCGCCTACCTGAATCAACATATATTGACAAAATAATCGCGCCCAGAGTTCTTTTGGCAGCGTCAGATATGGTGTTCCTGCAAATTCGTCAAGGGCTGATGCTTTCTGATAGGAACTGTTCGACGGCATCAACCGTTCAAGTTCTCTCCACTCTGCCTTGAGTTCTACATTGAGCGAAAACCAGAGATGATGCCCATATTCGTGCCAGAACACCGCTCGCGCATACCCATTCAGGTCGTCATAACACAGATGTATGCTTGGCTGCTCACCTCCAAAATACTTTCCGTCTACACTGGCTTCTTGAAATTCCTCCTCAACATTTTCTTTCGAGTTCAGCAAAATAGCGAATGGCAAGTTGCTTGGCGCAAAGTTGTCTGCCAAAAGTCCTGTCCATGTATGCAGTTTCTGAAGTTCAACGCCGCGAAAATACACGCTTCCTGTACTCGTGTAGTGTTCGGGTGCGCCGCGCTCTGCTTCGATGCGAATATTTTCAAACATTTGTCCTCATCTTCGCTTGAAGAGTGTTTTTCCTTGTGATTTTCCCTGCAAAGATACGCCTTCTCTCGTGATGTTCTCCAAGAAAAAACCGACCACAACCCCTACCGCTTCTTCATGACAGGCGTGCGCACATCCACGCGCACAAAGCGATTGTAGAAGCGACCTTCGGGCAAATCATTGTCGTAAAAGACCGATTCGCCCTTGCCTTCGACGTTAGCAATTTTCGATGACGGCACACGTAGAAGCGGTGAGCGCAAAAGCTGCAACACCGCTTCGGCGCGGTCGTCGGAGAGTTTGCGGTTTTTGGTGAGGTCGCCGCGCGTGTCGGAATAGCCCGTAATTTCGACGCTCGCGCCCGGCGTAACCAACGCAGTAATGCCCTGCACCGCACGGCGTACGCGCTCATCCACAAGAATTTGCTTCGAGTTCAGATTAAAACAAAACACCCAGTACGTCCCCACGCGCACGTCAGGCGAGTTTTTGCGCTGCTTCTCGGCGATGCTCAGATACTCAATCCCCAGCGTTTTTGCGTCGCTTCCCGCAGAAGCCGCATTGTCTCTTGCTCTGAGAGTGATGGAGAGCGAGTCCGCGCTTGGCGAAGTGTCTGCAAAAAGGCGTTGCATCCCTGATGAAATCACACTTGGAACGATGCGCCCTTCGTAGCTTTGGAGCGTTGTTGGTACGGAAGCAGAAGGTACGCCAAGCTCATCAATCTTCAGCGTCCATGCGGCAAGCCCTTTTGGTGCGGCGATGTCGGGCGTGATTTCCAGCTTTGCGGGCTGCACGGTGCGCAAGGTATAGTCGTAGCGGAGTTCGTCGAAAATTTCTGGCGTGGTGGCTTGCATTTCCACGAGGCGGTTTTCTTCTGCGTCAATCGTTTCCGCCAAACCACGCGCACCGCCAGACTTAGTTGTGATGCGGCTTGCGGGAATTTCCCAGACGCGCATCAAATACTCTTTCACCGCCTCAGCACGGCGCAGGCTCAAGGTTTTATCAGAGGTTTTATCAGAGGTTTTATCAGCACTTTCGGCGGCAATATCGGTGTAGCCCGTCAGCGTGAGGCGTGCCGCAGGATATTTCCGCATCCGATAGCCAACGATATTCAGCAAATGATAATACACGTCCAATTCGTGGTCTTTCACGAAGCTCGCATCTATGAGCTTTTCAGGCGTGAACGTGCTGCGTTCTTGTACGCTGACGGACTTGTAGCGTTCCGGCAGCGTGGCAGATTGCTCCTGAAAAAAGATGTACGGCAGCAAAAACCGCGACGACGAACCAAGAAACTCCTCCACACGCACCTTTTGAACGGCGGCGCGTCTCCCATCCGGCTCTACGCCTTCGATGGCGGCAATTTTAACGCGAAGCGGCGGCTCTGGTTCTCCTTTTGTAGATGATAGAGGAGGTGCAGAAACAGCTTGTGGTGGTGTTTGCTGTGCAACTGGCGATGGCGTATTTTCTAGCGTTGCGGGCGGCTCAGGTGGTGGAATTGGTGGTTTTTCAGGAGCAAATTTCAACGCAAATCCCGCACGGAGCGTACTCAAACGCCAAAATGCCGATTGGTTCTCCTCAGCGCGAAGATTCGTGCTAAGATTGCTCAAGCCAAATGTATAGAATGCCTCAGGAACAAGCAATAACGCGCCATTCGCGGTTAGTGGTATTTCCCACGACACGCCCGCGACCACAGAAGAAACAATCGGACGACCAAATACGCCGCTTCCAAGAAGAGCGGAAACGCTGTCTTCGATGGGTTGTCGTATTTCGGGCGGAATTGGCTGTGAAGCACGTAAGCGACGGCTTTGCGCGGTCGTTTCGCGGAAGAGAGACGCAAACTGCATTCCCGCCATAATTGCCACGCGATTCTGCGCAAACTTCCACTGGAGAAGCGGCTCGGCATTCAGAAAGAGGGCGTTTGTTTGCAGGGTAAAATCCATTGCTCCCAGTGCAGGCAAGCCAGCAATGGGTACATTATTTAGCGATGAAGTAAAGGTCGCGCCAAATGTCTGTGCGCCTAGCCGTGCTGCTACTCCCACCGACGTTCCACCCAATGCGTTGTCGCTTTCCCACACAGGAATTTCGCCAAGTGCGCCCGCACTCCATTGAAAAGGATTGGCTAAAAGGCGCATATTGACAAGCTCTGCGCTGTATGGCTCTTGCGGATAGCCAGCATTTATCAAGCCCGTGAACTGCGCTCGGTGCTGCTGCCACGCGGCGTGTCCCCAAATGCCGATGCGCACAAGAGAACGCTGTGCGGGAGCGGTTTCTTGTGCGCGGAGGCTTATTGTTACGAATGCAAGAAGTATAAAAGCGTTGCAGAATGAGGCTTTGAGCATGGTTTTTGCGAAAAATAAATATTGACATTTTTGCGCCCGATGGCTGAAAAGTGCAAAGTAACAGGCAAGGATAGAATTGCATACCGTGAAACCCGTACTACGGCAGCGTTTCCGCACTTCTCAGCCGTAGGATTTTCTGTAACTACTTAGGTCTTGAAAAATCATCCACGAATCGCACGAATCCTCACAAATCAGGAGGTCTGAGCGAATTATTTTTCAAAAAACTATGTCCTTGATTCGTGTCAATTCGTGTGATTCGTGGATATTTTTGCAACATACCTGACCAGTTACCATTTTTTTAACTATTTTTCGCAAGTAAACCCGCCAGAAGTGGCTCTATTGCTTGCAAAAGAGCCTGTTCGCGCTTTTCAGCATTGCGTGGCGCGGAAGCCTGTGCATCGGACGGAAGCATGATGAGGCGCGGCTCGGTGCTGGTGCTGAGAAGTGCGATATACTCATTGTGCAGTTCGATTGTTACGCCCGTGGGCAATGTGTCGCGTTTCAAGATAACTTCGGCATAATGAGCATCTTCCAAGACAACAATATCTGCGCCTTCGTGGACAGTGCCGTAATCAAAAATGGTGTCTTTGGTGTGGCGAATACAGGCGAAATCGAGCTTGGGATTGCGTAAGAGCAGTTGAATGTTTTTCTCGTGGCTTTTATTGTTGCAAAAAAACTCTCCATTGAAAAACAGTCCTTCTTCGGTCAGCGAGCCAAACTCAATATCGGGCTTGATGGCGCACAAACGCTTGTAGAGTTCGGTGCAGAATTCTGGCGTAATCACATCGTTGCCAGCAATAATCGGAACGCGCTCTGAGCCTGGCGTAGGGAAATGCGAGCGCAGAATCATTGTCGGGACATCTATTGAGCCGCCTTCTGCGGGCGCAATGTGCATAAAAATTCCTGGTCCAGCGTTGATTTCAATAATCGCAAAATTTCCTTCCGACCAAGGTTTGGTGATGTCTTGCGCCAACACATCAATTCCCATGCAGTTTACCTTGAAAAATTTCGCAATATCTTCCACGAGTTTAATATTTGCTGGATGAATGTTGTTGCTCACATTCACCGAAACGCCGCCAGCAGAAATGTTCGCAACGCGGCGCAAATTCACGTGTTCGTTCTCTTTCGGCACCGATTTCAGCGTCAAGCCTTGCAGCGCGATGTAGCCGAGCAAGCCGTCATCGGCTTCAATTTTTGCTAGTGGCGAGCGAGCATTATCCTTGCGTTCAGGGCGCGTATTTTCTTTGGCAATAAGCTCTTCGATGGTACTTCTGCCATCGCCCACAACATACGCTGGAACCCGCAACAATGCTGCCGCAAAGCGACCATTGACAGCAAGTAAACGGTGGTCGAGACCATAGACTTGCTGCTCAACGAGCGCACCATCGAAGGTCGCGCCTTGCTCTTCGGCAGAGTCCACGATTGCTTGATATGCCGCAATCGCGCCATCCAGTGTCTTGATGTCGGTGGTTACGCCTTCGCCTTTATGCCCGGCAAGCGGCTTCACAACAAGCGGGAAGCCGAGTTCTTCCACTTCGGCGGTAATATCTTCTTTGGTGAAGCAATTCCGTCCCTGCGGAGTTGGGAAGCCGCATTCCAGCAAGAAGTTCTTTACTTGGTCTTTCTGCGTAGTGAATTCCGTGTCTTTGATGCCGTCGGTATGAAAAACGGTCGAGCGACCGCGCACTTGATTTTTGCCGTAGCCAAATTGGAAATCGCCTTCGATGCGCAACCAAGAGAACGGAATATTGAGCTTTTGTGCGGCTTCCAAGATAGAGGAAATCGTCGGACCGCCGTAGGTGGTGCGGTCAAATCGTTTTTGCAAGGCGACAAATTGCTGAGAAAAATTAAACGCATCTCTCCCCAATGTTTTTCCGTCATCCATTGCCTGAAACCATTCAGACACAAGGCGTACAGCGTCTTCGGCAATGTATTCATCCCAATACTGCACCGCAAGCACGTAGTCATCGCCATCGGGGCTGACTGAGAAGCGTGTGAGTGGCAAGTGAATATCCATGCGCATTGTTTCCATCACCACTGCTGCAAAAAGGTCTATCACGCGCTCAAATGCTTGCGAAGCGAGATGCGGGAACACGGCAACAACATCGGGAGTATAGTATTCAAGCGTGTTCCCGCTCGGTGGGCAATGTACATTGCAGACCAGCGCGGCAGTATCAAGGTAATAATTCGGACCCGCATACGCATAAAACTTGCTTACGCTGAAGTCCACTTGCGAAGCGGCTTCCATGTCGGGAAATTCCATACAATAAAGGAAATAATGAAGGTTGTGAGCAAAATTATGTTCAATCGGCAGACAAGAGTGTCTGCCCTACCGCAAATACTGGCTTCAGTAGCACAGACACTCTTGTCTGTGCCTCTGCAAATACATTTGACGGGCTACTACTCCGTTATGGAGCCACAACCTGCCACGCTGCAAGGTCGAATTTCGTTCCTGCCGCACAAAAACTCATTCCAAGCCCATCAACACTGTACAGTGTGCCATTGCGTACGGCATCGTAGTCTGTGTATTTCATACCTTTATTTTGCATAAATGTAACCATCGCACTGCCAAAGACGGTACACGTATCATCATGCGGGGAGACAATGATGCCTGTGTCTTCATCTAAGCCAATGGCGTATTCCGAGCCGCGTTGTGCGAGAAACTGCGCTATGCGCGGAATGCGACTGCGTTGGAGAAAATGCGTATCCATCGTAATTGTTTTCAAAAAGCCAAATCCTTCGGTGTGCTGCACTGCGCCTTTCATAAAGGCTTCGTCGTCGCCGTCGTAAATCATCGGATTGCTTGCCGCAGCCGCACCAGCACTTGTTCCGGCGATTGTCGCACCGTGCAGGAAGCGGTCGTAAATCATGCTCATTGCGGCAGTATTTTTGAATGCTTCGACGAGGCGCACTTGGTCGCCTCCCGTGAAAAAGATGAGGTCGGACTCAGCCAGATGTGCGGTGTATTCTGGCTTTGCAATGACATCTTCTTTGGTGCGAGCATCAATCACGTAGCCTTTGGTAATGCCAACATTCATTTTGAGAAATAAATCAACATATTCTTCGCCAAGTTCACGTCCGTACATACTTGCGGTCGGAATCACGGAAACGCACGTCGTGGTGCGGAGTGTGGCGACAGTGCGTAAGACTTTTTTTGCATCGCGTTTATCTTCATTTCCCCCGATAAGCGCGAGAAAACCTCGTTCTGAGGAAGATGTTGCTCGTTGTTGTTGTTGCGTGAGTTTTTCAAGAAGTCCTTCAAAAATCATTGCTGTTCCTTGCTTGTTGGTACATTGGTAATTCCTGCGCTCAATTTACAAAAACTGCTTCATAATCCCTAGTGCGTTGCACAAAAGATTGGGACAAAAAAAATCCGCTACGCAAGCATTTATGCTGTGTAGCGGATTTCTTATTTTTAGGGTATTCCCGTCAGGCGGCTGTTATCACAAGCGACGTAGCCGTCTGGCGGGTAGGCCGCTTGCAGAACACCCGCCAGACGGCAGCGTTCATGCACTCCTCAACCGCCTGACGGGGAAAATAATTTACTGTGCATCCTTATCCTGCAATGCAGAACGCAGTGCTGGTGCGCCTTCCATGCCTCCAGAGAAACCTTCTGGCAGCATATCTTTTGCTGGTGCGTGATGCTCTTCCTCTTCAGGTTTGATGCGGAACACGCGGCGCAAAAACGCTGGAACGCTCGTGCGCCAATGGTCGAACTTGATATACACAACGGGAACAAGAATCAGCGTGAGGAACATAGAACTGGTGAGGCCGCCAATCAATGCCCATCCCAAGCCTGACTTCCACTCACCGCCCGCGCCACCACCAACGGCAATCGGGAGCATACCGACAATCATCGCTACGGTCGTCATGACAATCGGACGAAGGCGTAATTGCCCTGCCTCCAAGAGCGCGTCGTAGCTGGAAAGTCCCTGCTCTTCTTTTACTTGATTTGTTCTGTCCACAATCAAAATCGCGTTTTTCGTTACCAAGCCGATGAGCATAATCATTCCCAGCATCGTGAAAATGCCCAGAGCCTTGTTTGCAAGCGCGAGAGCGAGCAGTGCGCCCACAATCGCCACTGGAACCGAGAACATCACCACAAACGGATACACGTAAGAATCGTACAGCGCGACCATCACGAAATACACGAAGAGAATCGCAATCGCAATCGCTATGCCCATGCTGGCGAAAGAGTCATTTTGATTTTTCTGATTACCCGTGTATGCATACGTTACTGTTGCCGGAATTTTACCCGCCAATGCTTTATCCACATCCTGCACCACCGAACCCGACGGGCGACCCGCTACCTGCGAAAAAAGTGTAATCGCGCTATTGCGGTTCTCACGTTGAAGCTGCGTAGGACCAACTGCTTGCGTGATTTTTGCGAATTGTTGCAATTCGATAATCTGTCCGCGAGGATTGATAAACGTCAGCGAACCCAGATTTTCTGGGCGTGAGCGGTCGAATTGGTCAAGCGAAATGAGCATCGTGTATTCGGTATTACCATCGCGGAATTTCGTGTCGTCGTCGCCAGCGAGCGCGATGCGAAGTGCGCCGCCGATGTCATTGATGGTCAATCCAAAGGCAGCAAGTTTTGCGCGGTCAATTTCGATACGAGTTTCGGGCTTACCGTCCTCTGCGGACAAGCGTACATCGGCTGTTCCGGGGACTTCTGCCACAATGTCGCGTATGAGTTTGGATGCTTTTGCAACATCCTCATAATTTGTACCATTGATAACCATTTGAATTGGTGCTTCATTCGCGCCACCGAAAATACCGATGGGGCTTGCACGCACCTTCACGCCTGGGATTCCGGCAGTTTGTTTTTTGATGTCGAACATCACGTCATCGGTCGAACGCGCACGTCTGTCCATTGGGAAGAGCGTTACGTTGATTTCCGCAGTATTATTGGCGAAAACACCGATAAAACCTGACGATGCCGCACCGACATTGACGAATGTGCGTTGTACTTCGGGAATTTTTGAAACAATTTTTTCCACCGTAAGCGTTGTGAGATTTGTTTGCTCAAAGGTCGCGCCCGGAGGAAGTTCAATTTGAATAGCAAATTCGCCCCTGTCCGCCTGTGCAATAAATTCCGCACCGATGAAACCAAGCGGAATCAGCGAAATCGAAGCCACAAGCATCACGACAACTATCAAGACCGTTGTTTTTCGGTGCGCCAATGCCCAGACAAGTAGGTTTTTGTATTGCAAGGTGATGTAGTCGAAAATGCTCTCAAACCACAGTGCGAAGCGTCCCATGAGCGTATCGTTGGTCATTTTTTCATGCTTTGCAAAGCGTGAAGCCAGCACGGGCGTTACGGTGAAAGAGACAATCAAGCTGAAAAAGGTGGACACTGCCACAACCACCGCAAATTCCCGCAAGATATTGCCCACAATGCCCGGCAACAACGCAAGGGGTACAAAGACGACAATATCCACCATCGTAATCGAAAGTGCGGCAAAACCAATCTCGTTTCGCCCTTCCAATGCGGCTTTGCGCTTATCTTTGCCCATTTCCAAGTGGCGGTAGATATTCTCCAAGACCACAATCGAGTCGTCCACGAGAATACCAATCACGAGCGACATGGCGAGAAGCGTCATCAAATTCAGCGAAAATCCAAACGCCCACATCCCAGCAACCGTGCTGATAAGCGAGGTTGGAATAGCAACCATGACGATAAGTGAGGAACGAAGCGAGTGCAAGAAAAGCATCATCACGATTGCCACGAGGAAAACCGCGATAACAAGGTCGTGTTTCACCGCATCGGCAGCGTCAATTGTGAAGAGCGAACCGTCTTGGGAGATAGTAAACTTCAGGTTCTTCGCGGCAAATGCTTTTTCTGATTCGACAAGTTCTTTGCGAACAAGTTTACTTACTTCGACGGAGTTTGCGTCGGACTGCTTCGTAACAAGCACACCGATAGATGTGATGCCGCTTACGCGGTTAATGCTGGAGATTTCGCGTGCGCCGTCCTGCACTTCGGCAATATCAGCAAGGCGAACTTCGCCACCTGCGCGGGTGCGTGAAATCACCATGCTTTTAATTTCTTCCAGCGAGGTAAATTTCCCTGCAAGGCGCACCACATATTGCGTTTCCGAGCCTTTGACTTTACCTGTGGGGAAGTCCAAGTTAGAAGCCTTAATCATGCCCGCAACCTGCGGAATCGAAAGCCCAAACGACCTGATTTTATCGGCATTCAGGTTGATGCGGATTTGCCGCTCTTCGCCGCCGACAAGCGTAACCTGCGCCACACCAGAAATCTTCGAGAA
Source organism: Ignavibacteria bacterium (assembly GCA_013298775.1). GTDB lineage: Bacteria > Bacteroidota > Ignavibacteria > Kapaibacteriales > UBA4661 > PH2015. Next base: position 51,767 of record JAAFIV010000009.1, on the reverse strand, counting down.
GCGCGGCTGCACTTGGTCTTTCATAAATTGGTAAAACTCACGGTTGGGCAAGTTCGACGTTGCGCCCATGCGAATCACCGGAATTTCATCCAGAGCCACACGCGCCACGATTGGTGTGCGGGCATCTTTGGGAAGGAAATTCGAGACTTGATTCACTTTGCGCTGCGCTTCCTGCAAGGAAAAATCAAGATTCGCGGACTGCGACAATTCAATAATAACTGTTGAGCGTCCTTCGCTAGAAGTAGAGCGAATCGCAGAAACTTTATCCATACCCGAAACAGCATCTTCCACGACTTTAGAGACATTAGTTTCTACTTCGGTGGGGCTTGCGCCCGGATAAATGGTGGTAATCACGACTACCGGCGGGCTGATTTTCGGCAAAAGGTCGTATTTAAGCTGGATGTAGCCCATGATGCCCAAAACGCCGAATATCGAAAATAAGACCACCACGAGCGTGGGGCGTTTGATGGCGAGTTCTGTCATTGTCATGACGATTTCCTCTGTGAAAGGGTGAAGTTTGAGTGGTAGATTTTATGCGGGGTTTAGGGGATTTTATGCTTCTACAAGCGTGGGGTTTTCTATAAACATCATTACCTGAAAACCATGCTCAAGGAGGATGTCGAGCGCGAGCGATGTTGCAAAACTATTCAATTCTGTCTCACGCTCTTCGCTCATTGGCGCAAGGACTTCCATCCAAACATCATCGTCATATTCCGGACTAGCATACATTCTTAGCAAGGAAATTTCCGGATATTCTGTGTGTACTTTTGCAAAAAAGTCTTCTGCAATAGGTTTTGAGCTTGGATGAATTGCTGTTGAAAATTGAAGTATCATGGCGTACTTATTTTATTGAGAATGTGGGAAACGAATTTGCGAGCTAAGGCAAGTTGCTTTGAAGCCTCTTTTTTACTGACGCTTTTGGTAGAATAGTCAGCAATGTTGCGGACGTTTTGCAAGTCATAAAGATGTGATTTTAACTCCGAAGAGTACATTTTACGTGCGCTAATGAGCGTATTAGCGAATAAGGACAGTACAACGCGGTGGTCAATTTTCACATCCAACCCCGCATGAAATATAGCGGCTGCGGCTGCATGAATCGCTGCATAATATGCCCGATTCGCCGAAGCATTGTAGCATTCACCTTCAAACGAAAGCTCTGCGGACTTGATGTTTTCTTGCGCTTTGGCAAGGAGTTCGGTTATCATAATTAGACTTTATACGATTAGTTGATTTTGTTCTTCAGTAGTGGCACAGACATTCCTGTCTGTGAGTATTGGCGCAGGTTGCGGTTGAAGAACACAGACAAGAATGTCTGTGCCACTGAAGCCAGTATCTGCGCTGTTGCCAATACCAAGAAGCCTAATCTGCATAATGTCTATTACTTCACCACTGCAACCGTCGCGCCATCTTTCAAATTATTCTGCCCCGTCGTAACAATATTTTCGCCTTCTTTCAAGCCCTGAATAATTGCCAATTTCCCATCTGCTTCCGCACCAACCGAAACCGTCCGCAAGCGAGCTGTCGTACCGTTTTCCACGATGTACACGTGCGCATCTTTCACGCTGCCAACCAGTGCTTCACGCGGAATAGCAATGTATTTATCACGCTTGACGGAAGTAAACGTCGCACGGGCAAACATTCCAGCGCGAAGCGGATTTGCACGGCTATTGGCAAGAGCAATTTCTACGGGATAGGTATGCGCTTCATCACCCTTTGCGGAGATAGATGCAATGCGCCCTTCAAAGATTGCATTCGGATAAATCTCCGTTGTGATGTTTACTTTATCGCCATTTTTCAGCTTAAACACTTCGGTTTCTGCAACGTTTACTTTTACTTTCAACTTGGAAATATCCACTACCGTCGCAACAGGCGAACCCACGTTCAACTGTGCGCCTATGTCCACAGGACGCGCCGTTACTTGTCCCGCGATGGGCGAAGTTACACGAGTATCTTTTGCTTGGCGACGAGCCGTGATAAGTTGCGCCTCAGCAGCTTTCAAACCCAAACGTACACCGTCCATCTGCGAAGCAGTAACGGCATTCTCTTTCACGAGTGCTTCGATGCGGTCAAATTCAGCTTTCGATTTATCGTAATTTGCTTGCGCCGAAAGCAGTGCCGCTTGGCGAAGCTCATCATCCACCGCTACGAGCAGTGTTCCTGCGCCAACATTATCACCAATCTTGATACTTACTTGCTTAATACGCCCCGATGTTTCTGAAATCACGGTTACTTCATTATTCGCCAACACCGTTCCGACGAGCGTCAAATCTTCCTGTAATTGCGAGTATGCGACGGATTGCACCTGTACGGGCAAGGTCGTTGAAATCTCGCTTTGTTCAGCTTTTGCTTTGCTTTTAGCCTTGTTGTTCATCAGCGTCATGACGATTAAGCCAAGCGCGACGACTGTTACAGCCGTGCCTATAATTTTGCCTTTCATGGCGGTTTTCCTTTTTTCGATAAAATTTGAAATAGTTTGAATTCAAGATTGTTTTTCTTCCAGTTTTCGGAGAAGCTCTGCAATGAGTCGGTCTTTTTCACTCAGAGCTTGGTCTTTTTCCGTCAAGGCTCTACCTTGCTCTTCCACTTTCTGGCGTAGTCCTTCGGTCATTGCATCCACGGTTCGCCATGCTTCCTGCTCGGTTTCGATTTTCTTCCGCTCCTCTGGATTTGTTCCCGAATGATGCAAAATATCCGTTGCTATTTTTAGCTCATCAATATCCACGTCGTGATGGTATTCTTTCGTTATCTTCCTCTCATCAACAAAGTTCGTCTGCTCGAATATGCTGAGGAGCTTGTCCAGCCGTGTCTGATAGCGATTCGTGATTCTTCCCACCTGCACGACAAAACTATCGTGCGTCAGCTTTTCTACAAAATCACTCCTGCCCGTGATGATTTTTTTATCCACCAAATCCCGATAATTCCGCTCGACTTTGATGCACGGCGACGAGATTTCTGGCAAAGTAAACCCTAAAATATACATCGTTGTAATTGGTAGAATTACCTTCGCTTCATCAACACTATCCTCTTTCTTGTACTGCTCGGCGAGATAGTTCCGAAAGCGCATCAAATCTATGTGGTTCTTCGCTTTTTGAATTTCAATCAACATTTTTTTGACTTCGCCCGTATCGGTTTTTATCGTCGCAATGAAATCCAGCCGAAAAACAGCAAGCCCAACGAGTTCATCATTGTAGGTGAATTCTTGTGGTTTCACCTCGACGCTTTCAATGGTTTGTTCCAAGAGCGTTCCGATGAAGAACTTTGCCACTTTATCGTTCTCCATCATGCGTTTGAACACGACATCGTATATCGGATTTGCTATGACCATTCCAAGCGGATGAAGAGGGTTCGTGATAATGTGTTGCTTTTATTTCCCAGCCAAAGCTGGCTGCTCGCCAATACTTTTCTGCAAGCGTGCCTGAGCAATTTCATAATCCACAACCGACGAAACGTAATTAACTTTTGCTTGCAATTGGAACGTCTCGGCATCGGTCAAATCCGACGTAAGCGCGAGACCTTTCTTGAATTTTTCGTTGGTAATGCGATAATTCTCATTTGCCTGCTCCACGCCTTGCTGCGCTACTGCGACCTTTTCACGGGATTGCTGAAGCGTGAGGTAATTCTGCGTAACTTCCAATTTGATACCGTCCTTCAGCATCGAAAGCGCGTCTTCTGCTTGCGCGACTTGCGCTTCGGCTTGCGCGACTTGATAACCACTTGTGTTCCAGTTCCAGACTGTCCACGAAAGCTGCGCGGCAAGCTGCCATGAGAAGTTAAATTCCGCAGGGCGACCCACGAAACGCTGATTGGGATTTGCCTCCAATGCCGAACCCGAAAGCGCGAGCGTTGGCAAGAAGCCACCACGTGCCGCACGAACGCCTTCTTCAGCCGCTTTGATGCGGAGCTGTGTGCCGCTTACTTCTGCCCGCGACTCCAACGAGCGTTGAATTGCTTTTTCGTAATCGGTAACTTCAGCTGGCTTGTAATCAATCGTGGAAACAAGTTCTACTTCTGTACCGAGTGGCAAACCAAGCGTGTTATTGAGCGAGACGGCGGACAAACGAGCAGCGTTATTTGCGTCAATGTTGGTGATTTTTGCATTGGAAAGTTGCAATTGCAAACGCAGAACGTCATTGGTGGTCAAAAGCCCACTTTTGAGCAGGTTCTGAGCATCTCCCAACCGCGCCGTTACTTGTGCAATCGTCTCTGCGGTGAGCTTTTGCAATTCACGCACTTTGTAGAGCGTCCAATATGCGTTTTTAATGGAAAATTCTGTTTCAATTTTATCTTTTATCAAATCCTGTGTCGCCGCTTGGGAGCTATATTCTGCGGCTGCTTTTTGTGCTTCAAGGCGAAAGCCTGTAAACACGGGATAGGTGATATTTGCTTGAAAGGCAACGTTATCCAACACAATCGGGAACGCTGGTGGTGGTGTTTCACCCGGAACTGGTGGCGTTGGCGTGGTTGCCTGACGAATAGCTTCGAGTGTTGGCGCAACGCCTGGACTCATCAACAATGCTCTATCTACTTTGGTAAAATCAAAAAACTGCGAAGCATTAATGCTGAATCGAAACTGACGGTCGGCGGGAATATCACTCAATCGCGCATAGCTCGCCGAAACGCCCAGCGATGGCAACATTGCTGCATTTGCTTCGCCAATTCTTGCTTCAGCCGCCGCCACTTTCACCTGCGAGGTGTGAAGCGTTTTGCTGTAACCCATGCCCATTTTGATTGCCTCATCCAGCGTGAGACGGAGTTTCTGAGCGGTTTGATTGTTTGCGTTTATGGGAGCAGTTTGGGCAAATGTCTGCGGAACCAGTGTTAATGCGCTTGCCGAAGTAAGTGCCGCAAACGCGAGAGATGAAAAAAGAGTTTTCATATATGAAAATAAAGAGAATTTTGGAAAATCATTATCAAAAGCTAATATCGCTGAATGCCGCTTCAAAACAACATTTGATTCAGCGAAGCGTCGGAAATATCGTGTTAGTTGTGGGAATTCACGTTTGAAGCGTGTGCGTGATTGTGAGAAAATGTACCGTTCCCGTTTTGCGGCATTGTGAGCCAATAATGCTCGAATTGCTGGCTGATTTCACGCCCTTTGTCGGTCATTACGCCGCCAAACAAAATTGCCATTGTTTGCTGGAATACCGTGCCGCCACTCAGTTGTAGGTCGTTCATTGCGGTTGGGTGCATGATGTTTTCGATACACGCCAAGTACATCATGGTAAAAAGATGATAATTTAGCTCTGCACGCAAGATTCCGCGCCGTTTTCCATCTTCGCAAATCATCTCAAACATGGATAAAATTCCCGCTCGTCTGCGCTGCGTAAAGGCAAGCCAGTATTCAGGATAGGAACGCTGAATATCTTTCAAAAACGGTGATTGCCACATAAGCGTGAGGCGGTCAGCCATTTGTTTGCCAGCTTCGGAGAGATTCCCCAAAAAATCTTGGTCGTTGGCAGCAGAAAGCGAGTGCTTGAAATTCTGCATCAAGGCTTCTACTTCGCAATGCGACGCATTCAGTACCGCGCTTAAAACCTCGTCTTTGCTGGTGAAATGCTTGTAGAGCGTCTTTTTGCTCATCGCCAATTTCTCAGCGATTTCTTCCATTTTCACCCGCGAGGGACCAAACTCAAAAAAGAGGTCGCGCGAGGCGTTGATGATTTTTGATTTTACTTCGAGTTCCACTGTTGTAATCATTAAGGGAAACTGAAAACGTTTATCTGGTTTCCAAACTACCAAAATTCTACGAAACAGTCAAGAGAAAGTTTCACTTTGGAAACTTTTTTTGTTTTGTGGGTTTCCTGTGCTGTACAACCTATGTCGTACAATTAGAGTTCGGATTGTGAATCGCATCTTGTGAATCGCATCGCAATCCGAAGCATACCCAATTTTCGTATCTTTGACTGAGTTATCATTTTCTTCATCATTTTTTAGGTACAATGAGCATTTATACTACCTTCAAAGCCGCATTACTCCTTACATTTCTTACCATTACGGCATCCGTGAGTGCCGTTTTTGCACAAATCTCCCTCGAAATTACGGTCCTAAACGGAACAGATAAAACCCCTGTTCCGAACACGCTTGTAACGCTTTCTAATGCCGATATTGGCTTCAAATCACAAGTTCAGAGCAATGCACAAGGAAAGGTGCGCTTTACGGGGCTTTCCACCGCAGGGAAATATACCGTGTCCGCCGATGCGACAGATAATTTTCGTGCTTCAAAAATTGCGAATATTGTTCTGCGCACAAGTTTTGAACGCAGCGTAAATCTTGTTCTCACACCAACGAAAGAAACCAGTCTCGATGCGGTTTCGGTAGAATCCAGCCGTAGTGTGGCGCAAATTAACACGGTGAATGCGGAAGTGTCTTCCACGCTTTCACGGCGCGACCTTGAGCAAATTCCCATTGAAGCGCGAGATATGACGCGGGTTCTCGCCCGTTTTCCGAATGTTGCGCCAGCGACGGGGTTTTATCCCGAAAATCCTAACGTCAGCATTAACGGCGCGAACTCGCTCTACACCAACTACATGATTGATGGTTTGGATAACAACGAGCAGTTTTTGGGCGGGCAGCGATTCGCCATTCCTGCGGGCTTCACGCAAGATATTACCGTGCTGACAAACAATTATTCCACAGAATTCGGCAGAAGCGGTAACGGCATCGTGAACATGACCACGCGCTCTGGTAGCAATGAGCTTTCGGGCGAGGCATTCTACATGTACCGTCCGGGGCGGTTTCTGGGCGATAGTGCTGATTATTTGCAACGCGATTTGACAGGTAATCTCGTGCGCGATGGTTTCATGCGGCATCAGGCGGGATTTGGCTTGGGCGGTGCGCTCCAGAAGGACAAAGCCTTTTTCTATCTCAACGCTGAATACACGCAAGATGTGAAATCGAATGCCTTGAACGTGCCACAATTAGGCGCGTCGGGGACAATTCCTGCAACAAATACCTTTTTGTACATTTCGGGAAAATTGGATTATCTCTGGAGCGATGCGCTGAAGTCCGCACTGCGCGTGAATGTGGGGCAGGTAAACGTCCAGAGAGCAGGTGGCGGCTTGGATGGCGGCGTTACTTTCCCCTCGGCGGGTAATTCGCAAGACCGTAATTCACTCAATATCGCGCTTACAAACGTGTATTCAAGCGGGAATCTGAGTGCGGAACTGAACGCGCAATTCAGCACCTTTCGCTGGAACTACGGGCGAGCAAATAACCCGAACAGCCCGCAAACAGTCGTGTACGATTCCACCAATCAAGTCGTGGCGGTGCTTGGGCATCCGGGCTATGTGTTCGATTCGCAGCAAGCCACGCTGCACATTCAGCCCAAAGTGAGTATTCAAGCCGAGAATCACCGTTTGAAATTTGGTGGTGAGGTTGTTTCGACCGACCACAGACTGTTTGGCGGCGGCAATGCAAACGGAAATTATCAAGTACGCCTCACGGGTGCGCAACAACGCGCTCTGGCGGCAAGCGGCAAGGGCGTGAATCTCCTTCCGACGGACATCCCAGCAGACGTGCGCGTGATTGATTATAGCGTCGAACTTCAAGCAAAAAGCTATGGCGCGAATCAAACAATTTTTTCGGTCTATGCTGAGGATTTGTGGTCGGTGTCAAGCGATTTGAACCTCACGCTGGGCTTACGCTACGATTACGATAATCTTTCGCAAGGCGCATCAACACAGGGCGACCTGAACAACATTGCACCGCGCTTCAGTTTCAATTACAAACTGAACGAGCGGAGCGTCCTTCGCGGCGGAGCGGGCATTTTTTATGATAAAATTGTGTATGCAATTTACAGCGACGCGCTTCAGCAAAGCACCACGTCCGACGGCTTCAAACGGCAGTTGCAGCAGCTCAAAGACAAAGGGATTTTGCCCGCAAATGCTGATATTTCTCGCATGACCTTCGACGGCAATGCGGGTGCGTATTTGGACGGCTCGCGCAATTCCCTTCGTTATCTCCAAGCTCCAAGCACAGAAACCTTGCTCGGACAGCGTGCAGGCTTGTCCTTTGGCGAGCGGCGCATTTTGAATCCGAATGGCTATCAAAATCCCATGACGCAACAGTACACGCTTGGGTATCAATATCAACTGAGCGACAAATGGCTCTTCTTCACTGATTTCATCCACACACGCACCGATAACCTCTATTTTACGCGGGATTTGAACGCACCAGCCTCATATCCAATTACCCCTGCAAACGTCGTTGTGCGCACACAGGCACAAGCCGACGCAACACGCCCCGTGCAGCCGGTGGCGGGCGGTGCAGTGCGTGGCATTACCGTTACCGAAACGGCGGGACAAGGTAGATTTTATGCGGCAACGCTGAATGTGCTGAAAGACAAAGGCGACGATGCGTATTCCTTCCGCCTTTCCTACACACTTTCTCGCAGCGAGAACAACACCGATGATATTAACTTCCGCGCACAAGACGCAAACCGCTTCGATGCTGAGTGGGGACCATCCATCAACGACCGCACGCACCTTATCAATGCTTTCGGAACGTGGTATCTTGGCGAGGCTTTTAGTTTGAATCTCGCATTCTTGGCGCAAAGCGGTCAGCCGATAAACTACATCCCCGATGCCCGCAGATACGGCACCACCGACCTGAACGGCGACGGACAAGCCTTCGGCGATGCCTACGTAGGCAATAGCGACCGCGCACCAGGCGAATCGCGTAATAGCGGGCGTTTGGCGTGGTCGTCGGTGATAGATGTGGGATTGCAATACAATCTGGCACTTGGCGGAACGGGACGTTTGGAAATTCGCGCCGATGTATTCAACGTGCTGAACACCGCCAACGTGAGCGGCTACTCGAATAATGCGACGCAGAGCAATCAAATTCAAGTTGGCGGTACTGCGTTTCAGGCAAAAAGTTTTGGACCGCCGCGTCAGTTCCAGTTTGGTGTTCGATATGTGTTTTGAGATTGTGAGGTTGTAAGTTTGTAAAGAAAAATTTAAACGCGGACGGGAGGACTTTTAGGATTCAGAGGACGCAGTGCAGTTACGATATTTATGGAAAGAATTGAGTATTTTTGCGTCCTCCACATCCTCTCAGTCCTCTTGTCCGCGTTACAATATTCAAACGCGGACGAGAGGACTTTTAGGATTCAGAGGACGCGGTGCCGTCGTTCTTTGTATGGAAAGAATTGAGTATTTTTGCGTCCTCAATATCCTCTCAGTCCTCTTGTCCGCGTTACAATATTCAAACGCGGACGGGAGGACTTTCAGGATTCAGAGGACGCACGTGTAGTCGTTGCCATATTTGAAAGAATGAGTATTTTCAACATCCTCAATATCCTCTCAGTCCTCTTGTCCGCGTTAAAATATTCAAAAACAGACTGTAAATAAACCAATACTGCTACAATCAGAAAGGCAATTTTCATGGAAACAAATGAGCTGAAACACCATGAACTCACGCAAAAAATCATTCGAGCATTTTACAATGTTCACAATGTTTTAGGATATGGATTTCTTGAAAAATGCTATGAGCGGGCATTGCTCCTTGAGTTGAAGAAAATGGGCTTGCACGCTGAATCTCAGTGTGCAATTAAAGTCTTTTACGATGGTCATGAAATTGGCGACTATTGGGCAGATATTCTTGTTGAGCAAAAGGTATTGTTGGAACTGAAAGCAAGTGCGCAAATTGTAGAAGCCCATATGGCGCAACTACTGAACTATTTACGCGCAACAGATATTGAAGTCGGTTTAGTGCTGAATTTCGGCATTGAAGCAAAATTTGCACGCCGCAGTTTCGAGAACGACCGCAAAAAGCGCACTATTCAAATGCTTACCAAACCAACACCGCTTGAGTCCTCTTCATCCTAAAAGTCCTCTCGTCCGCGTTCCTTTTTCGTGAAAAATAAAAATTATGAGCAAACATATACTACTCCTCTTCATCGCACTATTCCTCGCTTCCTGCGCAAAACCAGCGCAGGAAAAACCAGCGCAGGAAAAACCAGCGCAGGAAAAACCAGCACAGGAAAAACCTGCACAAGCCCAGTCTTGGCAGGATATTGAAAAAGCCGCAAACGGCGTAACCGTGCGCCTTATGATGTGGCAAGGCGACCCATACATCAATGCGTACATGAAAAATTATGTTGTTCCAGAGGTCAAACAACGCTACAATATCACGCTGGAACTCCTGAGCGGGCAAGGTGCGCAGCTTGTTTCGCTCATTGCTTCGGAGCGTGAGGCTGGAAAAACGGAAAGCAGCATAGACCTCGTATGGATTAACGGCGAGACGTTTTACCAACTCCGTCAAATCAAAGCATTGGAGCGGTTTGCGGGTAATTTGCCGAATGCAAAATACATTGACACGGCAAACCCATTTATTGGTCGAGATTTTCAGCAAGCGACAGACGGCTACGAATGTCCTTGGGGAAATGTACAAATGGCAATTATCTACGATTCGCTACGCACTCCCACTCCGCCACGCACTCGCGAAACACTCAAAGAGTACGTGATTGCTCATCCCGGACGCTTCACCTTCGATAATTTTTTTACCGGAATGACGTTTTTGAAAGCACTGCTGATTGATATTGCGGGTAAACATGCCGACGGACAAAGCAAGCTGAATGGCGCGTTTAATCAAGCGTTGTACGAGCAAACATCGCGCGAACTCTGGGCATATTTGCGAGAACTCAAGCCGCACCTATGGAAGCGCGGACGCGTCTATCCAAGCGGCGTAGCGGAGATGCACCAGCTTTTTGCATCGGGTGAAATTGATTTTACCATGAGCAACAACGACGGCGAAGTAGATAATAAGGTGCTTCAGGGCTTGTTCCCGAAAACCGCACGAGCATTTGTGCTGGATGGCGGCACGATTCAAAACTCGCACTACATGGGCATTCCAGCCAATTCCGCTCGCAAAGCACCTGCTATGGTTGTTGTGAATTTCCTCATCTCGCCCGAAGCACAATTACGCAAGTTTACGCCCGAAATCTGGGGCGACGGCACGGTCTTGGCAATGGAAAAACTTCCTTCCGAATGGCGCGAAAGATTTGCAAATGTTCCTTCACGCACGTATTCACCGCGCCGCGAAGATATTCAAGCGAAAGCCTTGCAGGAACTCGCACCAGAATACATGATTCGCTTGTTTGCTGATTTTCGGAAAAATATGATTGAGCAATAACGCAATGAAACAGAAACGCATTTTCTCTTATCTTCCCATCGCGCTCTACACCGTGCTTGTCGTCGTGCCGATGGTGGCGGGCAGCGTGTATGGGCTGCTGTACAGCGTTGGTGCAGTTGGATTATTCAGCGAGGGCGTAACGGTGCGGCATTGGGCAGATGTGCTGAGTTCTTCGGAGTTTTTTCGTTCTCTCAGCCTCAGTTTCGCACTTGCGAGCGTGACGACGCTCATTACCGTTGGATGTGGCTTATGTACAGGTGTCGCGCTGCGGGAACGTCTTCAAAGCGGCATTTTTGCGACGATTGCGCAGATTCCGCTTGCGATACCTGCCGCCGTTGCCGCGTTGTTTGTCTTGCAAGTGTTTTCGGGGGGCGGGCTGGGAGCGCGATTATTCCTAGGCTTTGGGGTAATTGATTCTCTCGAACATTTTCCCTCACTCGTCCACGACCCGCTTGGAATCGGTATTGTGCTTGCGCACACACTCACGGCGGCACCATTTTTCGCACTGCTCTTTGCACAATTACACAAAAGCGAAAACGTACCCGCACTCACATCACTGGCTTCCACACTGGGTGCAAGCCGCTCGCAGCGTTTTTGGCGCATTACCGCACCCGTGATGTTGCGCCGTGCAAGGGCGAATATTGCGCTGCTGTTTGTTGCCGTTGTGGGTTCGTATGAAATTCCCTTGCTGCTTGGCTTGCAATCGCCGCAGATGCTTTCGGTGCTTGCGCAGAGGAAATACGCCATGTTTGACCTTGCCGAAAAGCCGCAAGCACTTGTGATAGCGGTCATCTATACGGTCATCGTGCTGGCGGTGGTACAGAAAGGAATGAAGGTGAAAAGATGACGAATAAAGGCAAAGGGATAAAGGGAACGAGCGTCCTCAGTCGCTTGATTGCAAGCCTCTTTGCGCTTGCGTGCCTGTTTCCGGCGGCGTATATTCTTGCGTTGTCGTTTGTGAAACGCTGGGAAGCTCTGCAAATGCTGCCTGCGGAATGGCACACAGCACACTGGTTTGCTGCGCTGCACGATGCGGTTTTGCTACGAAGTATTGGTGTTTCTGTCGTGATTTCATGCGGTGTTGCACTTGTTTCGACCGTTGTAGGATTTGCCACAAGCCGCTTCATTGCACAGCGTCCGATTGTAGCGCAGCGTGAATGCCTGATGCTGCTTGCCTACGCGCCCTTTGCGATGTCGCCCGTTATTTTTAGCACATTAGCGCATGTTGTTTTTATTAAACTCGGCTTGGCAAGTACCGTTGCGGGTGTTTTGTTGGCACAAACGATGTTCGGATGCGCTCTAGCGGTGATTATATTGAGCAGTTTCTGGAATGAACACGTGTTTGCCTTGGAGCAACTCGCTCGCACACTCGGCGCAGGACAGCGTGAGGTCTGGATGCGTGTACTCATGCCGCAAGCACGTGGTTTTCTTTTCCTCACGCTTGTTCAAACATTTTTGCTCTCATGGTTTCAATACGGCTTGACGCTGATTATCGGCGGCGGAGCCGTACAAACCTTGCCATTGCTCGTGTACAGCGCAATCAACGAAGCAAATCCGTACTATGCCGCCGTAAGCGCATCAATACTCATGCTTCCAGCACTAACGATGATGGCTCTCAATAAACGATTGCTGGTGCAACGCTGACAACATGATTATTTGGAACGCGGACGAAGCCCAGACTATCAGGATTTCGAGGACTTTTTGCCATTATCACTACCCTTTTGAGTCCTCAAATCTACGTTTACTTGCGGCTCTCAGTTCAGCAAAGCTCAGTTCAGCAAGGTTCTTTCATCGTATCTCAATTTTCCCAAATGTTCCTCGAACTTCACCACATTCAAAAATCGTATGGAACGCAAGAAATCTTGCGCTCATGCAGTCTTACGCTTGAGTGCGAATCCACAATGAGCATTTTGGGGCGTTCTGGCTGCGGAAAAACGACGCTGCTCAAGGTGATTGCGGGCTTGGTGCAGGAAGACGCAGGCAACATCACACTTGAAAGCAAACGCCTGAATGAAACGCCCGCCGAGGCGCGTTCTTGCGTGTATCTCTACCAAGAGCCGCTTCTGTTCCCGCATTTGAGCGTTTGGGAAAATATCGCCTTTGGATTGCGTGTACGTCGTCTGGAAAGCACGGAAATACAGGAGCGCGTGGCATCCATTCTCCGCGAGATAGATTTAACGGCGCATGTAGGCAAATTCCCGCACGAACTCTCTGGTGGGCAGCGTCAGCGTGTTGCTTTTGCGCGGGCAGTCGTGGTGCGCCCGAAGGTGCTACTGCTGGACGAACCTTTTGCCGCGCTGGATAGTGAAACCAGAGTTGCCATGCAAACGCTCTATAAATCACTTGCCGCCGAACACCGCATCACGGCTTTGTTTGTAACGCACGACCTCAAAGAAGCCATCATCATGGGCGACCGCATTGCTTCTATGCACAGTGGCGTTCTCAAGCAGTATTCCTCTCGCGAAGAGCTGCTTGCCGCACCAGAACTGGGCTTGCAGCGCGAAATTGATTTTTGGGAAACGTTCAAAGTTTCCGTATAACATTATCCACGAATTGCACAAATCTTCACGAATGCAAGAATTATTCAAAAGACTATGAACACAGCAACATCTTCATCACGCCCTGAAACCCGCTTCACACCTGCTCCTGAGCATTTCGAGAGCATTTATTGGGTGTTTACGCAACTTTGCAACGATTCCTGCGCTCATTGCTATAATTTGTCTGGTCCACGCGGTGAACGCTTGGAATTGGAGGAATGTTTGGCAATTGTCGCAAATCTGCCCGACACGCTGGACAGGCTGATTCTATCAGGCGGGGAACCGCTTGCCGAACGCAAAAAACTGTACCCGATATTGGAAGCACTGCAACACAAGTACGGAAGCCGTACCCAGATTATGCTCCAAACCAACGGCGATTTATTGACGGGCGAAATCCTTGATGAAATCTTGCGTCTGGGCGTTACGCGCATAGACCTTGCCAGCATTGACCGCTATCACAAACACGCGGGCGAACGCCTTGCAAAACTTGCCGACCTTTTCAAATCACGCGGCATGACGGATGAAAATGCTGCACCGCTTATCGAAAAAGAAACCTATGTACAGCCTGACAAACTCACCTTCGGATACTGGGGCGCGACTGAGGAGATGTGGCTTGGCGGGAACTGGGCGCGTGGGCGGGCGATGGAGAAAAACATCTGGAAACGCGATGGCAATCACAACTTCTGTGCGATTTTGTCAGGTGGAAAAGGCTTTTTGGGTGGAACAGAATTACCGCAGGAAATTTCGATTCAGCTTTGGAAGGTGAATCCATGCTGTCCAGGAACGAAGTATCCGATGGGCGACGCACGAAAAGAGAAAGTAACGGATATTCTGAAGCGCGTCGCAAAATCAGAGGTTTTCCAAGCTATCAACGATGGCGACCCGTACCGCATGGGGGAATCTGTCGGTGTGAGCGAAGCATTTGCGCGGGCGCGGGCAGGCGAATTGGAAAATGTTTGCCTTTGGTGCGATGAATTTTTTGAGAAGCATTATTCTCAGGTGGAACTGGTCAAGCCTTGATGAAAAAACGCGGACTGGAGGACTTTTGGGATGGAGAGGATGCAAGATTTTTTTTCTCAAAATGCGCCAGAGTCCCGACCAGTCCTCAAAAGTCCTCACATCCGCGTTCACTGACAAATGACCTCAAGAGTTACGAACAACAAAGGCTTGAGCCGTTTACGCTTCAAATGTTACCACGTGCGATAAGCTCTGGCAAAGCGTTGGAAACGCGCTTGGCAGCAAGCTCGATAATGCGTTTGTTGATTTCCGCTTGATGCTCGGAAGCTGAGTAATACTGGAGTTCTTCGGCGGTAAATTGCCCAACACACACGCCAATCAGCAAGGAACGCAGAGCAGCATCCTTTTTCATGCTTGTTGTGAGGAATGCTTCTTGCTCGGCGCGAGTTTTTTGGAGAAATGTGCTGCGAAATTTTGCAAGAAAAAGCGCAGAAAGGCTGACCAATACTGGATCCTGGAGTTTCAAAATTGGACGCAAAACCGTATGCAGAAAATACTCCTGCGAGTCTTTGGGAATTGCGTCATTGTGCCGAATCGTCTCCACCGCAGGAATGGTGGGGCGTACAGCGAGAAGCGTTGTATCGCGCAGAGTTATATCTTGCATGGCTTACTGTACTTCCTTCCAAAGAGCTTGGTATGTGCCTTTCAGCGCATGGTAGCGGTCGCGGAGAATCACAAATACAATTGCCAAAACAAGTGCGCCAAGTGCCGCGCTGCCAATAATCAGCGAGCGTTTTGGGCTGTCTTTTTTGTCCGCAGGAACGGCGGGGTCGAGCATAATCAAAAATGGCTGGCGGCGTTGCAAATCCTGACGTGTCTGCTCCAGCGACGGAATGAGGAAGGCTTTGATTTTGGTAAATACTTCCAAATCCGCATACAACCTCATGTATTCCAGCGAAATTTCCGAACTCGCACCAAGCGCGAAATTCCCCACAAGTCCGGGCTGATTCTCGGCACGAGAGGCTTGCTCGCTAATTTTCGACAATGCCTTACGCTGAAGCTCAGTGCTGGCATCTTGGTCGCCGTAGATAGATTTTGCCATATCCACTGCCAATTCCTGACGGTATTGCTGTACGCGAAGGTCGGCAATCGCAGAGGCGGCAGCTTTTGCTTGGTCGAGCGGCGCGTAGAGCTTGTAGCGGCGCGAGAAGCGCGTGAGCGAGTCGCGTGTGGCAGCGAGGCTGGAGTCATTCATTTGAAAGCGACGTTCCATCATGCCGAGTGCGGTCTTTGCTTCAGTTTGCGCAATTTCATCAGAAAAATAATTTGCCAATTCAAAAATTTTCATCGCAATCTCCGCCGCTTTTTGGCGGTCGGTGTGCGTAGCGGTAATCACGTAATTCCCATCGGTCTCGTTGGAAACCGAAATGCGCTCGTCGTATGCTTTACGAAGCTCAATGCGCTCGGTGGAGTCCATCTTGAAGACTTTATGCAGCCCGTATATGGAAATAATCGTATCCTTCATGCGCCGACTATTCATCAGCACCGTGAAGGAGTAACTTTCGCCGCTTGTGCGCCCGCCAATTTTCGACAATCCCACATCTTTCAACGCAGAACTCAAGCCGCCTGTGAGCGCGTCCAGACCGCTGCCACTGCGCTTTGCCGGTACAGCATTTACAGCAGAAGCGTACCAATTTGGCATAAATACAAATGCAATCACGCCAGAACACAGTATCGCTGCGAGTGTAATGCTGGCAATCAGTACACGCTCTTTTACGAGCAGCGCGAAAATGCGCAGTACATCGTGGCGGAGCGAGTTTTGATGCGGTGTTTGTGTTTGTTGATGTATCTCAGCAGGTGCTGAATTGGAAGGAGAGAGTAACGACGACGGCTCTTGTGAAGGAGGTGTATTCATGGAAAACAAAACTTGGTAGAGGGAATTGGACAAAACAGGCTATAAGGCGCGTATATACTGGTTACTACGTGAGGGTCTCACTTCCGAGTGAGGCTCTCACTTTTATTTGTACACTTTCACGCGCTAAGTGAGACCCTCAATAAGAATTGAGAGCCTCACTTGTTAAGAGCCTTACTCTTTGCACGTAGTATTACAACAACGATTTCATCACATATTCCTTTACGGAATCAACGCTGATGCGGTGTTGCTGCATCGTGTCGCGCTCACGAATAGTAACGGTGTTATCTTTCAAGGATTCACCATCCACCGTGATGCAAAACGGCGTACCAATCTCATCCTGACGGCGGTAGCGGCGACCGATTGCGGCGGATTCGTCGTACTGCACGTTGAAATTTTTCTGCAAATCGCGGTAGAGTTTCTCAGCAAATTCTGGCATACCGTCTTTCTTCACAAGCGGCAGCACGGCTGCTTTTACGGGTGCGAGTTTCGGGTGGAATTTTAGCACCGTGCGCTCTGCATCTTCGCCTTCGGCATCACCAACAGTTTCAACGTTGTAGGCATGGCACAAAAACGCCATAAAAGAACGCGACGCGCCGATGGAGGTTTCAATCACATACGGCACAAAACGGTCGCGCGTAACAGTATCCACGAACTCCAATTTTTTGCTCGAAAATTCTTCGTGCCGCTTCAAATCGAAATCCGTGCGCGAGTGAATGCCTTCAATTTCGCCCCAACCAAACGGGAATTTATACTCAATATCCACCGCAGCATCGGCGTAGTGCGCAAGTTTGTCGTGCGGCTTGAAGCGGATAGAATCTGGGTTCATGCCCAAATCCAAAAACCATTGGAAACGCTGCTGCCGCCAGTATTCAAACTGCTCGGTGTGCGTGCCGGGCTGCACAAAATACTGCATTTCCATCTGCTCGAATTCGCGGGTACGGAAAAGGAAATACTTGGTGTTAATCTCATTGCGGAACGCCTTGCCAATTTGCGCAATGCCAAAGGGAACCTTCTGGCGGGCTGATTCCATCACGTTTTTGAAGTTTACGAAAATACCTTGCGCGGTTTCGGGACGCAAATACACAACGCTGTTCGTATCTTCAACAGGACCAACGAAGGTTTTGAACATGAGATTGAAATAGCGGACGGGAGTCCAATCTTTCGAGCCACCAACGGGGTCGGTGATTTCTTCTTCAATAATGATATTGTAAAAATCTTCTGGCTCACGCGCTGCGGCGAGCTTTGCAGCAATAGCGGCAGCTTTGTCGGTTTTGCCATTTTTCTCCAGCTTTGCGATAAAATCTTCGATGAGATTATCGGCACGGTAGCGGGCTTTGCTGGTTTTGTTGTCAATCATGGGGTCGGTGAAATTCGCTACGTGTCCGCTTGCTTCCCACACGCGCGGGTGCATGAGAATCGCGGCATCTACGCCTTCTACGTCGTCGCGGTAGGTCATGGCTTTCCACCACGCATCTTTGAGATTGCGCAGCAGCTCTACGCCGAGCGAACCGTAATCCCAGCAGCCATTCAAGCCGCCGTAAATTTCTGAGGATTGAAACACGAATCCACGCCGTTTGGCGAGTGAAACGATGGTGTCCAATGTTACTTCTTTTGCCATACTACAAATGTTTGAAAGGGAAAGAATTGATTGCTGTTCTCGAATGCCATAAATAACAAACGGCAGTCCGCAAAAATACACGGAACTGCCGTTGTTATCAAACGTTTATTTTACCGAACTGTCAAATACTTGATGAGTATTTCACAATTAGTATTTCACAATTTTTTGTACCATACGACGCGCTCCATCGCTGATTTCAACGATATACGCGCCTGTTGGCATATTGCCCATGTTTACAGTGCGGTTGTACGCGCCAGAAGCCTTTTCTGTAAAGCTCATCACGCGCTGACCGACAACGTTGGTAATGGTTACCTGCAAGGTTACCGGTGTCGCAAAACCAGCCGTAATGGTCATGTTGTCAATCACTGGGCTTGGGTACACGCTTACGTTTGGCAATGTTTGGATGACAACATTGGTAATTGTGTATGTAATTGGAGGCGTTGTTTGACCGTCGCCATTCAAAACAACTAAGGTGTATGCACCTTCAGCATTGCTCGGTACAATCGCACGAATTTCTGTTGTGCTTGTCGATACTGTTTGAAGCGGTACACCGTTGAACAAGATAACAGCATCGGGTGTAAAGTTTGTACCACGAATACCAATCGTAAACGGACGTGGTTGCAAACTTGCTATAGTTACCTGCGGGAACACTGAACCAAGCGTTGGAGCATTCAAGCGGTCGCCAATACGCACGGTTGCAGAGGTGAACTGCAAGTCAGGGTTTTGGAGAACGACTTCGTAGCTGTTGGTTGTGGTATTCAAGCCAGCTGGAATTTCCAACGACAAGCCTGTTGTGCCTGTGCGTGAGGTAACGGTGACAAGCTGACCAAGCACGGTTACAAGCGCACTCGGATTGAAGTTTTCACCCGTCAAGTTCACGCTGAAAGCGCGGAACGAAGCGGTGGTAACGCTCGGTGAGATAGCCGTAATACGCGGCGTAGGACCAAGCGGCACACGCTCAAGAACGGTGAAGACGTGTCCGATGTTTTGCAAGTCGGAGTTGCTGAGAATGATACTTGGATTACCAACAACCGTTAAGAGGCTTGCTGGAACAGTAACCACTACTTGCGTAGAGCTAACAACGCGCACTGGAATCAATGATGCACCATAGAAGGCATTGATAAATCCTTGCCCAAAGAAGCCTGTACCAGTGATAGTTACTTGTGTATCACCACTATTGACAAATACCGCACGCGGATTTACATTGGTGATAACTGGACGATTCGACTGACCAATGAAATAGCTCGCATTGGTGGAGAGTCTATTTGCATTGCTGACGGCAACTGTTACAGTGCCTGATGTTGCATTAAAGTTTGCGGGGAATTCTACCACTGCTGAGGTTGCGCTGGTACCAGCCAACGTGCGAACTGGAAGACCATTGACAGTAACCGTTGCATTGGTAAAGAATCCTGCACCAGTAATATTGAGAGCAAATGGACGACCACTTGCTGTTGTTGCGGGAGAGAAACCAGTGATAGTCGGCGAAGTTACTTGGGTAACAGCGATGTTTGCCGAAGTAAATGCCAAGTTTGCACTGGTAATCATCACAAGGATTGTTCCCGGAACGTTACGGACAATGCCTGGGAAGATAAGCGACAAGCGCGAACCACCCGTAAGAGAGGCATTTGTTGTTGCCGCAACTATTACTCCATTTTCAAGGTTGCGAGCAGTAACCGTTACATTATTCGGTGCAATACTATTCAAGTTAGCACCGAAGAAATCTACCAAAAGCGGGTCATTGCTTGCTGGAACCGTTGCAGGACTGAACGATGTAATCGTTGGAGCAAACGGGCTTGGCGGAGCAACATACACAGGGCGGCGAGAATACACCAATACCGAAATATCAGAGTACGCAAGCGGCGGGAGATTGCCAGAGACAGACAACTCACCCATTGCGCCAACAG
This sequence comes from Ignavibacteria bacterium, assembly GCA_013298775.1. GTDB lineage: Bacteria > Bacteroidota > Ignavibacteria > Kapaibacteriales > UBA4661 > PH2015. Next base: position 31,703 of record JAAFIV010000009.1, on the reverse strand, counting down.
TTGTACCAGTTGTTCCTGATTGCAGATAAATGCTTGTTGTCGGAGCAAATGCCGCAAGACCAACGGAATTGCGCAAGAATGTATTGCGCTCCAAATTACCTGCCCATTGTGCATTGAATGCCATACCGCGAACAACGGTCGGAGCAAGACCTGTTACGACCCATTCACGTGCAACAAAACCATCAAACTGGTTCGGTGAGCTTGGAAGTGGTGTGTTTGTCGGGCTTGCAATCTCACGGACACGAACAGAGAAAATATCTGCTGTGCCAGAGGTAGAACGAAGCGTAAACGGTGTATAGCTTGCGCTGGTAGTGCCAATTGGGAAGAAGACGCTTGAAAGCGTTGCGCTGCTCACCGACATTGTACCAAGACCATTGGTAACGACAAACGATGTTGCCGATGTACTTTGAATTGGATTTACGATAGAAAGACTATTGTCGCCTAAGGTCAAGTAATTACCAGTGCTGCCTAAGTCAAGCTGTCCAGTTGCATTACGCAAGAAGAGTGGGCTTGTCAATGACTGCGAAGAGTTTAATTGAATTTGACCCGCAAAGTCCGTGAAGGCATTACCAGGGAGCAAGCGGCTATTAAAGTTTGAACCGATGATAATACGCGAGCTTGCCGCACCAGTGAATATTGAACCATTGCTGGTTGTGAAGGTATTCAAGCCAGTTTGCTGCATGGTGAGAACCGTTGAAGCTGGGATGCTCATGTTTCCACCAATGGACATACCGCCTGGAATACCAATGGTCAAAGAACCGACGAGGTTCATCGGACCACGAACATCCAAGAAGCCATTGAACGGCGAGCCGAAGCGTGATGCTGCAAGCGTCGCGCCGTTGAAGCCATTGCTCAAGATAACACGCGCTTGGCTGTTTGAACCATTGATGACACCTGCACCTTGTACGGTGTTTACTCCGCCATCAAGCTGCAATGTAGCACCAGCATTGACGTTCAACGTATTATTCAAGGTCAAAAGGCTGGTCGCGCTCATACGAAGTGAATCATTCAAGCTCATGCTATTGTTCACAACCAAAGAGCCATTGAAAGGATTTACGAATGCTCTTCCTGGAACTGGACCAACAAAAACTGGTGACGTATTTGCGCCTAAACCGACAATCGCTGTATTGTTTGCACCTTGAATTCTACCTGTACCAGGACCAATTACTGGCGATGTGCGAGTATCAAAAAGAATACCTGCACCTCCAGCAACGGTTAAGGTTGCACCATTGACAATATTGATTGTTGCAGGGTCGGCAACAAGAAACGGATTGCCTGTGATTTGCGGTGGATTACCTGTCAAAGTCGCATTATAGTTACTTGGAGCGGTTGAAATAATGGTAAAGCCACTACCAATTGTTAAACGACCACCAAATTTATCCGCAGTATTACCAAGCTCAATTTTACCTACGCTTGGAAGCAAACTAGCAAAAGCGTTGGTAGAGAGAATAATTTCTGGCACATTTCCACCGCTCGGCTGTCCTGCCAAACCGCCAGTATTAGGCATGACCGCAGCTTCACCGCCGGTCATTTGAAGAAGGACGCGTGAAGTTGGGGAAAGCGACAAGTCATTCGCAATATCCAAAATAGCGTTTGGACCAAGGTTCAAATTACCTGTCAAGTTGCGTGTAACGCCGCCAGCTACTTCCAGACGACCATTGAACATATTTACCAGAGCGTTGTTGTTCGGATCACCAAAGATATTTGCACCTGGGATGACGTTGTTATTCGCACCAGCCGCAAATCTCAAGACCGCCGTATTACTTGCGCCTTGTATCGTACCTGTACCTGTAACTGCGCCAGCTGCTGCATTCTGTACAACCAACGCAACACCAGAAGCAATCGTTGTTGGACCATTCAACTGCAAAATCATTCCCGTAGGAAGAGTTGTATTTGCCGAGTATTGAATATTGCTACCAACGATGGTGCGTCCTGCGAAAGCAGCCAGCGCAGCCGTTGGGTAAGTTGCACCCAAAGCATTATCGCCTAAAAACACCGTACCGTTGCCAGCAAATGTACCGTTATTTACCAAACCACCTGTTGCGGTTGGGTTTAAGAATAAAGTATCGTTACGCACTGGACCGACATTGTTGTTCACCGTCAGCACGTTTGCAGCAGCAGTCATATCGAAAATACCATTTGGACCAATACGAAGGCTGCCAGCAAGAGTACGTGATTGACCCATTTGCAAGCGACCATCGAAGTTTGGCGTACCAAAAACACCGCCCGGGAGGTCTGCTGCCGCGCCAGTACCAGTATTATTGTTAAATGTTGCCGCAAGATTGACAATAGAGGTGTTATCTTGTCCAGTGATGCGCCCCATAGCTGTTTGTGAGGGAGCAGTTTGGCGTTGGAGAGTTCCTGTGATATCAAGAGTTCTGCCAGTTGCTACTGTCAAAATAGACGCAGGAGCAAGCTCCAAAATACCACCAACGGTAAATGTAGCAGCAGGATTCAAGGTTGAAGAACCCAAAACGCGCAAGATACCCGTTGCCCATGCTGCACCTGTGCCAAGTTTCGTCGCAGGCAAAAAGCCAGCGAAGGTATTGTTTCCAATTTCCACGACGCTTGATGCTGCCGCGCCAACAATAAATCCTGTGCCTGTGATAGCAGTACCAACAGGATTGGTACAGTTCAATGTCAATGTTTGGTTTGCAGCAACCGTTAAATCACCACCCAAAACAAGAAGACCTTGTGCGCCAATAGTCATAGGGCTTGTAAGGTTCATTGCAGCTGCGATATTGAGTGTGCCATTCCAAGGATTCGAGAAGTTTACACCAGGAACGTTTCCAGCATTAGCAGTATTTGGGTTGAATTCGACCACAGAACTTGCTGCTGCTGCTGCAAATGTACCTGAGCCTGTCAGCGCACCAGCAGTTGTTCCTGCGATAGTAATTCTTTTATTCGTAGCAACTGTCAATGTTCCTGTAAGATTTAACACGCCATTTCCCGCCATACCAATCGTAACAATTGGTAATGGATTTACTGGACCACCATCAGCCGTCAGATTGCCGCCAGTGTTTAATGTTCCCAAAATTGGCGAAACAAAACGGTCGAAGTTTACAGTACCGCCATTGAAGCCAGGACCGAGAGTAACATTGCTCATTGCAATCATATTCAGGTTACCTGAGCCTGTGAGCGAATTAGCAACAGTATTATTCAAAATCAAGTTTGCTGCAGCGTTCACGGTAAGCTGCGCACGCAAATCCAAAACACCACTTGCACCAACAGTCATTGTGCCTGCCAACGTAGAAGCAGCCGCCGCCGTTTGCAAACGACCACTAAAAGGATTCGCAAACCATGTACCTTGCACTGCAGTTGGACCGCTTCCTGAGAAGTCAATAATACTTGTTCCCGATACGCCTTGGAAGTTTCCCGCCGTCATAGCAGGATTAATACCACCCAAAGCACCCGCTGCAGAATTACGAATATCAACTGTAACACCGCTATTCACGGTAAGCGTGCCAACAATATTGATCGCGCCGTTTAAACCAATAGTTAAACTTGAGGTCAAGTTTTGAGGCATTGCGCCGCCAGTCGTGATAACACCACCAAAGGGACCGGGAGTGCTAAACATGGCACCTGGAATAGAAGTAACTGCTGGACCGAACTGAACATTGTACGCTGGTGCAACTGCTGGCATGGGACAAGTAATTTGACCGCCACCAGAAATTGCACCATTGATTTGGAGACGGCTTGTTGGCGCTGATAAGCTAATAGCACCGTTTACCGTTGTGGCACCATTAACGATAACCAATGTACCTGCCGGGATACTAAGCGTCGTGCCGCTTGGGATAGTAAGATTACCTGAAACAGTGAGTGTTCCTGCACCAACAAATACAGTCACAGTATTTGTCAGTTGCAAGGAAGAAATAGGATTTGCGGGTGTTGCCGTAAACGTGGACGTACCAGTACCACCGATTGTAACATCGCCATTATTAGCAACTTGTCCTGGATAGCCAGACGCACCGCCTGCGGGTGTCCAGTCTGGTGCATTATTCCACGTCAAGCCTGGACCAGCATACGTGAAGGTTTGCGCATTCACCATCCCCGCCGATAAGGCAAAGACTGCAAACAGCAATAAAGAAAATCTTTTTAACATAAACCTACCTAGAAAATGTGAAAAAATTTAGGGTTGTGTATTCGGAGTGTTTGAGCGGTAGTGCCGCTTTTGCGTTTTTTTTACGCTTGGAGACACTATCTTACCATGCAAAAATACCTCTTTTTCACTGCCCATGTTAGTAGCGTGAAGTAAGAATCTTTTATGACCAAAAGTCATAGGTGTTTTTGGAGTGAGGGTCTCACTTCTTGGTGAGGCTCTCACTTTCGTTTTTACCGATTTGCCGAAAGTGAGACCCTCACTAGGAAGTGAGAGCCTCACGGTGGGGAGTTGGCTTATACAATCGGACCATACAGCACTGCTGAGGAAGCTCGCTCTACATAAACGTTTATCATGTCGCCAACCATATAGCCAGCATGAACACTAGCGTTCTTATCGGTCAGGTGCGGAAAAACAACGATTTTATTTGCATCTGTGCGTCCTTGCCATTCGGTATCAGGGTTGCGGCGGCTCGGACCTTCAACGAGGACGTGCTGCACCGTTCCGATTTCCATTCGGTTAATTTCACCCGCGATGCGCTGTTGCTGCTCAATAATTTCATTCAAGCGGCGTACTTTCTCGTCGTATGGCACGTCATCTTCCATTTTCCATGCTTTTGTGCGCTCTCTGGGCGAATACAAAAACATATACGCCCCGTCGTAGCGGATTTCCGCCATGAGGTCGAAGGTCATGCGGCTTTCTTCTTCCGTTTCGGTCGGAAAGCCAACGATAATATCAGTCGAAAGGGCGCATTTCGGCATAAATTCTCGAATCTTGCGAAGTCGCTCTTTGTAATGCGCTACCGTATAATGCCGGTTCATTGCCTGCAAAACACGGTCGGAGCCAGATTGCACGGGCAAGTGGACATATTTGCAAATGTTATCGTATTCTGCCATTGTCGCAATGAGCTTATCCGTCATATCGTATGGATGCGACGTTGAATAACGAATGCGCATATTCGGCACAGCACGAGCAGTTTGGCGGAGAAGGTCGGCGAAATCTATGTTTTCGGTTTCATCGCGGTAACTGTTCACGTTTTGCCCCAAGAGCGAAATTTCCTTGAAGCCCGCATCCTGAAGGCGTTTTGCCTCATCTACAATCAGGTGGGCGGCGCGGGAACGCTCGCGTCCACGCGTGAAGGGAACAACGCAGAAGGTACAGAATTTATCGCAGCCGCGCATAATCGAAATCCACGCGCTAATGCCTTCGGTGCGGAGCGGTTCAATATCGTCGTAGGTTTCCACGCGGGAAAGTTTTACCGCAATGCCCTTCGTCCCGCCACTAGCAAGCTCGACAAGCTCTGGCAAACGGCGATATTCGTCTGGACCCACGACCAAATCAACGATTTGCTTTGTTTCCATGAGTTCATCCCGCATCCGCTCTGCCATGCAGCCCAGAACGCCCACAACGAGGTCTTTCCGGCGTTTTTTGAAATACTTCAAGTGCATAAGCCGCTCGTGGACTTTCTTCTCAGCATTATCGCGGATAGCACACGTATTCACGAAAATCACATCGGCATCGTCGGGTTTGTCGGTCATTGCGTAGCCGCTTTGATTCATCACGCCTTTCACAATTTCCGAATCGCTGATGTTCATCTGGCAGCCGTAGGTTTCTACGTAGAGTTTTGGCGCAGTTGTACTCGCAGAATGAGTTTTCATGCTACTTGGAAGCAGATTGTCGTGTAAACTCGGCGTGAGTAAATCGCTTGGGAGAAATTCACTGACGGGCGAAGATTGGGGAGCGAGAACGGGTAAATCGAACATGGTAAGGTGGTGCAGTTTTGCCGTAAAACCCGTTCTCTCATTAGGAAATGGTAGGACGGGGAGATTAAAAATTACGATTTTTTCCAACGATGCCGCACAAATTCTATCACGCCCGGCAAAACGGAAACAATGAGAATACCAACAATCACGAAGGAGAAATTGCGCTTGACAATCGGAATATTCCCAAAGAAATACCCCAGCACGATAAATGACGCAACCCACGCCAAACCGCCCACAATGTTATACGCCAAAAAGCGCGAATAGTTCATCGTGCCAATACCAGCAACAAAGGGTGCGAAGGTGCGAACAATCGGGAAAAATCGTGCAAGAATGATGGTTTTGCCGCCGTGTTTTTCGTAAAATTTTTGTGTGTAGTCAATATGCTCTTGCTTGATAAAGGGAAAGCGTTGCAGCACACGCACGCCAAACGTCTTGCCGATGTAGTAATTGAGCGTATCTCCCAAAAAGGCTGCCAACCAGAGAAGCAAAATGAGGACAACGGGATTCAAAACGCCTGTGGTAGCCGCGAGCGCACCTGCGGCAAAAAGCAGCGAATCACCAGGAAGAAAGGGCGTAACGATGAAGCCTGTCTCAGCAAAGATAATGGTAAAAAGGATGGCGTACGTAAGTGTGCCGTATTGCCCGATAATTTCTCCCAAATGCTTGTCTAAATGAAGGAAAATATCGACGAGCGAACTAAGTGTTTCCATGATACGTAATTGGTACAACAAAATTTAAGCAAGCCACAAAAATACGGACTTTTTTACTTGTACGCAAAAGCTCTCTGTGATTTATTCGGGCTAAGGTTCTGGCACAATCCCTTTGCGTTTTGTGAGGCAAACAAGAGCGCCCGCGCTACCGCATACATGCTGATTTCGGCACAAGCAGACACTCTTGTCTGCCCAGTTTGAGATAATGATGTCCACAGCTTTATCACATAAAAAAGGAAGGGAGTATTGGAAATGGGTGAAAACTGCATACATCAAACTCGCCCGACGGCAGCGTTAATGAACACCTCAGCCGCTAGACGAGAAGAGCGTTCTACCCTTGTTGAGTATAGTGTCATTGTTCAGTTACGAAGGTGGAGCGAGAAAACATCAGCCCTGAAGCCATTTCAAAAGGATTTCTGGATTATCAAAAAACTTCACTTGCAGTTGCGTTGCGGCGGTTTCTTCCTGAAAAATTTCCTCCGTGCTAGCGGCGGTCAGTGCTTGCTGTGGCGTGAGAAAGGCGATTTTACGCACACCAGACGACACATAGCGTGGGACTATCAAGGAATCATGCCATTCCAATAACTCTGGTGTAACAACATGGCGATTTTCTACGGCATCAATATAAATGCAACTAGGACGGTATTTTTCGCACAGGCTCGCTAAATGCTCCACACGCTCTTGAAATTCTCGATTTAGCATGTGTGCAGTTGCGGGAAGCCATGTAAAATGAAGCATTCTGCGGTTGCTCTGCCAACGTATTTCTCCGTAACGGTGCGTCGAAACAAGTTCGCCCTCAAGCGCACGAGCAGGGAGTTGTTTTGCTTGCGAATGAGATTCCAAGAGGTTTGCAGAGGTGTTTACTATTTCCGCCACCTGAAAACGCCCAATAAGACGTTGCAAATGCGCCGTTACGTTGCTGAGGCGTTCGGCGGACGAGGCAATATGCGTGATTCCAGCAGCAGTCTCATCAACAGCAGACGCTATCTGCTCGACGCTTTGCGCAACCGTATTGCCTGTTGTGGATTGGTCGCGCCCCATTTGTGCTACTTCGCGCAAGGATTCATCCACTTCTTTCGCACCCGAAACGATGGTATTCAGCGATGCACCAGCTTCTTCGGCAAGCGCGAGACCGCTACTCAACTCCGAATTTCCTTTGCGAATACCAACCACTGCTTGCGTGGTCTCGCGTTGAATCTGCCGAATTGTTGTCGCAATCTGCTTGGTGGCTTGCGCGGTGCGCTCGGCAAGTTTGCGCACTTCATCGGCAACGACCGCAAAACCGCGCCCTTGGTCACCTGCGCGAGCGGCTTCAATAGCGGCGTTCAGGGCAAGCAGGTTTGTTTGGTCGGCAATTTCTTCAATGACTTGCACAATTTCACCAATCTCCGCACTCGAATCGCCCAAACGCTGCACCACCACAACCGACTCCTCTACAACCCGCGCAATATCGTTAAATTTCCGAATGACTTCCTGCATGGTGTCTGTCCCTTTCGATGCCGCCGTACCGTTGCTTTTCGAGAGTGCAGCCACAATCGCGGTTTGCTGCGCACTTTCGCCCAACGCCCGCGCCATTGCTTCGACCGACGTACTTACTTCGCTTGTTTGCACGGCTTGTTCTTCAGCAGTTGCGGACATTTCATTGGAGGCGGTACTCACTTGCGCGGCAATTTCATTCGTCTCGCCAACAGCTTCCTTCATTTGCCGAAGCAACGTACTGATATTGCTAATCGTCTCGTTCAGCGTCGTGGCAATATCGCTCATACGCGGATGAAAGCTGGCGTGCGCTTGCACCGAAGCCGTAAAATCGCCCGAGGCAAGGCGACGCAAGACGGTGAGAATTTCTGTGGCATTATTTTCTAGCAAATGGCGTTGTTCCTCGCTTTCGAGCGTTGCCGCATGAATGCGTGCTTCCACAGAGGCTTTTTCTTGTGCAAGGTCGCTAGCGGCAGCTTCGGCGCGGTCTTTGGCGATGCTGGCGGATTCTTTTTCCGTTTCGGCGAGGGTGCGAAAAATTGATGCGCGACGTTGCATGATAGTGATAAAAATTGCTGTAACAACGTGCATAAGCAATACAAACCCAATAGTCAGGTATGGCTTTGCTGCAATATCGTAGAGAAGCGGAATGTCAGAGCCAATAAGTGTTGTTATCACAATTGCAGCGGCAATAAATGTTTGAATGACGACCCACCGCCATCCTGTTTTTTCTACCAATATAAAACTAATAGCAGCCATTGGCGATAAGGTTAGCAACACAGGTGAATATAAACCGCCAGAAAATACGGCTGTTATCAAAGGTATAGCAGTTGTAACTGCTACAAGCAAATGGCTGCTGAACGTATTTGATACCCCAGCACGAATCCCAAAAAGAATACCTATTTGAAGAACTGCTCCCGACAAGACAAATTTGCCCAGTATTGACGAGCCAAATATTGTTGCAAACATTCCAGCAAAGACAACAAAAATCGCCGCCAATGTGAGTGTTAAAATCACCAGGAAGCGTACCGCTAGTGCTGTTTCAGACGATGCACCTTTCGCTGACGGCGGCATAAAAAAGCTAATGAGAGCATTCATAGACAAATTTCCTCCTGTGGTGAAAACGATAAAAAAAAAGCCCTACAAATATAGCATTTGCAGGGCTTTTTTATGTTCCGTTACGATTGAATCCAACTAATTAACGAAAGTTTGATATGTTCTAGGCGTTGTGCAGAGATTTCCCCCATTTTACCAAGAAAAATGCTGTGAGACACAATCGCCAAGCGGCTTACACGAATACAACTCTCAGAAGCAAGCCCGCTGGAAACGAAGTCAGCATCAGTGGGGGAAACAATTTCGTCCAGACCGCTCACGTACTGGTGAAGTTGGCTTGAAATCATGCACACAAGCCAGTCATCGGGATAACTAGGCAAAGGTTTGATAAGCAAGGCAGGGCGCAGTTTTCCCGCGACGAGATTGGTTTGAGGAAACGGAAACAACGCAATATCGCCAGCTTGAGCCATTACCACTGCTCCTTAATATTCTGAACGGTATAGATGCTATCATCTTCCATTCCTTGTAGAGCCGCATTCAAGGAGAAGCCCGACCATTGCAGCGTTTCAGCATCGGAAGTGGAATATTTTTCCCGAAGCTCATGCACAATTTTCTCCAACTCTTCCTGTACCGATGCGGGCAGTAGCTCTATTTCTTCGTGAAGACGCTGTACTGTGGACATTGTGTTTCTCCGTTATTTGCCGTGAAACCCGTTCTATCGCTCTGAAACGATAGGACGGGAAGAGGTTACTTCACCGCCAATTCCATTTCCAAATGCTGCGGAATGCCGCGCTGTGGGAAACCAATATGCTCCTTCACAACATTCGCAATACCGTCAGCATCTAAGCCAAGTTCTGTCCAGAGTTCGTCTTGTGTGCCGTGTTCGACGTACACGTCGGGAATGCCGTGCATGAGTACGTCCACATTGCGGTTGTGCTTCGTGCCGACGTATTCCAGCACCGCCGAGCCGAACCCGCCTTGTATTTGCCCGTCTTCGACTGTTACGATTTTCTCAAAACGGCTGCAAATATCATCCAGCATAGCGGTATCAAGCGGCTTAACGAAGCGAGCATTCACCACTTCTGCATCAATACCTTCCTCGCGCAGTAATTCTGCGGCTTTCAGGGATTTGTGTACCATATTGCCAATCGCAATAATCGCCACATCGCGCCCTTTGCGCAAGGTTTCCGATTTGCCAAGCGGAAGCATTTTCATTGGCTTAATCTCTACGCCAATGCTGTTTCCACGCGGGTAGCGCAGCGAAACAGGACCTTTCTTGAATTCCGCGCTGTGAACCGCCGAATAGAGCATATCGCGTAATTCCTGCTCGTCTTTCGGAGCCATGACCACCATGCCTTGAATGATGCGCAAATAGGCGTAGTCCAGCACACCGTGGTGCGTCGGACCGTCTGCGCCCGCAAGACCGCCTCTGTCCAGCGCGAACACCACGTGAAGCTGTTGCAATGCCACGTCGTGCGCAATGTGGTCGAAAGCGCGTTGGAGGAAGCTGGAGTAAATCGCTACCACTGGTACCGTTCCTTCACACGCCATACCTGCGGCGAAGGTAACGCCGTGTCCTTCGGCAATGCCCACATCAATCACACGCTCTGGCATTTTGTCCGAGAGAATGTTCAAGCCCGTGCCGTCGGGCATTGCCGCTGTGATGCCGACCACGTGCGGGTTCGACTCACAAATCTCGACCATTGCTTGCCCAAAGACGTTTTGGTATAAGGGCGGCGGCGTAATTTCAGGCTTTTTCGCTAATGACTTGCCCGTAATTTTATCAATTTTTCCAATTGCGTGAAGAAACTGTTTATCCACTTCGGCGGGCGCGTAGCCTTTGCCTTTTTGCGTGGTGATGTGCAGCAACACTGGCGTTTCGATGTCCTTCACCAATTCCAAAATTTTGATAAGCTGCGGAACGTTATGCCCGTTCACGGGACCAAAATAGCGAAAGCCGAGCGATTCAAAAAGCATTCCGGGCGTAATCACTGCTTTGATGCCACCTTCGAGCTTTTGTGCGACTTTGCGGAAGCGGTCACCAAATTCGCCCGTTTGCTCGGTTACGTCAATCACTTTTTCGCGCAATTTCTGCAAGGTCGGCGACGCAAAAACATTGGTGAAATAGTTGGAAATAGCCCAAACATTCGGTGCAATGGACATATTGTTATCGTTCAGCACAACAAGAATTTTCCGCTTTTGAATGCCGCAGTTGTTCATAGCCTCATACGCCAGACCGCCCGTCATTGCGCCATCGCCAATGACTGCAACGACGTTGTAATCTTCACCCTTCAGGTCGCGTGCGGTTGCCATGCCCAATGCCGCAGAAATACTGGTGGTTGCGTGTCCTGCGCCAAAGGAATCGTATTCGCTTTCGTCGCGCTTCAAGAAGCCCGAAAGTCCGCCCTTTTGACGAATGGAATACAACTCATTTTTGCGACCCGTCAAAATTTTATGCGGATAGCCCTGATGCCCCGTATCAATAACGATGCGGTCTTGCGGGGTGTTGAAGACGTAGTGCAGCGCGGTTGTGAGTTCCACCACGCCCAGCCCTGCGCCGAAGTGTCCGCCGACGCGAGTGATAGTGTCCACCATAAATTCGCGCACTTCGTCGGCAACGGCAGGAATGGCTTCGCGAGGGAGTTTGCGAAGGTCGTGCGGCGTGTCAATCCCGCTCAAATACTTGTACGGGAAGCCTGTCGAAGATGCCTTCGGGAAAGATTCGCTGGGAAAAAGTTCACGATTAAATTTCATACATCGCTCCGAAAATGGTGGTGGTAGAACCTAGTATTCATGCTGCTTCTGACCTGTTGTCGTGTTAATTTTGACCGAAGTGTGGTTGTAGTTCCCTCATCCCCCGCCTTCTCCCAGAGGGAGAAGGAGCTAAGACAAAGAAAGATAATCACTTATTGCAATCTGAAAGCCCTCTCCCCGCGCTTCGCGTGGGAGAGGGTTGGGTGAGGGCAAGGATTGACGAGTCTTTCATCCCTCATCCCTCAGATTTCATTCTTTAACTCAGTGCTTGCTCAATATCCTGCAATAAATCTTCAATATCTTCAATACCGACCGAAAGCCTCACCAAACCGTCGGTTACGCCTAATCGGTCGCGGGTTTCTTTCGGAACGCTGCCGTGCGTCATGCTCACGGGATGGCAAACAAGTGATTCCACGCCGCCCAGCGACTCGGCTAAGGTAAAGACGCGAACCTTCTGTGCAAATTGTTTGGCTTTTTCGAGCGAACCTAATTCAATCGAAATCATTGCTCCAAAGCCGCGCATTTGCTTGGTTGCAAGCTCGTATTGCGGATGCGATTTCAAGCCCGGATAATATACTTTTTGAATACCTTTGTGCGCCGCGCAAAACTCCGCAATTTTTATCGCATTTTCCTCGTGCTGCTTCATGCGCACCGCCAGCGTTTTCACCGAGCGCAAGCAAAGCCAGCATTCAAAGGGTCCCGGCACGGCTCCGGCAGCATTTTGGAGAAATTTTAATTGCTCGGCAATATCAGCACGATTCGTCGCAACGATGCCGCTTACAAGGTCGGAATGCCCGCCCAAATACTTTGTTGCCGAATGCAGCACAATATCTGCGCCGAGCGTGAGCGGCTGCTGGAAATACGGGCTTGCGAAGGTGTTATCAACAACAAGCATTGCTGCGCCTTTGAGGGCAGCCACGCCACGCAAATCCGTCAGCATCATCATCGGATTCGTTGGCGTTTCTGTGTAGAGCATTTTCGTATTTGGCTTGATGGCAGCTTTTACGGCATCAAGATTGGTCATGTCCACGTAGGAGAATTCTACTCCAAAGCGGCGCAAAATCTTGTCGAACAGGCGAAACGTGCCACCGTACATATCTTCGGCAGCAAGCACGTGGTCGCCCGCCGAAAGGAGTTTCATCACGGTATCAATAGCAGCCAAGCCGCTTGCAAAGGCGAATCCGTGCGTTCCTTGCTCCAGAGCGGCAAGATTTTCCTCCCACTTCGAGCGCGTGAGATTGTGCGTCCGAGCGTACTCAAAGCCTTTGTGTTGCCCGATTCCCTCTTGGGCGTAGGTGGAAGTTTGGTACAACGGCACGGTCACTGCACCAGTGAGCGGGTCAGGTTCTTGTCCTTTGTGGATGGCGGTTGTTGCAAAGCCTTTGTAGTGCGCTTGGTTGCTCGCTTGATTACTCATGGTGTGGTGCTTCTAAAGTTGGTAAAATTGTATCGTATGAAATAAAGGCAAGCCTGTCCGAATACTTTCAAAAAGTGCGCAAAATTACGCTTTTTTTAGGAGTTCAGCAAAGATAAAATCACTGTTTGAACTATAAAGCCCCCACGCGTGAGACTCTCGCTTCTTTTCGAGGGTCTCACTTTCGGTAATGCTCGCGTGAAAGCAAGAGTTTTACGAGGAAGTGACACCCTCCGCGCACTTTTCTCCTTCGAGAAAACACCACTTGGCGGAAAGATAAACAAAGCGTAAATTAAAAGTTGAAGAAGTTTTATGTTGAAGAAGTTCATGCTCACTCTTTCCACTGCTCGTTTGATTGCACGACGTTCATCATTCGCCCACGCTATGCACCGTAGAACCCGCTTGTTATCGAGCTTCTTTGGATGGACGTTCTTGTTGAATTTTCTCGTTTTCCTTGTTCTGCCCTTGTACACGCCTCTTCTTCTTGCTCAAAAACTCTCTGCACAAGTCTCAGCAACGCCTTCAAGCAATATCCTTGGCAAACAAACCTTCTTACCAAGTTTACATCCGCACAAGCTCCCAAGCCAGTATTTGTACGATACATGGACGAGCGAATCTGGCACACCGACCTTACCGCCTGATGTTTCGCCCGTGAGCATTGCCCAAACGCGGGATGGCTACGTGTGGATTGCGACGGCATCAGGACTGCTGCGCTTCGATGGTGCGCGGTTTGTTCTTCTCGACACCTCCAACACGCCAACGTTACGCGGCAACGACATCAAAGCTCTGTATGCCGCACCCGATGGTGCATTGTGGATTGGCACGGGCGGCAATGGCTTGATTCGCTATTGGAAAGGCGCGTTTACGCAAATTATTTCCGAAACGAGCGAGCAGTTTAGCTTTGTGCGCTCGGTGCATCAGGACTCACGCGGTATCGTGTGGGTTGGCACTTTGAATGGTTTGGTACGCTTGCAGGAATCCGCTTCTGGTGAGGTTTCCACGCCCGAATTTGTACGCGATTTTCCTCCTGTTGAAATCTCCGCAATTACCGAAGACCGCACCCATGCTATTTGGATTGGCACTCAGCAAGACGGCGTTTTCCGTATCAATAACGCAACGGCACCAATTTCACCGAGCAATCTTACACATTTCACGAGAACACAAGGTCTCGCCGATGAAGTAATCACCGCGCTTGCAGCCGATAGCGTGAGCGGCGTATGGATTGGCACGGCAAGTCAAGGCGTGCAGCGTTTTGTGAATGGTGCATTTTCCACGCGGCTTGGAGTAGCAAGCGGACTCAGTAGTGATGCGGTCTCCTGCTTGCTCGTCAATCGCTTAGGCGTGTTGTGGATTGGCACCAGCAATGGCTTAAATCGGTACACTGGCAGCACGGTAAATAACGGCATCACAACGCTAAACACCAGTAACTCTGCGCTTTCCAGCAATACCATTCTTTCTCTTGCAGAAGACTACGAAGGCAGTATGTGGATGGCGGCGGGCGGTAGTGGCATTGACCGCATCAAAGACCCCAAATTTACGGTCTGGGGCAAAAAAGAAGGCTTGCACGATGATATTTACTCCACCGCGCTGCAAGACCGCTCTGGCGCACTCTGGCTAGGAAGTTTCTACAACACAGGTCTGACGCGGCTTACGCTCGAAAAAGCAGAACATTTCGACAATGATGGTAAAAATGGTACAAGCCGCAAAACGGCGGGCATTCCACAAGGCGCATTCGTGCGGGCAATCGCTGAAACCCGCTCTGGAACTATGCTTTTCGGCACAACGGGGTTAGGAATTATTCGCTATGAAAATGGCGTATTTTCGCATATCGTGGGAAGCGAAGGCATTGCGCAGAATACGGTTCGGGCAATTTATGAAGATAGCAAAGGAACGGTCTGGATAGGCACATTTGGTGCGGGTTTGTACCGTTTGGAAGGAAAAACTCTTGTTCCCGCATTTTCGACCGCAAATGGACTGAGCAGTGATTTCATCGTGGCAATCGCTGAAGACAAGCAAGAGCGGCTTTGGCTCGCCACACGCGATGGCGGCGTGTGTATTCTCACGCCACACTCAGGACAAAATGCCGCACAAGGAGCAATGACAACGCTTACACAGAAAAATGGATTACCAAGCAATACCGTCCTCTACGTTGCCCGCGACAACGACGGCGTGATGTGGATTGGCACACAATTTGGCATCGCGCTCTGCCCTGAAAGCAGCATCAAAGCTCAATCTTCTGGCACACAAAATATTACCCTGACCACACTTTCTCGCAAAAATGGGTTAGCCGAAGATGTATCGCGCTGGATGATACACGATTCGCGCGGAGACTACTATTTAAGCGGCTTGGGGGGAATTACCATGATTCCCAAAGAGCATATTCGCGAGCTTCTAGCGGGAACACGCACTGGCGTAGAAGTGCGCCGCTACGGAAAAAGCGATGGTATGCGCAGCGTCGAGTGCAACGGCGGCGGACAGCCTGCTGCTTGCACGACGCGCGACGGCGCACTCTGGTTTCCCACGATGAAAGGTATGGTGAGCTTCCACACACGCCGCCTTGTGCTGAACACGATTCCGCCGCCTGTTGCGATTGAAGATTTGATTGCCAATGAGAAAAAAACACCTTTCGCGCTGGGAGAAATCCCCAAACTGCCGCCCAGAACAGAGCGTATCACGATTCGCTATACCGCGCTTAGTCTGCTGTTTCCCGATAACGTTGCCTTTCGCTACCGCTTAGATGGCTTGGATGAAGATTGGATTGACGTGGGACAACGTCGTGAAGCCTATTACACGAATCTTCCGCCGAGCGAATACACCTTTCGCGTTCAAGCGCGGAATAACGATGGCGTGTGGAACGACGTTGGTGCGAGTTTGAGTTTTGCCGTCAAGCCGAGATTTTATCGGACGTGGTGGTTTTATTGCCTTTCCGCGCTCGCCATTGTTGGCGGCGTGTGGGGCTTTTTGCAATGGCGTGTGCGCTTGCTGCAAGAGCGGGAGCGGGTTCTGGCAAAACTTGTGGATGACCGCACGGCAGAAATTCAACGCCAAATGCACATTTTGGATGAACAAGCAACGGAAATTGAGCTGCGCAACAGCCAGCTTCAGGAAAAGAATTTGCTGATTGAAGAAGAACGCCAAAAGTCGGAGATGCTGCTGCTCAATATTTTGCCGCCGAAAATTGCAGAACGCCTCAAAAAAGGCGAGAAAATTATTGCCGATAAATTCGACAGCGTAACTGTTCTCTTTGCAGATATTGTGGGCTTTACCAACATGTCTGCACGCGTGTCGCCGGAGCATTTGGTGGAAAATCTAAGTATGATTTTCACCACCTTCGACCTCTTGGCAGCAAAATATAAACTGGAAAAAATCAAGACCATCGGCGACGCATACATGCTCGTTGGCGGCTTACCAGAGCCAACACCAAACCACACGGCACAGGTAATACGTATGGCGCTGGACGCGTGTCGCGAAATACAGGTTCTGACCGAAGATTTAGATGAAAAAATCTCCATCCGCATTGGCGTACAGACAGGTCCCGTCGTTGCGGGAGTGATTGGTATGCGGAAATTTGCCTACGACCTCTGGGGCGATGCCGTAAACACCGCAAGCCGCATGGAATCTACGGGTGAAGCACGGCGCGTTCACTGCACGGAAGATGTGTATTTGCTCTTGAAAAATGAGTTCGATTTTGAAGAACGCGGCACGATTGAGGTAAAAGGCAAAGGGCAAATGAAAACCTATTTTGTGCTAGGCGAAAAGGCTGCGCGATGAGGTTTTATGCTGCTTGGAGAATCAAATCGGTTACCGAAAATTTTTCCTATAATTCCACAAAACTTACTCGTTAATTTCGTAACTTTGTACAGTCTATGCGGCTTCGTACTGATATTTCGTAGCGATATTTCGTAGCGACATTTCGCAAGGATATTTGTACCGAGTACCGCATTTTTTTTGCCATTTTTTAGCATCATTTTTACTGCCATGCTCGACGCAAAATTTATCCGTGAGAACGCCGACCACGTGCGCCAGAACTCGCTCGCCAAGCACACCCAGCCTGATATTGATGGCTACGTGAAATTGGATGAACGCCGCCGCCACATTATTCAGCAAGCACAAGAATTGAAGGAAAAACGCAACACGGTTTCCGAAGAAATTGCTCGCTTGAAAAAATCCAAAGAGAATGCGGACACACTCATCGCGGAAATGAAGACCGTTTCCGACACCATCAAGCAGCTTGATGAGGATCTACGCGGCGTGGAGACCGAATTAGAACACATTGCGCTCTACATCCCGAATGTGCTGCATTCCAGCGTTCCTGACGGCAAAGATGCGTCCTCTAACGTGGAAATACGCCGCTTGGATGGCATCAACCCTATTGGCATTGAAGCTGGGTTCCGTAAAGACCACGCGACGATTGCAAAGCAACTTGGCATCGTTGATTTTGAGCGTGGTGCAAAAATTTCAGGCAGCGGATTTCCGCTCTACACAGGCAAGGGAGCGCGTTTGGAGCGAGCATTACTCAATTTTATGCTCGACCACCACACGGCAAACAATGGCTACACCGAAGTATTTGTGCCATTTCTTGTAAATGAAGCATCTATGCGGGGTACAGGGCAGTTGCCAAAGTTTGCTGAAGATATGTACCACGCCAAAGATGATGAATTGTATCTGATTCCCACCGCAGAAGTTCCGATTACCAACATTTATCGGGATGACATTCTGTCGGCGGCGGAATTGACCAAGAAACATTGCGGGTATTCGGCGTGTTTTCGGCGCGAGGCGGGCAGTTATGGCAAGGACACACGCGGCTTTTTGCGTTTGCATCAGTTCAATAAAATCGAAATGGTAAAGTTCGCCAAGCCTGATGAATCCTACGCGGAGCTTGAGTCTCTCGTTGGCGATGCGGAGGGAATTTTGAAAGCACTTGGTATTCCTTTTCGCACGATTCTCCTCTGCAAAGGCGATACAGGCTTCACAAGTGCGAAAACCTACGACCTCGAAGTGTGGTCGCCCTGTGAGCAGAAGTGGCTTGAAGTCTCGTCTTGCTCGAACTTTGAGGATTTTCAAGCACGCCGCGCAAATATCCGCTTCCGCCCCGAACCCAGCGCGAAACCTGAGTTTGTGCATACCTTGAATGGCAGTGGTGTTGCTACGCCGCGTCTCATGGTGGCAATTTTGGAGCATTATCAAACCGAAGACGGTCATATTCGCGTGCCAGAGCCGCTTCGTTCCTATTGTGGCTTTGATGTTATCTGAAGAAAGGGATGAAGTCTGAGGGATGAAATCTGAAGCATAAAAAAGCTGAAAGCCACAACGTAGCTGGCTTTCAGCTTTTTTTTGCTATGCACTCTGCAAAGCGCGTACAACCTACGCCGCAAGCGCAATCACACTAAAGTACAGCAACTGCGCCCAGTAGCCGTGCCATGCCACACGCGGCATTGGTGTTTGGAACAAGCCTAAGCGCAAAGCGGCATACGCCAGCACAAAGCTAATCCCGAACCACGCCATATAATTCTGCAAGGGCGCGACAATAAAGCTATTCCCCGTGATTTCCAGCCAGTGCCAGTAGTGCAGTTTTACCGAAACTGGCTCCATAAACATATCAAAAATTGTCATACAGAGCGCGACAAACAAGGCACGAAGCCACTGAGACCGCACCGAGACAAGAGTGCGTTGCACCACCGCAAACGACGATAACAGCATCCCCAACCACGCAAAACTAATGGCAAGCGGCACGCCATTCAGCGCGGGAATCCATACGTCCATGTATTGATATTTCCCAAAAATGACTCCTGTTTTCACGCCAATATATTCCAACGTAAAGCAAAGAACGCCAACGGCGGCATTCCACGAGTGAAAACGCACCGTTACAGAGGAGTGTTGAAATTGTGCCAATCCCCGCAGAGCTTGTTTTTGTGCGGCTTCTCTACCGTTTTTTTTATCTTCTTGTTGCGACTGCATCGCCATACCTCGCTCGCGGCGCAAGATTTGGTCGTAGCGGTAGGCAATCCACAAGGCAATCATCACCACGACCGGACCCGAAAGCACGGACATCGCTGTTTGCAATACCCCCAAAACGTGCCACAGACTGCCCGCCATGAGAAAAAAATACAGCCCAATAATCTCCCAATCCTCAGCGCGAATGCGCGTCAATACTGAGCGCAGAGAGCGTGATAATTGTGAATGCGCAGCCTGAGAAGTTGGATGTTGAGAACGTGTTTTCGGTGAATTCATACCAAATGCGGAAAAATCAAGAAGAAAAATCAAGGTAACTGGTCAGGTCTCAACCATGAAGAATAGATGCAGATGAGGATGATTAGATTGATGAAGATGATACTGAAAGTTAAAAATTCATCCTTCAGATTTCATCCTTTCTCTTCTCACGCCGTTTTGCACGCTGCCGCAATAAACGCCGCTACGCGAGGCGCACCAACACCTGCTGAAGACAGCACCGTATCGTGCGAGACCGTCACTGCCGCACTTTCAGGCAGCATATTGGTAATCATTGAACACGCTGCCACGCTCATTCCGCAGACATTCGCAAACTCAGCTTCATGCGCAGTGGACATTCCAATTGCTTGACCGCCTAAACGCTTGTACATACGGGCTTCGGCGGGCGTTTCAAAGGTCGGACCCGTTACGGCAATGTACGTACCTTGATGAAAGGGAGTGCCTCGCGCCGCCAACTCAGGAACAATGCGCTTTCGCCATGATTGCGAAATAATTGCTTCGCCCGATGCACGGCGCGAGTAATCAAGGTGCGAATTATTAGGGTGCGAATTCTCGTGTTTTTCGGGTGCGTTTTCCGACAGCCAACCGCGCTGCACGGGACGAAACATGAGGTTCAGCGTATCTTCAATCAGCATAATATCGCCAGGCGTGTACGTATTGAACATGCCGCCGGCGGAATTGGTAATCACGGCAAAGCGTGCGCCCAGAAGCCGCCCCAATGCTATTTGCGCAAGCGATTCCTGCATTGTCCAGCCTTCGTACAAATGGCAGCGTCCTGTGAAATGCGCTACGCGCTTGCCTTCAATCGTGATGATGCGAATAGACGAAGAATGCCCTTGGACGGTCGGTGAAGGAAAGTTTGGTATCTCGTGTGCATGGACAACTTCTGATGCCGTATAATGCTCCAAAGCCTGATTCAAACCGCTTCCGCTAATGATAACGCCTTCGACTTCGGCACTGCTTTTTTGCCGAAAGGCTTTCAAAAATGCGCCGTACTGCTGTTCGAGTTTTGCGTGAATGTGTGCGGAAGTGGACATACGTATTTGTACGGTTTGTGCGTGAAAAATGGGAGGGAATTCTAAAGTAATGTTTGCAATGAGATTCTGGCAATGAGATTCTGGCAATGAGATTCTGCTTACAAACGCGTTCGCTACCTTTGGTTTTCTTAATCGTATTGCGGGCGCAGTACGTATTCAATCGGGTCTTCCACACCTGCTGCTGCGAAGCCGCGCAAACGCAAGGCGCAGGAGTCGCATTCGCCACAAGCGCGGTCATTGCGCTGGTAGCACGACCACGTATGCTGCAATGGCGCGTTCAGGGCAATTCCTTTTTGCACAATATCTTTCTTGCTGTATCGAATAACTGGCGTGCGAATAACCACGCGGGTTTCAGGCTTTGTTCCCGTATCAATCACCTGCTGAAAAGCATCGTAAAATTCTTGTCGGCAATCTGGATAACCGCTTCCATCTTCTTCCACCGCGCCAATAAACAATGCCGCTGCGCCCAGAACCTCTGCCCACGAGACGGCAATTGCAAGAATATTTGCATTCCGAAAAGGAACGTAACTCGTCGGAATATTTGTATTTGTCAGGTCTGCGGCAGAAACGGCGATGCTCGCATCGGTGAGACTGCTCCCGCCAATGGCAGCAAAGTGAGAAACATCCACCACAAGCCGCTTCTGGGCATTGTAGTAGTCGGCAACGCGGTGAAAGGATTGCAATTCTCGCTCCTGCGTGCGCTGACCATAATTGAGATGCAATGCCGCAATCTCAAAACCTTCCGCATCAGCAATGGCGGCGCAAACAGCCGAATCCATCCCACCGCTCATCAGGACGACGGCGATTGGCTTCGATGAAGTGTGAATTGATGCGGTATTGCTCATGGTTGCTTGCTAAGGAATACTCAAACGTACGTGGATAAATTCATTCAGGCTTCGGTAGCACGGACACTTTTGTCTGTGGCGTTGAAAGAGCATCAAATGGCGCAAAACAAGAGTATTACGCGCTACCCAATATTCCTTAAAACTTACTTTTCACTTCCCAATAAATAGATTTGCGCAAATCTTGCACCCACGTTTCATAGAATTTTGCGCGTTTTTGCATCATTGCCATTTGCTCAAGTCGCTTGTAGTCTTCATCGAAGGCGATTTTATGCTCAGGGATAAACTTCTTTTTCAGAACAATGTGCAATGCGCTTTTGGTTGAGCTAGGCGAATTATAGACCATCGGCTCAGTAATATCGCCATCTTTCAATTTTTCTACTTTCGTGCGCATTTCTGGTGGGAGTTTCGCTACTTCAATGCGCCCAAGCAAGCCGCCAAACGCCTTTGTATCGGCATCGTCGGAGTATTGCTTTGCTAAATCTTCAAAGAGTTCGCCTTTGGCAACACGCGTTTTGAGGGAATCCATAAACTTCTTAGTGCGCTCTAAATCGTCTTCTGTTTGCCCCAATTTCAGCAAGATATGGCGCGTCTTTACGGCATTCTCGCGCTTTTCCAAAAGCTGAATAATGTGAAAACCAAATGGCGACTCCACTGGCTGCGAAATTTCACCAATTTGCAACGCGTACGCTACTTTTTCAAACTCGGCAATAAATTTTCCGCGCTCTACCATGCCCAAATCGCCACCACTTGAGGCAGAGCCTGGGTCTTGGCTATGACGCTTGGCAAAGGCTGCAAAATCACCACCAGCAACCAAAGAATCGCGTATTCTCTTGGCAAGAGCAATACTTTTATCTTTTGCTTGCGTGGAAGGCTCGATATTTTTCACAATGTGAAACAGCTCAATCTGCGAAGGAACAGGCGCAATCGAATCGACATAGCCTTTGTAGAAATCCTGCACATCTTTCGAGGAAACCTTGAGCAGCGCAAATTTTTGTTGCGAAATGCGTTCCGACAAAAGTTGTTTACGAATTTCCTCGCGAAAATCGCGACGGATTTTGGTCATCGGCATCCCGTACACCTCTTCAATACGGCGTTCTGAGCCGAATTGCTGTGTCATAGATTGAATTTGATACTCCATGCGCTCGGAAATTTCATCATCCGAAACGGTGATACTATCTTCAATCGCTTTCAGCATCACAAGACGCTCATTGATAAGCACATCCATTGAGCGATTGAGCATTTTCGGGTCGTCGGGGCGCACACGCCGCTCGCGGTCTTGCTGAGCAGCCATCACCGCATGACCCACGACTTCGGACTGAAGGATAATTTCATTCCCCACAATTGCCATGATTTTATCCATCGGTTCGCCCGGACGCAAATCCTGCAAACGCTGTGCCTGTGCGCTCTGCACGGAAAAGAGCGAAATAAAGACAAACGATAAAACAAAGATAAAAGTTGCGCAAATCCGCATCATATCGTGCTTTGAAAATTGTTTAAGGGAAATACCGAGAGAAATACTTTGTTGCTGTTGCATAGCAGAGATTATTCAGATGAGTTGTTTTGGACTTCAGTTGTTTTGGACTTTAGTTGTTTTGGACTTTAATAGTGGCACAAACATTCTTGTCTGTGTTTATCGCCTGAACACCGCACTAAAACTCACAGACAAGAATGTCTATGCCACTATTACTGGATGATTTTTCAATTATTTATTCACCTTACGCAAACCCTCACCCCTCGCTGCGCGAGACCCTCTCCCAAAGGGCGAGGGTTAGTGGAGGCTAGTTCTGAAGTCCTCTCCCTCTGGGAGAGGGTTGGGTGAGGGCGGTGCGCGTAAGGTGAGTGAGTTATTTGAAAATTTTACTGCCGTACACGCTTTAATGCCGCTTCATCCACGTTCACGGGGAACTTTGCACGCAAGGATTCAAGCCACTTTTGCGTGAGTTCGCGTTGCTGAAGGTCTTGGAATTGTGCGGCGAAATCAGGAATTGCTTCCTCGAAGGTTTTGACGCGCTCTGGCAAAATAGCGTTTAAGCGTGGAATCGTGATGCCACCTTGAAACTTGAAGGGTGGTAACATTTCACCTACTTTTGTGCCACGTTTTTTGAATTCCTCAGGAATCGTGTACGGGCGGGCATCGAGTGGCTCCCAGCGTCCTTTGCGCTCTTTGAATCCGCTTCGCTCGGTGAATTGCATTGCCAACGAATCGAAGAGCGTTGCCGAAGGTTTTGTTGCCTTCATATTATCCTGCAAGCGTTTGTACAGGCTTTGTGCAACGGAATCTGCATTGACCCAGATTTCCGAGAAATCGTACATCACGGTTGTTCGGTAATTGTCTTTTTTGGGTTCGTACCATGCACGCGCCTTGACGGAATCGAACTTCATTTTGCTCCACACTTCCTGCTCTTCTACGCGGAAAATCAGGATTCCTTCTTGAAATTCCTTCATGAGCGCAGCAAAATCAGGGAAGTCTTTTTCCATATTTTTCGTCAGCGCGTCGGTGATTGCCGTTTCGACAACTTTGTCCACTGCCTGCATCATTCCTTGCTTGGTGAGCGAGAAACCGCGTAAATCCGAGCGTTGGAGCAGGGAGTCCGCAAACGCAGCAACGGTGAGCTTGTAGCCCGTGAAGGAAGCAAGCTGTTCTTTCAAAAGTTTCGCTGGAAGTTTGACTTTTTGCGCACTGTCGAAGGCAGGACGCGTGGTATCGAGAGCTTTCATCAGCGCGTCGAAGGTTTTTTGTGAAAGCGCGTATTTGCGAGCTTTCTTGACCGAATCGAAGAAGATTTTTTTGTCGTTTTCAAAATGCACGCGTTTGTAAAATCGCTTCATTTCTTCACGTTCATCGCCACCAATTTTCGAGGAATCGCGGCGCATGATAAAGTAGCCTTTGTCAGTGGAAATTGGCTGCGAAAGCTCACCATTACTACGTTTGCTATCCAAGAGCCAATTATCAACGCTTTCTGGGAAACGGTAGCGCAAGCCGTTCAAATAGCCTGTTGTTGGGGAATAATAACTGGGAAATAAACCGCCATATTCCGCGTACACATCGTTAGAAAATTTCTTTGCTAATTCCGCAAAATCGCCACCTTTTTGGAGAACTGCATACACACTGTCAGCGAGCTTTTTCGCGGTGTTCTCGGCATTCGCTGAATCAAGTTGTTCGTTGCGTTTGATATTGATATAGCGTCCACGCACCGTTACACGTGCCTCCATTGCAAGCAACTTCACCACGTAATATCCGGGAACAGACAAATTCGAGCGCAGTGGTTTCGGGTAAATATCGCCTACTTTCATGGTGTAGGCAGCGTTTTCAATTTCCCGCAAAATACGGTCGCTTGTTACCATCGGCATTTCACCGCCGATATTGCGGAAATACTCATCGTCGCTGGAATCTTTCGCCATTTGCTTGAAGTCTGCGCCTTTTTGCAAGAGCTTCAGCATTGCCAGCGAGCGTGTATAGGCGCGGTTTGTGTCGGGCATGGCAATTTTCGAGAAAATAAGCCCCACGCGAAATTGCTGTTTTCTCCGCTCCAGCGAAGCATCCACACGCGGCGACACGATTGCTTTCTCGAACAGATACGGCGCGGCAAGCGAAGCACGATTTTGTGCGATGTCCAGCTCTACTTCTGGCTTTTTGTCAATGCCACGCGACCGCGCATCTTGCACTTTCAGGCGATAGTTGATGTATAAATTCAAAAAATCACGCAAACTGTCGGGCGACAATGCCGAGAGCCGTGCGTTTTTGTTGTTCAAATTCTTACGGAATGCTTCTTCAAGCGTTTGGTAGGTGATAGATTCTGTGCCAACTTTCGCCAGAACCATTGAACCATCTTGCTTTGCGACATCTTGCTGTGCTGCCTTTGTCCGTGCAGAATGGCTGTGAGCAGTAAGAAAAAACGGCGTACAAAAAGAAAGAGCGAATAGCACTACGCCACGAGAAAAGGCTTGGCGGCGCGAGAACAAGGGAAACTTCATAAGTGAATGTGTTTATCCGACAAAATGAGCAAATGAGTTATGATGAGAACGTACATCTTGAAATGCGTGAATGCACGATGTACAAAGACTACAAAAATCGCGAAAAAGTAGAGGATTTGCAAATGCTGTGAAATGACGAGGCGGGGATTAACAGTCTTTTAACACTTTTGCGCATGTCGGCGATTATCCTTCGGAATGTTTGGGCGGAATTGATATGAGGAACAATGCGCTCTTCACACTCATCTCGCAAAAGAATTTGCATGAATGTTGGTATATTTTTACGTGCAATCGTGAAAAAAGTATCGTGGGGTAAATCCATTGTCCATGAAAATTTTGCATATTTGCGCTTTGTCATTAAGTCGCTCCCAGCGAGTAATTATCCAGTCTAAAGTAGTCCGTCAAATACGTTTTGACTTGAATAGACAAGAGTGTCTGTTCCACCGAAGCCCGTATTCATTGGTACATCGTTTGGTACAGACACTCCTGTCTGCGCCAAACGATGCGGAAAACGTATTTGCCAGCCTATTCGCACTATATTCATTTCTCAACGTCCATGAATATTCTCAAGCAGCTTCCGTCATCGCCGTTTATTATTTTTGTCATTGCAGCCGCATTTTTCGTTGCATATGGCTCATTTCTTGTGATGACGCAGCTTGCAGCCAGCCCATTTGTGCTGTTTGTGTCGTCGTTGTTTTTGTTGTACCCGTTTCGGAATGAGTCTATCCATGTGCGCCGCATGATGATGTTGCTATGCCTAACCTTCGTTGCATGGCTCTTTCGTGAGGTGGGAACGCTGTTTGCGCCGTTTTTTGTGGCGTTTGCAGTGGCGTATCTGCTCGACCCAATTGTGAAATTTCTCCAACGAAAAAAGATGCCGCGCTCGCTCACCGCAGCAATTCTTGTGGTGAGCATTATTGGTGTCATTGCTGCAATTGTGGTGTTTGTTTTTCCTGTAATTTTAGCGCAGTTGAACGACATTATCCGCGAAATGTCCACGCTGATTACCCGCGCAACGAACTATTTGGAAAGCCGACAATTTTTCCGTTTGTTGTCCAGCTATGGCTTAAATTCTCCGCAAACTCGCGAACTTATTCAGCGCGAACTGATACCGCGTCTCGAAGGCTCGTTTAATCTGCTCTTGCGCACCTTGCTCGCGCTTGTAAGCAGCCTTTCCGACGTTATCACGCAGTTCGTGAACGTGATTCTCACACCGATTTTGATGTTTTATTTCATTAAGGATTTCGACAAACTCAAAGGTTTTATTGTGAAGGTGCTGAGTGGAAAAAATGATAAGCTCCTTTCCGATGTCTTCCGCATCAACAGTATCGTTCAGGCGTATATCGGCGGACAAGCGATTGCTGCTTTGATGATTGGCATTACCTCCAGCATTATCTTTTTCGTAATGGGCATTCCCTACGCAGGTGTTATCGGGGTTGTGTGCGGTCTGCTGAATCCGATTCCGTATATCGGGATGTTTGCAAGCATCATTATCGGCATCATTACGGTCGTGGTCGTGGGTTCAGGCGATATGGCGGTGTATTCGATTGCCGTTATTATCAGCGTCGTGTTGATTTTACATTTGATTGATAACTACGTGCTGCAACCGCGTATTGTCGGGCAGCGCGTGGGCTTGCATCCTATCGTGATGATTGCGTCATTGCTGGTCTTTGGGCATTTTTTCGGCATTCCAGGTTTGCTGTTCGCGGTGCCGCTCATGGCAAGCATTATGATGTATTTCAACGATTGGCTCACGAAAAAACTTGCAGAACAACAACACGAAACCAACGAGGAAGAGAGCGCGTTACAGGGCAGCGTGTCGGTGTAATTCTTTCAGAAAATTTTTCCTTATCCTCCAAGCCAGATATGATGAACCTTGCAGACCTTCCGCTTCGCCGCATCTTCACCATTGTTGCTGCAATGAATTTTGTTGTTGGATTCGGCTCTATGCTGCTCCCACGCTTGCATTTGCAGATGTTCTACAATATTGCGCCCGAAACAGTTGATAATACCTTGCTTTTGTACCACCAAATGTTTTGGGCGGTGGTCGTAACACTGGGCATTGCATATCTCATCATGGCGCAAAATCCACGTGGTCATCAGGGTATTTTGTTTATCGGCGCAGTAGGTAAACTCATTGCGGCAATAGTATGGATATATGCACTGGCGCGGGGTTTCGCCAATCCGATTGTTCTTGGTGGTATTGCTTGGGATGGTTCTTGGGGAATATTCTTTGCCGTTCTTCTCTGGCAATATTACCGCGAAGGCTCATCAACACTTGTTTTTCTAGCGAAAAAGTGAAGTGTTGAAATATTTTCAAAACGTTTTCAAAACGTTTTCCCAATTTCAAAAATAATACCATTACTTGTCGCGCCGCCGAAATTGCCAAACTTGTACCCCAAGATAAACACAAGTTCGGTTTCTTTGTTGTGATAAATAATGCCCGGTACGAGGTCGCCCATTTCGTGATTGCCTGAGAACCACTCGACAACGAAGCCAAAATCTTTCGTAATCGGTTGCTCAATGGAGCCGATAAAATTGATATGTTCTCCCGAAATGAATGCTTCTGATTGTCCACCAAAAACCTGTCGCGAACCCATGCTTACTCCTGCCGCAAGGCGTGTGTGCAAGTGTGGAAGGCGTGTACTGAGGTGCGTGTACGTCCACAAGCCAGTTCCCAAGCCGTCGAGCGAGCTTGTCAGCATCTGCCCCCATGTCCACTTGATTTCCCATTCATTTGCTTGTTCTTCAAAGAGTTGGTGCGCCATTTTGTAGCCAAAGCCGATGGCAGTGTAAGGTTTATTCCTACCGAGCAAATCAATGTTGTACAACGTGGTGCATAATTCCAACCAATCGGTCACACCATAAGTGATGAAATTGGTTGAACGCCAGTATCCTTCAGGTTCCCAAGGACGCACTTGCGTTTCATGAAGGACAAACAAATGCCCTTTTTTTGTTTGGTCGGCGGAGGGAAGATTGACAATCGTTTGCTGAGCGAAGAGTGGCTTTACGGAAAAAATACTTCCTGCCAAAAAAATAACGATACAACACAGCATGCGAGATTTCATCAGCTTTTGCATGAAAGAACATATACGTTGAACAAAAGAAAATTAAATCCGACAAAAATAGTCGTAGAAATAGTCGTACTTTCAAGACGTTCATGCGCACGAGCTATTGTACAAATTTTGTGTGAGAATTGTCTTTGTACACAACAAAACCTCTGAAAAGCTCGTAGAATCAGGCTTCAGTGGCTTGAGACTTCCTGTCTGTGTTTCCCACCTGAATCCCGCACCAACACTCACAGACAAGAATGTCTGTGCCACTGCTGAAGAAGTTTTGTCGTGTACAAAGGAGAATTGTACAATTTTCCCCAGACAAGCTATCAAATTCGCAATAATTCCTTTTTGCTCTCGCTCAGTTTGTGTATCTTTCGGGCTGTGTTAGTGATAAACACTGGATAAACACTTGATATACTCTACCGTTCCCCGCTTTCTATCCCGCTCTCATTATGGCTACTACTATGCCCAATGCTGCCGCTCAACCAACACGCATCGTCCTCGACGCAATGGGTGGCGATTTTGCCCCGCACAATGAAATTCTTGGCGCGAAAGATGCCATGCAGCACTTCCGTGAAAATGGCATCAATGCTGAGGTTATTTTGATTGGCAAAGAGCCAGAAATACGCGCCGCGCTCGCCAAGCATGGCGCAGAACATCTGAATTTTACCGTTCTTCACGCCGACGAAGTTGTTACGATGGAAGATGAGCCAGCCGTTGCCTTCCGCAAGAAGCGCAATTCCTCGCTATATCTGGGCTTGCAGCATCACAAAGAAGGCAAAGCGGAAGCATTCGTCTCGGCGGGTAATACCGGAGCCGTGATGTCCCATTCCACCTTGATTCTGGGGCGCATCGACGGCGTAAGCCGCCCAACAATTGGCACATTTTTACCAACGACGGAAGCATACCCAACGCTGCTCGTGGACGCGGGCGCGAATGTGGATTGCAAGCCAAAACATCTCTACGAATTTGGCGTGATGGGCAGTATTTACGTGCGACGCATTTTGGGCGTGGAGAACCCGCGTGTAGGCTTGCTGAACGTTGGCGAAGAGGAAATCAAGGGCAATGAAGCGGCATTGGAAGCGCATACGCTGTTGAAAGAAAGTTCGCTCAATTTTGCAGGAAACATCGAAGGGCGCGATATTCTGATGGGCGCGGTTCACGTGGTTGTCTGCGACGGTTTTGTGGGGAATATTGTGCTGAAATTTGCCGAAAGTATGCTCACCTTTTTGAAAGCGAAATTTACCGCCTTTGCCGACAAAAGTTTTGGACAAAAACTGATGATGGGTGCCGCAAAACCCGCATTAAAAGGCGCACTCACGGGAATGAACTACGAAGAATACGGCGGCGTACCGCTTTTGGGTGTGAACGGCGTAAGTATTATCGGGCATGGAAAATCAACGCCGCTCGCGCTGAAAAACATGATTCTCCGCGCTGAGGAAGTTGTTCGCAAGGAAGTGAATAAAAGTATTGAAACTGCGCTTAATTCCTAGAGTTTTCAAGGAACGTATCATGGAAAACACCATAGAATTTACGACCACCGAGAAGGAAATTCTCATCCGCTTGGATAAGACGAGCGTAAACACTCGTATTCTGGAGCAAATCAGTGATTATTTACGCCCAATGATAAAGCCGTCGGAATCCTATACACGCTACCACGCAGCACCGTCTATTCAAGAACTTCGGCAAATGCCGAAAGCAGAGCGAGATGAGATTTTACGCGCTCAAGCCGCGCTTCTCGCCAATGACGAAAATATTGAGGACGACCAAGATGTGATGGAAGATGATGGCTATTAAACAAGGTGAAATATGGCTGGTCAATTTCGCGCCACAAGTGGGAACGGAAATAACCAAAATCCGCCCCGCGCTTGTTGTTTCAAGCGATATTTTTTCGGCAATGCCGCGAAGAATGGTCGTTCCCCTTCGTGAGCGCAAGTCTTTTCATGAGGAAATTTCCTTGTTTGTTGCCCTTCAGCCCACAGAGGAAAACGGGCTGACGAAGAAAAGCAGTGCAGATTGCTCGCAAGCAAAAACCTTTGACCGCCAACGGTTCGTGAAAAAATTAGGCGCACTTTCTGCGGAGGAACTTGAAACTATTATTGCTGGAATTCAAACGTATCTCGGTAAATAAATTGACAAACAAACTTATTCTCAACGATATATTTCTATGAAAAAAGCCGTCATTACTGCCGTCGGACATTACGTTCCCGACAACGTTATTCCCAACACCTACTTTGAAAGCCGCATCGAAACAACCGATGAATGGATTCGCACCCGCACGGGCATTGAAGAACGCCGCTTCGCGCCAGACGGCATGGCTACGTCGGATATGAGCGTTCTAGCGATTCAGGATTGCCTCAAACATCGTGGCATTGACAAAGATGAAATAGATTTTATCGTCGTTGCGACCGTTACGCCCGACCACGTATTTCCTGCAACGGCGTGTGTGATTCAGCATAAAATGGAAATGAAACATCCGTACATTTGGGGCTACGACATCTCTGCTGCGTGTTCGGGATTTCTCTTCGCGCTGGAAACCGCACGACGACTGGTGGAAACAGGCGGCTCGAAAAAAGCACTTGTCGTTGGCGCAGATAAAATGACCGCAATTGTGGACCCGCAAGACCGCGCAACGTGCATCATCTTTGGCGACGGCGCAGGTGCAGTGCTTGTTGAAGCGAGCGACGATGAAAACATCGGCATTATGGATTCAGTCATGCACATAGACGGAAGCGGCTTCCAGCACCTCCATATGAAAGCTGGCGGCAGCTTCATGCCCGCAACAGTTGAAACCGTCGAACAGCGTTTGCATTTTGCGTATCAAGAAGGACAGCACGTTTTCAAATCTGCCGTAAAAAGTATGGCGGATGCCGCTTACGACGTGATGCAGCGCAACAACCTGAAAGGCGACGACGTAGCGTGGCTCGTGCCGCATCAAGCAAATCTGCGCATTATTGATGCAACTGCAAGCCGCATGGAATTGGACAAAGAGCGCGTAATGATAAACATCCAACGCTACGGCAACACGACTGCTGGAACAATTCCAATTTGCCTTTCCGAATGGCAAAAAGCGGGGAAAATTCAATATGCTGATAACGTCGTACTGGCAGCATTTGGCGGTGGTTTTACCTACGGCGCGACGTATTTGAAGTGGGGAATCAAGTAAATTTCTGAAGTTACGCAAAGAGTCTTGGGTTAAGATTCCACGCCATTTGCAGAGGAATAGGTTGATTAAACAACACGGAACGTATGTGGTAAAGTGTTGATACTTTGTGTTTTACGCGGAAGAGTTCGAG
>JAAFIV010000089.1 GCA_013298775.1 Ignavibacteria bacterium | reverse complement strand
GCCGCTTGAATCCTTCGTTGGCAGATTTTCCGACCATACCAACACGGGCTTTTGCGCCAAAAGCCGCGTCATTGCTTCGTCTCGGTAAAAGTATTCTTCCACATCAATAACCTCCGTAGTACGCTGAGGCAACGAGTACAGCCGAAAATGCACTTTTTCAACATTCCGAAAACCCACCGACACAAGGAATGGTACGCCGGGCAGCACGGTTTTTTCCGTTTGCAGGGAAAGCGTTTTTGTCAGGATTTTCACTTCCAACGCCTTTGCCCGCTTGCTTCCGTAGGAATCCTTGTACGCCAATGCTTGTGCCAAGTGTTCGCGGGCTTTGATATAATCGCCTTCGCCGAAGAAAACTTCTGCCAAATCGCACCAATACTCGGCGGTTATTTCGGAAAAATTGTACTTGTTCGCATCCCGCTCCAATGCTTGTTTGTACGCCTCGTGTTTGTTTTCATCCGTTGCGTAAAAATTGACAAATGCCAATCGCGCACGATTTACGTCCAAAAGCGCGTCAGTGCTGGTTTTTGAAGCAGAGTGAAACTCCAAAATGTCTTGGTACAAACGCAACGTTTGATATTTCCAATCATCAGGGTTTGCATGAGGAATACTCGTACCGATAAAATCCTCAATCCTCGCAAATCCCGCATCACTGCTTACTTCAAACTCATTCTCCGGCTTTGGTAAGGTCGTTGCCGTATTGTTCAACATGGAAATTGCTCTAAATGCAATAACGTCATAGAGAGTTGGGCGAAGTTTCGCACTACTATCATCAAAGCCGTAAAGCAAGATTTTAAGCGACGCGAGCGGTGTTTCTTGCAAGATTTTTTTGTCCTTCAGCGCAGCAAAATGCAGCTCTCGAATAGTTGAAATAAACTGCCGTGCATCCCATGTGCGAAAATCCTTGTTTCGCGCAGCAATGGTGCTGTCTGTATCGTATTTCTCCGATGCTACCAAAATTTGCCGATGTTGAATTTCCCACTCATGCCTCGAAAAGTAGAGTTCATAATATTCCGCCAACGTAGAGCGCAGAAGTGCCGCCATAACAAGGTTTTCAGGCTTTTCTGTGCTTTCGTTTTGAAATTGCTTCAGCATTTTTTCCAATTCTTGCGCGAAGAGTATTTCACCATTTTCGCTGGTTTCTGCCAAGAGCGAATGCTTCAAGAGCAGTGCCTTTGCGGTGTGTGGGAGATTTTCGCTTGTTGCAGCCCGCGTTTCCGATAAAATTTTCTCCAAAATTGGCAATGCCGATTTTGGTAATGTCTGCTCAAGATAAGAATCTACCTTGTTCCAGAGTTTTTTGAGTGTGGTATCGCGTTTCATTGTGGTTGAGGATTGTGCTTGTGATGCTGATGATTGCTTGGGTGCAGCGACTTCGCGGAGAAGACGCTTTTTGGGTACAGGTGTAATTTGTAACGCAAAGGCAGTGTTTATGCTGAAGAGGAGGAAGAGGAGGAACGTTTTCATGGTAGTCTCGGAATTATTGTTTTGTAATGCTCAGGTGTGAGAGCCTCGCGCAAAACTTGCATAGTTGCATCATTTTTCGAGTTTTGCAAAAATCGCTTCTTGCGTATCAATGATGTTCATCAAGGTTTCATGCGGCATATAGCCTGCTCCTCGTTCCCACGCCACCCATATTGCCCAGACGTACCCTTCCAGAACTCGCTTATTTGCTTGTTCCCAGCGTGTTTTCCATTCAGCGTAATCCGGTTCGCTGGTGATTTCTGGGCTATCAACCGCCCAACAGCCGTAGCCAATGCCCTGTCCACCCTTTCCTTCTCGATTGCGGAAGTTTGCACGGTTCTGTATGCCTTCAGGCTCAGGGCGGTGTACTTCGGCGAGAAGTGCGCCAAGTTGCTGTTTTTTTTCCTCTTGACAATATTGCAGATGACCTTCCGCAAACCCAGTAATGATGCTGAGTTTGTAGCCGTCGAAGATGTATTCGGTTGGGATCATTTGAAGAAAAATTGAAATGGAAAACAGCTTGAAGAGCGCACAAAATCTATTACTTATCGACTTTACCCAGAAGCAAGATTCTCTCCGGCTCTTTCGGGTCGAACACAATGTTCACTTTGTCGCCGATGTTCAACGATTGATAAACATTGACACCCACTGCGACGGAAGCCGTCTGGTAATCCCCCAAACCCGCAGAAATACTTGCGCTGTTCTTGTCGAGGGTCTTAAATGCTTGTTCTTTGAGTTCTTCAGGCGTTTGTGCTTTTGGGGCGAGATTGCTTGCGGGAGCAGGTTCTTTGCGGGTTGTGTCGGAAAAATAATTGACGGAAACGGTATAGACTGGCGAGCTTTTTCTGGATGCTTTCGAGCTGCTCATGTCCGTAACGGTTGCTGTTGTGCGAATACCGGTATCAATGAGTTCCGCATTTTGCTTGCCGCTCCAATACGCGCCAACGGCGAATACCAGAATGAGCAGTGCCAATGCGCCATAGACCATGATGGCGAGTTTTTTTACTTTTGGTGTCATGTCAAAAAAGTGAAAAGTGTTGTGAAAATTTGTTGATGAAAGATTGCATTTACTCATACTCCCGAAAAATGAGCCAACGCGGGATATACGGCGATTCGACGTTGATGGCAAACTTTTTCGCATCCACCGCCATAACGCAGAGTGCCAGCAAACCAAACGAAAAATATCCATTTGTATAACCCCGCATTGCCTTGGTTTCCCAGTATTTTTTATGATTTTTCAGTGCTTCTGCAAGGCGGATGTTGAACTTCGCTTCATCCTCTTCGATGATACATTGCAACAAGAATAACTCCGAAACACGAATCAAATCCACAAACTTCGTTCGCTGGGAGTTTTCTTGAGGCTTCATGCCCTTTTGGGCGGCATCAATGAGCAATGCACCAGTGTTTTCAGCACCCGTAAAGAAGTGCGACAACAAGCGAAAATGTGCCAATTCGTACTCGGTGAGTTTCTGATTCGCTTGCCGCATAACGTCTTCATCAATGGTTGATAAAAACTGCAACCCTTTCATATCCCGCATGACCATACACATATCGTAGGCGGTTTTCCAGTCCTCAAAGCCCATGAAATCGCTCTTTCTTTCGGACAAAAGTGGGATTTCCGTGTCCTTGATAGTCATTTTCACGCCGTCTTTTCCTGCACCGATAAGAAAATTCGCCAAAAAGAACTGATGGCAAAGCCGGACACGCGATAATTTTTCCGCATTGGATAATGTACTTTCTAATGCGTAAAAGGCGTGGTTGTGTGCCTCACGGGCTAATGTTCCGATAATATTTGTGGGATGCAGATGTAAGGCTTTAATGCAGAGGTCAAGCCATCCATCGAACTCTCCCAAATGATAATTGATGATGACATTATTCGGGTCAATCGGGTATTTGCGTGGAATGGTTTTCATCGTGAAGTGCATTGAAAGTGCTTCGTTGGAATTACCCCAAAATACCTCTTTCAGGCGTGTATTTCTGCGGCTTTTAACAAGTGCGGGTGTTGGATTAACAAGTGCGCATTTCCTTCAAAGATTCCCTGAACGCCTTGCATCTACCGCTTCTTTGAAATCAACAAAATCCTCATGCCGCAAGGAATTATCATTGTTATCGTCAAATTCAATGTCCCGCCCCAATATCGCTTCCATTGCCTGAACTCCTGGATTACCCTCAATGCACAGGTCATAGCACCATCCGGGAAGCGGCGAAAAATCGTGAATCTGGTTGTACGCGATATCCACGCTGGAAAACATTGAGGCGAAAGTGTGCGGCATCTCAGCCAAAACAGCAATATCCGAAATAGAATTATGCGAAACATCAAGGTCTGTGAGGTTCGATAAATGCTTGATGGGCGAAATATCCTGTATTCGGTTTCCCGATAAATCAAGGTCTGCAAGGCTCGTCAAATGGGCAATCGGCGTAATATCTTCAATCTCGTTTCGTCTGCAACTGAGGCGCAGTAAGCGTGATAAACCCTGAATTGGCGTAAGGTCGCGGACTCCGTTGAAATCAATTTCTAATTCCTCACACGCCACCAAAGAGCGCGTAAAATCTATATTTCCCTTCAATCCGTTTTCCCAAAGCCGCAGGTCGCGCACATTTGTCAGCAACGCTAGTGTTTCTGGGTGTTCCAGCGTTACATTGAAAAGTTTTATTTCTTCCAATGCCCTGCAAGCCGCTAAGGGAGCGATGTTCAGGGTTTGATTTTTGCCCCAAATTTCGAGGATTTTCAGTTGCGGAAGATTCCCAAGTGCCTGAATATCGCATAATTCCTTGCCCGAATAGGAAAACACTTCCAAGCGTGAAAGCCCTGCAAGGCTGTTTACATCACGAATGGGGATTTCGTTCAAATGCAGCGTTTTGAGGTTTGGCAAGGTCGTAAGTGCGGAGATATCCGAAACGGGGATATGACGAAGTTCAAGGTGTTCTAGCGAGATTTGGTGAGCTATTGGAGACAAATCACTGATAGAGCCGCTGCCAATTTCTAACCTCGTGAGGTTCGGCGGCAAGGGCGGAATCACGGTACATTGCTGTTTGTAATACTGCATTTTGAGTGTTGTTACCCACGTAAAATGCACGAGGTCGGCAAACTCAGGTTCTGTGCCGTCTGGGAAAAAGTCAGCAGTACCGAGCCTCGTCAGATTGAGTTCTGCGG
>JAAFIV010000088.1 GCA_013298775.1 Ignavibacteria bacterium | reverse complement strand
GTTCGTAGGTAGAATAGTGGTACGGCGTTTCGGATTCAAACTCCGCCGCACAGGTGTCTATCGTCTTAAAGACAGGTTTTATGCCGAGTTTAAGGCGATAAGCGCGTACTTCTTTTTCGGTCGAACCCGTCAAAATGGCGAGTTGGCGGTCGGAAAAGCCGTATTGTTTTAGGCGGAAAAGGCGCGTGGAATCAAGGGTTTGGAGGAAATTTTTCGCATTGAATGTTCTGCATTCCGCAAGCAACCCCTCCGCCTCGTTCACAATCTGCCGACACTGCTCAATAAACCACGCATCGTAGCCTGTTGCACGGAAAATTTCGTCGGTCGTCATACCCATGCGGAGTGCTTCGCAGAGGTCGAAAATAGAATCGGATTTCCGACGGAAAAGCCGCTTCAAATGGACTTCTTTGTCCACACGGAAGTGGGAAATCGGCTCTAAATATGAAGCGTTGTCATATCCAAAACCA
The DNA here is from genome assembly GCA_013298775.1 of Ignavibacteria bacterium. Classification (GTDB taxonomy): domain Bacteria; phylum Bacteroidota; class Ignavibacteria; order Kapaibacteriales; family UBA4661; genus PH2015. The sequence continues at coordinate 4,291 of JAAFIV010000088.1, read as the reverse complement.
TGACGATTTTTCTCAATGCTACGGAGTGCCTTTTGCAAAGCCTCTTTGAAGGTGCGCCCAAACGACATTGCCTCGCCGACGGATTTCATCTGCACGGTCAGTTCGTCGTCCACGCCCTTGAATTTCTCGAAATCCCAGCGTGGCACTTTCACCACAACGTAATCAATCGTTGGCTCGAAGCAAGCGGGCGTTTTTTTCGTGATGTCATTCGTGATTTCATCCAGCGTGTAGCCGATGGCGAGCTTCGCCGCAATTTTCGCAATCGGAAAGCCTGTTGCTTTCGATGCAAGCGCGGAAGAGCGCGACACGCGGGGGTTCATCTCAATAATAATCAAACGTCCGTCTTTTGGATTGACGGCAAACTGCACATTCGAGCCGCCCGTTTCCACGCCGATTTCACGCATAATTTTCAGCGCAGCATCCCGCATGAATTGGTACTCGCGGTCGGTAAGCGTTTGTGCGGGCGCAACGGTGATGCTGTCTCCTGTGTGAACGCCCATCGGGTCGAAGTTTTCAATGGAGCAGATAATTACGCAGTTATCCTTTGTATCCCGCATCACTTCTAGCTCGTACTCTTTCCAGCCAATGATACTTTCTTCCACCAGCACCCGCCGCACAGGACTTGCTTCCAAGCCTGCGCTCAGTTTTTGCTTAAAATCATCCCAATCGTAAGCAATACCGCCACCCGTGCCGCCGAGCGTGAAGGATGGACGAATGATAAGCGGAAACGTGCCGATAATTTCTGCTTGTTTGATACCTTCTTCCATTGTGTCCACGAAGCCACCCCGTGCCATTTCCAGCCCGCAGCGTTTCATTGCTTCCAAAAATTCCTCGCGGTCTTCTGCCATACGGATAGACTCCGGTTTCGAGCCGATAAGCTGCACGCCGTATTTTTCCAAAATACCCAAGCGATGCACTTCCAATGCGGCATTCAGAGCGGTCTGCCCGCCGACAGTTGGCAAAATCGCATCGGGACGCTCTTTGGCGATAATGGCTTCGATGTATTCCGGCGTAATTGGCTCGATGTAAGTGGCATCGGCAATGTCGGGGTCAGTCATAATGGTCGCGGGGTTCGAGTTTATCAGCATCACGCGCAAACCCTCTTCGCGGAGGGCTTTGCAGGCTTGAGTGCCGCTATAATCAAACTCGCAGGCTTGACCGATGACGATAGGACCGGAGCCGATGACGAGAACGCTGTTAATGTCTGGACGTTTGGGCATGGTACGATGTTCTGTTAAAAGTTATGGGTATTGAGTTCGTAAGGTTTCAAGATGCTGAATCATGCGTGGAATCTCATGTTGAACGATATTCCACACCAAAAATAAATCGACATCCATGTAGTCGTGTATCAATCGGTCGCGTGTTCCGGCAATTTGCTTCCACGCAAGCTGTGGTGCGCGTTTACGATGGTCATCAGGAATCATCTTTGCCGCTTCGCCGATAACTTCAAGACACCGAATAACAGCGTAATGCGTTTTTCGGTCGGCATAAAAATCCTTATCCGTCATTGCGCCAACAAATGCCTGAATATCCTTTGCATATTGAAGCATATCGTCCAGATAGTCCCTGATGTCGCGGTTTGCAGGCTTCATACAAATTCCACCTCGCTAAGAATCTGCTCTCCGATACGCCGTTTCAAAGCAGGAAGCGTTACAATATCTACCTTCGCTTGCAATGCCGATGAAAGCTCATCTTCCAGCGTAACAATATCGAAAAAACTGAGCGTTGAATTGGTGTTGTACTCAATCAAAATGTCTATATCACTCGCTTCTGTCGCCTCGCCCCGCACAAACGAACCAAAGACCCCAATTTGCTTCAGGGCAAACCGCTCCACAAGCGCGGGCTTCATTGCTGCCAATGCTTGTTTTATGCTGCTGAGGTCTGGATGTTTGGGCATGGTGTTGTTGAAAAATTATTCGTAATGTGATTTGCAACTGACAATGTAAATAACTTCATCCGTAACTTGATAGACAAGCCTGTGTTCATCAGTAATGCGACGCGACCATGAACCTTTTGCCTGATGTTTGAGTGGTTCAGGTTTTCCTAACCCTTTGAAAGGGTCGCGTTTGGTTTCGCGGATAAGCTGGCGCAAACGCTTGAATACAGAAGGATTTTCTATTGCCCAATCGCTATATTCCTCAAAGGCTTGCCCTTCAAAAAGGATTTTCCTCATTCTTCATCCTCAATCTCAACTTCAATCAAATTTACGCCCATTTCAATATTGCGAAGGGAGCGCAAAATGCGTTCTTTTGTTTTGGGATTGGAGAATAGATACGTCGTATCATCGCGCTCGGCAGACTCTTCCAGCGATAAAGCTATCTCCACATCTACTTCGGTGCCTTCGGGCAATTCCGGTGCGTAGAGTTCAATAAGTCCGCCTTTTTTGACGGTTGCGTGTTGTTTGAGTGCGGTGAGCATAAGTAGTGGCTTCGTTAATGTGTTTTCTCATTCGATAATAATAATTCTCCTTCGAGGCACGCTTGATTTCAGTTCTGTATTCTGAAAATGTTCACATCGTTTGCGCGATAGACTGTCGTTTTATCAAGCGTCATTCCAATTTTCACGGCAACTTTTTCCGACTCTCTATTCGGTAGGCTGATAATTGAGATGAGGGAAGGGGACAAATTATGCTCGAAGGCGTAGTCTCTGCACCGTGCGGCTGCCTCGCTTGCATAGCCTTTGTTCCAAAATACCGGCAAAAGCGAATAGGCAATTTCGAGTTCGGAAATACCATCCACTACTTGCTTCAACAAGCCGCAGTGTCCGACGAGTTTATTAGACTCCTTGTCAATCAAGGCGTTCATGCCACCATCTTTTTGCGCATATCGTTCGCGTTGTCTTGCGTACCATTTCTGGCATTCTATCTCAGGCGTGTCGTAGTCGGCAATCCAGTGTCTTGATGTATCGGGGTTCTTGAAAAACTCTAGCCATTCTGCATAGTTGTCGAGAGAGACTCTTTTGAAAAATAGCCTGTTACTCTCTTCGCCATCCAGTAAATAATCTGGCATTCGCGCCTCAACTTCAATTTTGAAAGGAAAAATGAAACAACATCAGCAAATACTAGCTTATTCCGCTATTGAACGGTATAATTAACCAACGTTATTTGAAGGAGAATCCTTCACACTATCGGTATTTGCTTGCGAAATGCGTAAGCGTAGCTCTTGGTCTTCGAGCCGCCGCTCTAACGCGCTTACGTGGTCGTGAATGTCTAAGAGACCGTCTTTGATGTCGTCCAGTTCGTGTGCGGGAAGTTGCTGCGTTGGTTTGCCGTGTGGCGAGAGCCAAATTGCTGCGGTGCTTACCGCCGCCCCAATCACGCCCACAAGCGGCAAAAAGCCGAGTCCGAAACTACCGTGCGATATCGCAATAAGCGGAATGGAAATTCCCAATACTCCACAAGCAATTCCCCAAACACTAGCTGTGGCAACGGCTCTGGGGTCTTTTGGTTCTTCATTTCGTGCCATAATTATTCTCCATTTCTCAAAAAATTGGATTTTGCAAAATAAGGAAACGCCCGCCGTCCGAGCATGATTTCATGCCAAACGGAGGGCGCACAGAGGAGCGAGCGATATGTGATGCTTGGTAAACATTCATCAAGAACAAAGGTAGCAATTTTTTCAGGGAAATACAACGCTAAGAAGGGCATGAAAAGAGGTGCGTACATCCAAAGAGAAAAATAAACTAATATAATACCCTGCTTACCGCATAAAAGCTATTATTTATAGGCTTTTTGATTGTTGAATGCAGAAAATCTCCTGACTGCTCGTCCTTTGTAAGCGAGACTTAATCAAGGGTGTAGCGATTTTTCTCATTCCGAATTACGTATGAGCGATAAGGATGTTTTCCTTCAACACAAGTATTCATCGAGCTTTCAGGGGTATTGCTTTGAGTGTTTTTTATCACAAAATTTCCGCAACATCTCTCAAAAGCCAGTATTAAAGGGGTCTGTGGGGTAGTGAAGGATGTTTTTGCGGACAAAAGTAAAGGTTCAGAAGAAAAGCGGAGCAAAAAGGGGGCAAATTTGGGGGCAGTAACCAGCAAAAAAGGAAAGCTCATGAAAAAATCCCTCAAAAAGCGGGGTTAAAAAGCAGAAAAAAACGGATAAAAGTATAAAAAAGTAAAATTTTTTCAATGGCGTGAGCGGCAAGAACTGGAGCGGGATTGAGGATATTTCCACGAGCTGATTTTCAAACTTTTTTAGGTAAATTGTAAAAAAGATTTGCATTTGTTGGAGCAAACCCCTAATTTAGCAGTCCGTTTACTTCACGACGGCACACGTTCTTCGACAACG
>JAAFIV010000087.1 GCA_013298775.1 Ignavibacteria bacterium | reverse complement strand
GTACGACAAAGACCATGTTTCCAAAAAGCCCGTCCCAAAAACGACTCCAGCGTTTGCTTAAAAAAACTTGACTTTTCCATAGAAATCGGGCGGCTGAGGAGTGCAGATGCGCTGCCGTCCGGCGGGTGAGTCGCTTGCACAGCACCCGCCGGACGGCTACTGTGCTTGTGATAACAGCCGCCCGACGGGAATACCTGATCAGGTACATTACTTTTTACTAAGCTGACAAGATGCTAAGTTTTATTGCCTCTTCATCCTTCAATGACTCACCATCCCATGAAAAAACTCCTCTTATTTGATATTGACGGCACACTCATTTCTGTTGAGAAAACCGCATCACGCCTGATGTTGCGGCGTGTGGTTGAAGAAGTATTTGATATTGAATTGCCGCAGGATTTCGTCTTTCACTTGGGCGGAAAAACGGATTATCAAATCATGACGGAAACCGCACAACGACTGGATATTCCGACCAAACACGTTGAGGAACGACGCACAAAAATTCAGGATAAATTGGTGGAACATACCAGCCCGCTTTCTAATACTGCACAAATGCAGATTCTAAGCGGTGTTCAGGACTTAGTTGCGGAATTGCACGAGCGCGAGGATGTAACGCTGGGCTTGCTCACAGGAAACATCGAAGCAACGGCGTACTTGAAACTGCGCCCACATGGGCTGGATGCGGTTTTCCCCTTTGGCGCATTTGGCAACGACCACATTGACCGCGCTGCGCTGCCGCCTATCGCCCTGCACCGCGCCAATACACGCGCTGGACGGGCAGCATTTACTAGCGACAATACCGTGATTATTGGCGATACCTTGAACGATATTCGCTGTGCAAAGGCGCATAATATCAAGGTTGTAGCGGTCGCAACGGGACATGATTCCGCCGAAACTTTGCGGAATGCGGGCGCAGATACGGTTGTGCCAGATTTTGTTGATAAACCAGCAATGGTGAGCCTTTTAACGGAGTAGAGTTTGGTTAAACCCGCACCTCTCATCCTGCATCAAATATAATCAGCAAAAATTCTTTCTTCCATTTCCATCTCGTTCAGGGTGAAATTATGAAAAACGGTACAAAAAAATGGCTAGTCTCGGCATGTTTGCTTGGATTCAGCCTCGTACAATCAATACCTCTTTACGCACAAACTGCCACAAGCGGTAAAAAAGGTGGTGGTGTCATCGCTGCGCCGACAGCACCGCAAACCGCACCGTTACAGGCTTCTGAGATAGAAGTACAGGTCTCGGTTGCGGGTGCAGGTTTTATGGGATGGACGCAAAGCGGCTTCACGGCTGGAATGCAGGATGGCACAAGCAAACTTGATGCCGTTCAAATGCGCATCAATACTGGCAGAGGTGGCATTTGGTATTCCGTGTATTCTAGCGATGGCGCGTGGCAAACGTGGTCGCGCAACACAGAAACGGCGCAAGGCAATCCAGGGACACACATTCAGGCGATTGCAGTGCGCTTGTACGATTTGCCCATGAGCGGCATTGAGTACCGCGTTCACCAAAAAGGTGGAGAGTGGTCGTTGTGGGCAAAAAATGGTGAAATTGCTGGAAATCTGCAAGCGGGAACGAGCATTGATGCGATTGATGTACGCATTCAAGCAAATGCTCCGCAAGATGCCTCGCTTCTAGGCGATGCCACACCACCCGCACCAATTCTTGCTCCCGAGCAAGAAAAGCCACAGGTATCTGTTTCTGGCAAGAAAACCTCCACAGCCGCACAAGCACAAGCCGCGCCAGAGCAAGCTCTTCCAGCCCGCATAGAATCTATGACGGCAATAAAAGAGCAAGCCACGCCTTCTACGACAACAAAGAAAATAACTACGCCAAGTAGCGCGAACACCGCACAAAATGGGCAGCCATTACCGTCGCAATCTTCAGTGCAACAGCCGCAGACTCAGCAAACTCAAGGCGTACAAACTCAAGGTCAGCAGACCGATTGGGGCGCGGTTGCCAATACCGCAGGGCAAGTAGCAGGACAAGCTCTCGGCGGCATGAATACTGGCATGAACAATAGCAATGCAAATAACCGCATGAATACTGGGATGAATAGCGGGATGAATAATAATGTGGCGAACCAAGTACCAACGGCACAAAATTGGTCGTCGTGGACGAGCCAGCCGATGCAACGGGCGCAAGGCTATGAGCAGCCCGTGTTTTTGCCCGTTGCAACGCGGCAAATCGCGCTCTTGGCAAATAATAATCGCTACATTTCTGCAATGAACGACCCTAGAAATGGTGCGGTTTTCACGGCAAATCAAGCAAATGTCGGCGCGACGGAAGTTTTTGAGTTAGCGTTTTTGGGTGAACACCGCGTCGCGCTCAAAACCTTGAACGGACGCTATTTGAGTTTGCGCAATAATGCAAGCGGAAGTCTTGGAAACAGCGTCATTGCTCCTGTTGCAGACCTCATCGGCACAACCGAAGCATTTGAAATGTTGAGCAATCCGAATACCGACCGCGTGTTTTTCCGTGCAGCAAATGGTCAATTTCTCAGCATTGAGGAATTTGGGCAGTATCGCCTCTTCGGGAAGCAAGGAATGGCGGGCGTTTGGGAAGGCTTTGGCGTTGCTCTGCCAGACGGGAAACCGATTTTAGCGGAAACAAGTGCCTTCCAACAAAATGGAACATCGCAAAACACAACTTCGCAAAACGCATGGCGCACACAGCAAGATGCAAACGGGCGCGTGTTTCTTCTCGACCAGCAAGGACGCGCCGTTGAGACGGCAGACCGCGTGCTGTTGCTTGTAGCAAACAGCCCAAACACTACATCAAATGCTGCCTCTGGTGCCTCTTCGCTGCCAATGCTCGCCACAACACCCAGCACGGCAACTGCAAGCGGAAGTGTGAACACCAGCAATACTGCCGCATCCAAGCCAGCCAGCAAACCCGCGATTGACCCCAAAACCTATCTTTCATCAATCGAGCTTGATGTGTTGCAGGAGCTAAATTTTGTGCGTACAAAGCCCAGCGAATACGCTACAATGCTTGAAGGCTACCGCAAATACTACAAAGGTAAGACGTTTACTGCGCCCGCACAAAAAGCACTCGCCACAAAAGAAGGCGTAAAAGCCTTAGATGAAGCCATTCTCGCACTCAAAATGTCGCGCCCGATGGAGGCACTCACTACCTCACAAGCCCTCAGTAAAGCTGCCCGCGACCACGTTGATAACACTGGTCCACGCGGCTTGCTCGGACACGTTGGCACGGATAAAAGCAATCCCAACGACCGTGCAGCCCGCTACGGTGCTGGCGTTGTGAATGAAAACATTTGCTACAATCGCTCCAGCGCACGGGAAGTTGTTGTCCGCCTCCTCATTGACGACGGCACTGCCGACAGAGGCTATCGTAAAAACATTCTCAACCCCGCATTCACGCTCGTTGGAACGGCATTTGGCTTGCACAAAACACAGACAACGATGTGCAGTCAGGTGTTTGCGGCAAGTTATCAAGACAAGTAAGATTCCCCAAGACCAGTGAGGGTCTCACTTCTTGGTGAGGCTCTCACTTTCGCGCGAGTATTTCCACGCGAGTAATTTCCACGCGAGTAATTTCCACGCGAGCATTTCCACAAGTGAGACCCTCACTAAGAAGTGAGAGCCTCACAAAGATTTTTTTGAATGATGTAAACTCTATCAAACGCTAGACTTCATGCACTCTTCCGCCGATTCCTCCGCACCGCTTCTTTCAATTATCATTGTCAGCTACAATGTGTCCGCTATCATGCGTGATTGCTTGCTTTCGATTCAAGAGCAGACCACCATCCCGCATGAAATCATCATTATTGATAATGCTTCGCCCGATGATTCCTGTGCAATGGTAGAGCGCGAATTTCCGCACTGTATTCTCATTAAGAACGCTCAGAATCAAGGTTTTGCGCGGGCGAACAATCAAGGTTTGGCAATAGCTCGCGGACGCATGACTCTTTTTCTCAATCCCGACACCATCATTCTGCAAAACGCTCTGGACAAACTCTGCACACTTTTGGATGCGCACGAAGCGTTGGGAATGCTGGGTCCGCACACGTTCAATGCCGACGGCACGACCACACAAGCCACTGCGCTGCACCATCCAACCTTGCTCCGTGCGTTTTATCTGCATATTCCTGTGTGGCGTTTAGTGCCATTCTGGAAGCCCGCCGTGCTGGGAGAGTATATTCCAAGCGGCTCGGAAGCGGTTGATGTTGTGAAAGGCTCGTGTATGCTCATGCGCACGGCAGAGGCGCGGGAAATTGGCGGCATGAACGAGGCGTATTTCATGTACTCCGAAGAAATTGATTTGTGCGAGGCAGTCCGCAAGCGCGGTAAAACCGTTTTCTACACCCGCGAAGCAAGTATTATTCACCTTGGCGGAGCATCCACCGCCGCCGTTTCCGAGAAGATGGCAGTGCATTTATTACGCAGTTTAAAAAAGTTTTTTGAACGCAGCTATCCCGCATCATCACTGGCATTGCAGACCCTTCGCACACTACTCATTATTGGCAGTCTTTGGCGCGGTGCGGCGTGGAACATTCTCGCACGCTTGGGTGTTAAGCGCGAAGAAGCACAAGAAAAAGTGCGCCTTCACAAGGCAATGCTGCATTGGTTGTGGACGGACTTTTCGTAGGATTGCTAGGATGTGTCAAACTTCTCTAAACATCACTGAACTGGGATTTTTTGGGATGATTGGGATTGCTGGGATGTAGGACAGGATTCTTACATTATGCCGTGATAGTAAACGCAGTGATAGTAAACGCAGTGAGTAAAGAACGCGGATTTGAGGACGAAGAGGATTTGAGGACGGAGAAAAGTCCTGAACATCCTGATAGTCTGGGCTTCATCCGCGTTCCGATAATCGTTGCTTCTTTCAAGAATCATGTATTTAAGTACATAATGAAAAGTTTTTCGGCAATTGTTTGGAAATACGGGTTAAAAATGGCAGATTCCTGAAAAGAACATGAATATACGCCATTTTTCGCCACTATTGCCTTTCCTCAGCTATGTTGTT
>JAAFIV010000086.1 GCA_013298775.1 Ignavibacteria bacterium | reverse complement strand
TATTCACGATAGCATCGGCACACGCAATGCTCCTGCGCTGATGAATTTGGCGTGGCAGCGAGTATTCATGCGGGATGGAGCAATTAACCATTTGGATATGCAAGCTCTCGCGCCCATCAGCAATCCGGCGGAAATGGGCGAAAATATTACTCATGTCGTGGCGAAGATGCAAGCAACCACACTCTATCCGCGGCTTTTTGCGGCAGCGTTTGGTGATTCCGTCATCACTGGCGAGCGCACGTTGAAAGCGATTGCCCAATTTATGCTCATTCTTGTTTCGAGCAACGCTAAATACGATAGCGTTATGAGGAAACAAGCGGTGTTCACGGCGCAAGAGCGTAAAGGCTATCTGCTGTTCAAAAAACACTGCTCCACGTGCCATACAGAGCCGCTTTTCACCAATCATCAGTTTATGAATAACGGCTTGCCCGTGGACACAACACTGCGAGATGTGGGGCGGTTTGGCGTAACGCAGAATCCTGATGATTCGCTCAAATTCGCCGTTCCGACGCTTCGGAATATCGAATTTTCCTACCCGTATATGCACGACGGACGCTTCAAGCGATTGTCCGATGTGCTGCATCATTATATGGTGGGCTTGGCGCAACACCAGATGCAAAGCCATACGCTGGCGAAAGAATTGCAAACGCCCATCGCACTTTCTTCTAACGACAAGGTAGATTTGACCGCCTTTCTTCTCACACTGACAGACAGAGCGTTTCTTTTTAACCCTGCGTTTTCCTTTCCGAGAAATATTATTTTTGAAACGGCGAAGGATTAGGCGGGAAGCGTCGTCTAACGGAGAAATGCCACAGGAAACCGTCAAAAAACAACACTTTTTTTATCAAACTATTTCACCAGCACTATGAAGAAAACCCTCGTCCTTGCAGCGTTTCTGCTGTCCGGCATATTCGGCAGCGTCGCAAACGCACAACTAAGCCCCGCAATTACTTCATGGCTGCGGAATACCACAAGAACAGGCACGTACTACGTTTCGGGCAATTCTACTGCCATCTCGAACGGTATTCTCGTGAATTGTCAGTCGGTGGAATACTCCGCAAATAGCGTCTATGTGAGAGCCACGGGCGTTCCCGCGCATCCGACGGGACCGTTTTTAGACAGAAATCCCTCGAATGCTCAAGACCAAAACGCCATTTTTCAGTTTCCTCTCAATCCCGTGAGAAATACGGGAACGCCGACACCGACAACAGGCGGTAATATCGGTGTGTTCATCAACGGCGTTGCGTTGTTTGATTACCGCGATGGTGTTGCGTGGAATGCCGCAACGAACTCGCTCTGCGGCGGTCCTGGAAACGCGCCGTGTGCGGGCGGAATGAACGCGCCGCAGGCTTGGAACAGGGATGCCGTTCTTGCAGAGCGTCCAGGTTTCGACTGCGCCAAAGCGCATCCTGCTATGGGCAATTATCACTATCACCAAAATCCATCGGCATTCAAACTAGACTTGAAAGTTATCTCAACCGTATGCAATCTCTACGATGCCGAAGGCTTGTACGCGATTGACAGTACGAAGCATTCGCCGCTCATCGGATTTGCGTATGATGGTTTTCCCATTTATGGCGCGTATGCTTTCAGAAACCTTGACGGAACGGGCGGCATTGTGCGAATGAAATCCAGCTATCAACTGCGCAATATCACGCGGCGCACCACCTCGCCAACGGGCGCGGCTGTTACGTCGGGACCCGATGTCAGCGCGACCTACCCGCTTGGATATTTCCGCGAAGATTACGAATTTGTCGCTCGCACAGGACAAAACGATTTTCTGGATGTGTCTAATGGCAGATTTTGCGTTACGCCCGAATACCCACGTGGAACGTACTGCTACTTCGCAACCGTTGATGCAAACTGGAATTCTGCGTATCCGTATGTCGTCGGACCAACGTTTTATGGTGTCTATGCAAACAGAAAAATTACGGCAATTACCGAAACAACAACACGATATACAGGCACAACGAGTGTTCGTGGTCAGCTTCAAGAAGGTCTCGAATTTAATGTTTTCCCAAATCCTTCCAATGAATTTATCGCACTTCAAGCACTTGGGTTGAACAAAGAAGATGTCAAAGTAGAGCTTTTTGATGTTGCAGGAAAACTCGTTCAAAAAAGCATTCTTCGTCAAGGTACAACAACAACGTATCTCGACACCAGAACGCTGTATGCGGGAACATACCTTGTGAAACTTACGGGTGCGAATGGCAGCATCACAACAAAAAAAGTAGTGATTTCCAAGTAATAGAGCCGCTTCATTGCTCGTTCATCATAAAAAGTACCTTTTGCGTGGCAAGCGATGCGAAAGGTACTTTTTCTTTGAAATAGATTGTGAAATGCCCGCCGAAGCAAGTTTTGACGCAGTTTTAGGGCAATGTTGCAGAACAGAATTCTTTTTGGTAAATTGTCCCGCATATCTCAATGTATTTTTTTCCTTTCCAACATCGGAGACAACAATGGACAACGATAATCGAATGGTGGATTTATTAGTAGATTTGCTCTACGAAGCGAAGGAATCACGCCAAGAACAATTTGCAATGCGGCAAGAACTCGTCGCACTTCGCAAGGAACAAATTGGATTACAACAAGAGCAAATATCACTTCGACATGAGTTGAAATCTGGTTTGGAGCGTAATACACAAGCTATCATGGGCTTAACTTCACTTCTACAAAAAGCAATTATCGAACCTACCGTACACCAAGCATCAGAAATCGCTGATTTGAAGCAGCGTGTAGAGGCATTGGAAAAAGCTCGTTGAACAAAACTCAAGCAAAAATTACGCAAAAAAATCCCGTTGGATACTACATCAAGCATCCAACGGGTCAAAGTTCATCCTCCTGAAGCCGCCGTTATTCTTTGATAAAACGCGAAATGTGTTGCGTTGTGCCATTCTTCAAAACAAGCACATACGCGCCTTGTGGTAATTGTTGTACATTCAGAGAAAGCTCATTCGTGGGGCTTTGCAATGATTGTTCAAAAACACGTGCGCCCGCACTGTTGATAATTGTTACCGATGTTCCTGCAAATCCTGTACCTCGCATCAATGCTTGTATTCCCGCGATATTCACCACGTCTTGCACGGGGTTCGGAAAAACAGATATTTCCGAAAATAATACCTCGCCAGAAGCCGCACCAATACTTGCTACTCCGTCATTACTCGTGTTGTCTGACATGGATGATAGCGATTGCATCTGCGCAGTGAATTTTTCTGCCAAGCCAGAGACCATGCCGCTTGTCGCCTGATAAAACAAACGCGGCGACACGCGAATACCATATCGCTGACCATCAATGTTCTCCAAAAGCAGCACTAACGATTCTTCGGAGAGTTTGGGCAACGGAAACGTTCTTGGGACTTCCACAATCACTTCCGTTGGCGAGAAGGAAATTACGGGCAGCGTTGTGAATTGTAGCAAAATGAGCGGCGAGGGCTGAAAATTCACGCCTTGCAGCACAAAACGCAACCGACCATCGGGCAAAAATTGAGGAATGACGCTGCTGATAAACGGCGGAGGACGTGAAATGACGCGCACAGTGGCTTCGGTAAGCTGTCCGTCGAAGTTCGTCAAACGCAAGCGCAGAAGCCCGCCGATACGATTGCGCCACGATGGAATCGTTACCACCGCTTGCGTTGAAGAAAGTACCGTTGCCGATGCTGCATCGCCGTTGATAGTGATTGCCGCAATGCCATTTCTATGAAATCCCGAACCGCTCAAAAGTACCGAGAACGCTTGACCGCTTGCTGTTGTCGAAACAACATTTGTCGTGGTAATGCGTGGAGCCGGAGCGGGCGTAATCTCGAAGCCAATCGCGGTTTCAAAGCGTCCTGCGAGCAATACCAGTCGTTTCGCACCAATCGTGCGGCTTGCTAGAGGAAGGCTCACCACCGCTTCGCTGGAGGAAAGACGCTGCACAACGCCGAAATAACGCGGTACGGTGCGCAGACCACTACCATTCACGGAAACGCTGGCTGTGGTCGGGTCCACGGCGAATTCTGCATATTCAGGAAAATTGCTGCCGCGCACGGTTATCGTGTAATTGTCATCGCCGCTCAGGATGCTCGTTTCGGCGATTCCTTGAATGGAAGGTTGCGGCGGCGGACTGAATGTGAAGCCGCCAATCGAACCAGAAGCGATATTGCTTGTAACCGTTACATTGCCATCATCGCCGCGCCCAACAATAGCGGTAATTTGATTGTCGGAATTGATGGTAAATCGCAGTGCTGGAACGCCGCCAAACGAGACGGCAACTGCTTTGCTGAAGTTATAGCCTGAAATCACGATTGCCGAGCCGTATTCGCCAAATGAGCTTGAAATGCCTGTAATAATCGGACGTGCTGCCTCAATCACCGTTGCTATTGTTGCCTCTGCCATTCCAAGCGAATTAACCGCGCGGACGACTATTTTGTATTCTCCCGCTTGGGTCGGAATGCCTGAGAGCGAGCCATCATTCCCCAAAATAAGACCCGGAGGTAGCGTACCGCCAATGAGTGAAAAAATGGGTAATGGATTCCCTGAGGCGCGTAATTGCTGCGCAAATGGCACACCTTCAATACCTGTCAGTGGGTTCGTATTGATGCTGGGTGGAGCAGGAGGCGCAGATGCTGGAAGAACGGGTGATACAACAGCAACTGGCGATGGAATCACCGTGAACGTGCCGAGTGAAGCCGTTCCGCCAGCATTGGTAACGGTAATATTGCCCGTGATTCCGCCTGCGGGAACAAAGGCTTCAATTTGTGTTGCTGAAATGACGTTGTACGCCGCAGATACGCCGCCAAATCGAACATCGGTAATGCCAAGAAAATTCGTCCCGGTGAGTGTGATAAGTGTTCCGGGCGTACCGCTTGCGGGCGCGAAGGCAGTGAGCGTCGGCACAGCAGGCGCAATGCGACGAATAGCATTGTTGCCAAAATCGCAAATGTAGGTGTTTCCTGCGGCATCAAATGCTACTCCGGCTGGCAAATTGAATCGCGCTGCCGCACCAACGCCATTAAGTACATAATGAAAAGTTTTTCGGCAATTGTTTGGAAATACGGGTTAAAAATGGCAGATTCCTGAAAAGAACATGAATATACGCCATTTTTCGCCACTATTGCCTTTCCTCAGCTATGTTGTT
>JAAFIV010000085.1 GCA_013298775.1 Ignavibacteria bacterium | reverse complement strand
CCCGTTCCCCCTTTATCAAGGGGGCGAAGGATTGATGCGGCTTTCACGGCATTGTCGGCAAAAGACCGAACTACCAAAACTTTCGTTGTCAAAGACCATACTGCCGTCTACTCCAGTGCAGGTAACAAAAGTGTCTGTGCCACCATGTATTTCAGATTTCCTGAGGCTTCGGTAGCACAGACACTTTTGTCTGTGCCACAAAACGAGCGTTGTGCAACATTCTATCCATGCAACATTCTATCCATGAATAATGCTATCCATGAATAATGCTATCCATGAATAATGCTATCCATGATACGTTTCATCCAGCGAAAGTGGTCGTTGGAGGCTTTCTTCAAGGGAAATAAAGGTTTCTGTACGCTCAATTCCTTCAATCGCTTGAATCTTATCGTTCAGAACCTCGCGTAAATGCTGGGTGTCGCGGCAGACAATCTTTGCCAAGATATTGTAATTTCCTGTGGTGTAATGCAGTTCCACAATCTCCGGAATGCTCTGCAACTCAGTAACGACGCGCTTGTATAGCGAACCCTTCTCTAAATAAATTCCCAAAAATGCGCAAATATCGTAGCCCAGTTTTGTCGGACTAACGAGTAACTGTGCGCCCTGCACAATACCTAAACTTTCCATTTTTTTCATGCGCACGTGTACCGTTCCCGACGATGTATGTACTTCATTGGCAATATCCGTGAAAGGAAGGCGTGCATTGTGCAAAAGCAGCGTGAGTATTTTGATGTCGAGTTCATCAATTTCCGCAATATGAGCCATAGTTTCACCAGTATCAATTATGGATTTTTTAATAAAGAGATTGTTTAATTGTAAAATACATAATAATCACGGCAATTTACAAAAAGATTTGCATAGAAACGCCCGATGTATTATTTTTGTATCAGTAACAATCAATCACGTGTTACTAAACGATGCGCCAAGCGAAATGCTCTTCACGCGCCGCTCTTCCAGAGCAAGTTCTTTACAAAACACTGTAGGATGACGAAACAGGCAGCCGTACCGTCCAGTCTCGACGGTGGAGAACAGCAACAAAGTTTTCGGCAACGATTACCTAAGCCCTCCGTGAAGGTTCGACTCCTTCTCCTACAGCACACTTGAGCGGAAACGCTCACAGTTTTTTGACAACACTGTAAGATGACGAAATAGGCAGCCGTACCGCCCAGTCTCGGCGGTGGAGATTCGCGATAAAGTCTTCAGCAATGAAGCTCCTAAGCCCTCCGTGAAGGTTCGACTCCTTCTCTTACAGCACACTTGAGCGGAAACGCTCACAGTTTTTTGACAACACTGTAAGATGACGAAATAGGCAGCCGTACCGCCCAGTCTCGGCGGTGGAGATTCGCAACAAAGTCTTCAGCAATGAAGCTCCTAAGCCCTCCGTGAAGGTTCGACTCCTTCTCTTACAGCATTTTATTGATTACATTGCTGGATATATCAAAACTGTAGCCCCCGTTTTCCCTTCATTAGGGAGAACGGGGGCTACGGGTTTTTACGCGGACTTGATGACGATACCTGAAAATAAAGACTTCGCTGTTACGGGTACTCACTTGAACCTGTCAGCAAATATTCCTATTATTACGACATTCTCTGCATCTCTCACAATGATTCCAAAAACTTCAATACATCTCCAATAAATACATCTGCTTGCTCGACGTATGGCGTGTGTCCAAGGTTCTCATACTTCACAAGTTGATATTCTTGAAATTGTTGAATTGCCGCAAGGTTGCGCTCGAACTGCACGTATTTATCTTTCATACACCATGTGAACAGTACAGGACACGTAATTTTTCCAATGAGAGGGCGCACATCTTCTTCATCCTGCTTGAAGCTCTCCCACGCGCTAACGAGCATGGGTGCTACTTGGTAAGCATCTGCGCAGATTTCGGTGCGGCGGGCATCGGCTTCTTTTGAGGGCAACACATCGCGGTAATAGTTGTTAAATTCTTGCTGAAAGCCGCTTTCACCATTTGCTCCGCGTTTGAAAAGATTTATCATGCCGTCCAAAACCATGGGCGCAAACATGCCACGGGCATCCAATCCGCCTGGATTGCTGAGAGCAAGCCCTTTGATATTTGGATTTCCCGCAGCGACTTTGATTGCAGTCGCGCCACCAATCGAATTGCCGATAATGACGACATTTTTGAGGTCAAGTTTTTCAAGAAATTTTTGGACAATTCCCCGAAAATACGTTGCCGAGACCGCATGATTCCTTCTTGTTGATTTGCCATGCTCTGGGAAGTCAAGGCTGATAACGCGAACTTTATCCAACGGCATTCCGGCATAGAGCGATTGAAAATCCTTCGAGCTGTGTCCGACAGCGTGGAGGCAAAGAAGTATCTGCCCGCGTCCTTCATCTTTGTAGGCGATAGTAATATCGTCAATGGTCGTCGTTTTATCGGCAATAGAAGGCAAGGGCTGATTTGTTTTTGTGCTATTGGCATTCGTATTTTGCGCCCAAAGAAGGCATTCTCTCTGGCTTGAAGCAAAAAGAATACACACAAGCCAGAAACGGACAACGTTTACAGCTGCATGATGTAATGGTAATACTTTCATAATGGGAGATTCATAATGGGAGAGCAATGGAGAATGAAATAACGTTGCTTCAGCGTTGTTTCATCGCATGAAATTTGTGATAAATTCCTTCAGTTTCCAAACTAAGTTTTCTTCATACCGTTCTTTATTACTATGATTATCAAACGGAATCTCAGCCCCATCAAGATTTTACGCTATGTGCGGGTAGAAATGTTGGTATCGGTCGTTTTGTCTATCGTCGTGTTTTTGCTGTACAAAAGTGGTGTTGTCGTTCTTTCGCTCCCCTTTTCGCTTTCGGCAATTTTGGGCAGCGCACTGGCAATATTCATCGGCTTTCGGAACAATACCGCTTACGCTCGGTGGTGGGAAGCGCGGACACTGTGGGCGAATATCGCCAATAGCAGCCGCAGTTTTGCGCGACAAATCATTGCGAATGCCGATAATGCTGTTGGTATCGGCAAAGCCTCCAAAGAAAAAGCAGAGGGGTATAAGCAGGAAATTATCCATCGTCAAATTGCCTTCGCACACGCTTTGCGTCTGCGTTTGCGCGAGGAATCTATTTCCGTAAAAGCACTCACGCTGCCACCTGAAAATCATCACGTCGGTACAACAGAGGATTTTCGACACTTGCTCATGCCTGAAGAGTTTACCTGGGTTTCAGGGAAAACGAATATCCCGAATATGCTGTTGCAAAAACAAGGTATTCGGATTAAAGAAGGCATGAAAGAAGAGATTCTGGGCGGGTTCGACAACATCAGCCTTGAGCCGACGCTGGCAACATTCAATACGCTACAAGGCTCGTGTGAGCGCATCAAGGAAACACCGCTTCTTAGGCAATACGACTATTTCACACGCTTATTTTTGATGGTATTCATGCTGCTTCTGCCCTTTACACTGATTGGCGATTTTACCAAAATGGGTATTGATGCACTCGTGATACCTGTTTCTATCACGATAGCGTTTGTATTCACCACCATTTCCAAAGTTGGTGCTGCCAACGAAGACCCGTTTGAAAATCTCACAACCGACGTTCCACTCACATCAATTTGCAATGCGATTGAGCGAGATTTGAAAGAAATGCTCGGTGAGGCATTACCACAAAAAATTGAGGCGGAAAAGGGCTATTTGATGTGATAGTGGTTGTTTGATGCAAACGAGAATGGAAAAGAACAACACGGTGAGCGGAGAGTGTATATGATACTGACATGTAATACCAAGTTTACGTTGGGAATTGTGCATAACCCGCTCTTCGGTAGCGTAGAGACTCTTGTCTCAAGCCTCTTCTTTCTGGCGCAGACAGGAGTGTCTGCGCTACCACCAGAGGGATAAGTTATGCCAAGACGAAAAGTTCTACAGACCTATGCACACTCTCCAACTCAATTTGGTATAATACCTCCAAACGTAGATTTAATGCACCACATTCAATAAGTATTGCTCAATACCTTCCTCGCCTACAATTCGCACAAAATATGCCCCTGCGGCTAAGGACTGTGTTTCTATCGGTATTGAGTGCATTCCCTGTTCCTGAACACCGCTCCTGATGCGCCGCACAAGATTTCCCTGTGCATTGTACAAGGTTACTTCCACGTGTTGCGCTTTAGAGAGCGTGTAGGCGGCTTCGCTCTGGGCATCGGCGGGATTGGGGAAAATGCTGCTTGTTTGAAGTTGAGAGGCTTTAGCTGTGGTGAAAAGCCGCTTGCCACCTGCTGTGCAGGTCTGTATGGTTAATCTTCCACTAAGCGGCTCGTCAATAAGAATGGAAGGAACAGAGACTGGAATACTAGATTGCGCCTCGCCCCATTGAAAATTCGTTATCTCAACAGGCGTAGTATCCGTGTCATACATCATTGCTTGCATTGCAAAACGAAAAAGGACATCACTCCGCCCATCCCAAGAAGTGCGCGGCACTTGAAATAATCGAGGTCCGAAGCGATACGTTGTGGGATTACCGAGCGCGATAACGCCATTTCGCTGGGCTGTTAGTTGCAGTAAATTACCATTCATCCGCAATGTTGCCGTAAAAACAGGCAATGCTGAACGAACTAACGTAGCCTTATCGCCTTCTGCCAAGAAAAGCTCCACCATCACCATATCACCTGGCTTTGCCGTATCTGGAATAATACGCACTCCTGGACGGATACTTACTTCATTGCGCCGCAAACGAGCAATCAAGCGAAGTGCAGCCGATGTCGTATCAACATTACTTATGCAAAGAAAACGGGCATTGATAATACCTATTTCGCGCGGTTGCACCCGAAAATCAACAAAAAGCGTATCAAACGGGGCAAGGGCTGTTTCAAGAAATGGCGTTGGTAGCGTGATAATTCCAAGAGAATCCACAATACGAAGCGAACGCAGAAACTGTGTTCTCGTGCTGCGATTTATCACCAAAATTTGCTGAGTTGTTGCCCTTCCAACAATCACCGTATCAAGGTTTGGCGGCACAACAACAAGATTCTGCGCCCGTAGTGCTACAAGTGAGCTAAGGCAGAAAACGCCGCAAAGAAGGCATTTCCAAACAATGTGTTTTGCTGTATTCATATTTTTTCTCCCAATTATCGTGATTGTTTTTCAGTAATAAAACGATATTTCACGCCCAAACCCGCTTGCAGTGCATTGCTCCATTGAAGTTCGTTCAGCGTTATGCCCGTAAGCGGATAATAATAGCGTACAAAGGGCGTAAGTATCCAATTTGCAGGGAAAAGCTGTTCGAGATAAATCTCTGTTTCCAAGCCGCCAAAAAGCGCGAGTTGTAGCGGGGAAAGTTGCGGAATAGATGCTTGTTGCTGATTGCGTACCGCTGTTACTCTGCCAGCATTATCAATAAAATTCACAGGAGAATTTTCACTAGCAATGCGCTCTTCGTAGCTGAAGCGACTTTGTAACGTCGTGGCAGCATTTACGCCAAGTTGAAGATACAAAGACGGCGCGAAGGTCGTGGTAATGGGTATCGGAAACAAGCGCATTTTCAAAGAAGGCTCAAGTGCAAGGTTCATGAGGGAAATATCCATTGTGTGGCGTATTGGCACGTTCTGTCCCATGCCTGAAACGCCGACAAATACTTGTTCGTTCTGCGTAAAACGTGCTTGTGTGGAGAATACGTGCGCTCTCACATCCACAAGAAGCCAGTTTGTCAGGGTATGGTCAAAATTCACGCCCGCAAGCCAGCCCAGAGCTTGCACCGAACCAAAATCTTGAACGCAACACGTCGGAAAGCCTTGAAACGATGGCGTTTTCATGGTCATGGTGCGATAATCAGCGCCGCCGTAGAGACCAATTCCCGTCAGCGAGTATTCGGGAAAGCTAGGTTCTTTTGGCATTGTGGGCGTTTGTGCAAAAGCGGAAAACGAGCTACTGAGCAATAAACTAAGCGTAAACGCCCACGTACCCAGCATCCACGCGCCAGGTACGGCACGGCGCAACAAAAACAATGTCTGTATTTTCATGACAAAATTTGTTTGATGAAAAATGAAGAGGACGCTGGCAATCACGCAGAGAGCAGCAGCGTACAAGAATGTGCTGCGAAGATACTTTGCCCGATGATGAAGGTCAATCATTTTGGGGCGAAAGGGCGAAAATTTGGGGCGAAAGGACAAAAACACGCATTTCAGCAATGATTCGCCTTGTGATTCATCATCGCTTTTGCTAGATTGGCAATGCAGATTACGCCTCACGTTCAGGGGAATATCACACAATAACCAACATTTCTTCACTTTTGCATATCCTAAGTACATAATGAAAAGTTTTTCGGCAATTGTTTGGAAATACGGGTTAAAAATGGCAGATTCCTGAAAAGAACATGAATATACGCCATTTTTCGCCACTATTGCCTTTCCTCAGCTATGTTGT
>JAAFIV010000084.1 GCA_013298775.1 Ignavibacteria bacterium | reverse complement strand
ACAACATAGCTGAGGAAAGGCAATAGTGGCGAAAAATGGCGTATATTCATGTTCTTTTCAGGAATCTGCCATTTTTAACCCGTATTTCCAAACAATTGCCGAAAAACTTTTCATTATGTACTTATGGTATAGCGGCGATGGCGGTCCAGGGGATGCTGTCGCGCTTCAAAACGGTGATGGCAGCTTGCGTGCAGCAGGAATGACATTCCGTGATTTTGTGAAGGCGAAATATCCCTAAGAAAGAATTGCTCGAAAAAAATAGTCGTATAAAAGCCTCAAACACAAGGATTAGTCAGGTGTTTGAGGCTTTATTGTTTTTTGCCAAAAATGATACTACTTGAATTCAAGCTCCAAAATATTAACTCGAATTTTACTTATCAAGCCGCAAGGCTTCGGGAGAGCGCAGTATTCCTTGTTCTTCCTCTACACGAAAGGTTTGGACGAGATTTTGTACTGCAATCGTCATCTGATTCAGTTGCTGCGAGGTATGTGCAATCTGTTCGCTGACGGAGGCAGACTGCGACACAATCATCGTCATTACACCCATGTTGCTGGCAATATCTTCGCTCGTGGCGTGTTGTTCTTCGCTTGTGACAGCGAGTTGGGTGATAAAATCAGAAATACCCTTCGTGCGAGCAATGATGCGCTCCAGAGAATCGTATGTTTGCTGAACAAGTCCTCGCGCCTGTTCTACTTCTGTTACGCCGCGTTTCATCGTTGTAACGACATTGTGCGTATCTTTTTGAATGCTGGTAATCATTTGCGAAATTTCCTTTGTTGCAACTTGCGTCCGCTCGGCAAGTTTGCGCACCTCGTCAGCAACCACCGCAAAGCCGCGTCCTTGCTCACCTGCGCGGGCTGCTTCGATGGCAGCGTTCAGCGCGAGAAGATTTGTTTGGTCGGCAATTTCGGCAATGGAGGCTGAAATCGCGCTTATTTGCTCACTGCTGTCGTTCAAATGCTGAACGCTTTCGGCGGAATGCGTAACAATTTCATTGACCGAATTTACAGCATCAATCATTTTTTGTAGCGATGAACCGCCCAACGTGGCTTCTTCACTTGCTTCTTGAGATTGTTTTGCGATAAGCGTGGTATTTTTCGCCGTTTCTTCAATCGTTTTCGACATTTCTTCCGTTGAAATTGCGATGTAGTTTGCTTGCTCGTGCTGACGCTGGATGCCGTGCGCCATATGTTCAATGCTGACGGTAATCTCCGTACTCGCGCTTGCGGTGTGTTCGGTCTCCTCAACAATTTTTGAAATCATGCCGCGAACCTTCTCCAATGCTTGATTGTAACCCGTAAAGAGCTTTCCGATTTCACCATTGCGTTGCTCGGAAAGGCGTTGTGTGAGGTCGCCTTCGGAGAATGCTTGCACTGCCTTCAACATCTCATAAACACTCGTTTGTAGGTATTCTTGTTGTTCGCGGATTTCCTTTGTTGCCAATTCCACTTTTTGTTCCACGCTTGCTTTTTCTGTTTCGAGGTCATCAATACCGCGCTCAATCGAAGCAATCATCGCGTTGAGAGAGCTGCTGAGTTCACCAATTTCGTCGTTTGTTGCATCGTTCGTGCGCATTGCTAAATTGCCGCGTTCCACTTCCTGAGCCGTGTTGCGGAGTTTTGTAATTCTTCCGACAACAAGAGCAATAATCTTGTTGGAAAGAAGAATGACAACCAGAAGAATGAGAAAAATAATAAGTGTGAAAATGGCGGAAACAAAGCTTGCTCGGCGTTCTTCGGCAGAAAGTCGTGCAACTTCTTCGCTAACGGTATTCGAGACTTTCAAAATAGTATTGATGCCGTTTGTAGAGCGTTTTATCCACTCGCTTGTTTGAATGGGATAATTTGCGCGTTCCTTGCCGAGACTGTCCGCACTGGCTTTGTACATGGCTTTGCGGGTTTCTTCAAATTCGGTTAGAAACACACGCTTCATGTCGTCAATTGAAGTTTTGATAGTGGGCGTAACGGCGGGGTTGTTGCTGAATGCGAGAATGTTATCGCAATGTTCCTGCACAATACCGCGAAATTGCATCAGGCTTGCATATCGCTCTACGTCAATAGATTTCCCTGAACCTATTGCCGTGCCGATATTTGCACGCTCTCTGCCTGCAAACTCACTTGCATAAAACACGCTGTTTTTGATACTACTATTGAGTGCAAGGATATTTTCAATGCTACTTTCGCCCAAGAACATTGATTCTGCGAGGGAATGCTCCGCCATAATCATCGCTGATTGCGCACCAATCCATTGCTTGATAGCAAGCGGTGTGGGTGAGGATTGCCCTAAAAACGTGTCATTTACTTTGCGCAAAGAGTCCCGTTTTGTGCGGGTTTGGAGCATTACTTCATATTTTTTTGCAACATTTGGTTTTGCTTTCGCAACGTCCTGAATCAGAGCGAGAGAGGAATCAAGATAGGAATCACCTTTTTTGCGAAGATTGCTGATAGCCGCAAGCGTTTTTTGGTCTGAGGGATTTGCAAGCACAGAAGCTGTGAAACCCCGCTCCTTTGCTTGTTCTCCCGCCGCTTTCAAAATGAAATCCGATGCCGCATTCGCACGTTCCAATTCTTTTGCGCGGTCGAAGCGTTTATATGCCGAATATAATTCAAATGCCATACCGTACAGCGCAATCACGACAAGCGGCGTAACGATAATGGAAATTTTACTTTTCAACGGACGATTATTCAACAGACGAGCAATGATGCCGCTTTGTTCAGATTGAGGAAGAATAGCCATAACACACACACAAACAAAAGGTGGAACAAAAATTTCTGAAAGCGTGAAAAAACAAAAATGTGAACCTAATCGCAATGTCGTTACGTTAAGCGTTTTTCCCTCACCCCAACCCCTCTCCCAGTGGTAGAGGGGCAAGACGTAGAGCCATTCTTCACCCTCGCCCTTTGGGAGAGGGTCGCTCGCAGAGCGGGGTGAGGGCTTAACTTAATGACATCGAATCTAAAACGTTGCCGTCAGCATGACGTAACCCCAGTAGGCTATATCCCGCCCCAAACCTCGTGTTGCATTCGTTTCGCGCATAATTTCGCCAGGCGTGAACGCTGAGAGACCAAATTGGGCTTGCAAAAAGGGCATAATTTTGTAATTCAATGTAGCATCAATTTCAATTCCGAGATTCGTTGAAGTCCGATTTTGCGGTAGGTTTACGTTTTGCTGTGATAAGAAATAATGCCCCGCCACATACATATCCGTCTTCGCATCCGGCGCGTAGGTGAGGCGCAAATACGGGTCAATCAAGCCATAGTTTGTGATGGCGGGAGCGCGACGCAAGCCAGGATTCGGCAAAATGGTGAAGGGGAAAAAGTCCATGTAACCGTAGAACTTGTGAATGGTCGTGGTCAAATGATTAAAACCCTCGTACACGCCGTCGGTGGTGATGTTGTCGCCAGTGTAGTAGTCGAATCCTACGCCGATTGAGCCTGTTTGCTTGAAGCCTTCGGTTTTATCTTCCACAAACCGTTTGCCGAAATAGCCTGTAAGCAAGTAACCACCAATGTTTGCGTTCTGTCCAGTTCTCGGAACATCTTGCCTCGTGCCGAACTGATACGCGCCCTCGAACTCATATTCCCAGCCGTCAATGACGTTTTTCAGATACAAGCCCGCCGTGAAGCGTTGGAACGAGGTAGAATCGCCCATGCCGACAAATGCGGCGGGGCGGAGTTTGCGCTCATAGCGGTCGTGGTACAGATACACGTTGAATGCTTGTTGAATAGGCAGCGAGAGGTCAATGCCGACGAGTCCTTGCGGGTTTTGGCGGTCGGCGGATGTCATTAAAAGTTCGTCATTGCCAAGCACGAAACCGAATGCGCGGGCTTGCACTTTGTCGGGCGAAGTGTAGGTAAGCGTCGCGCCGTCGTAGGCGCGTCCGACGTTGTGCCAGTCCAGCGCACCGATGAGGCGTTCATTGTTGGTCGCAAACATTTGGCGACCAAGTTTTACGGATACGCCAGAAGCAAGGAAATTCCGCCACTCCAGCCATGCTTCGCGGAAGTCGAGATTATCCGCACGTCCGTCCAAGGTGCCACGCCACGCGCCGTCGAGCGTTTCGCCGAAATTGCGGGAATCCTGCACCTTCACGAAGGCAGTAATATCCTCGTTGAGTGCGAATTTGAAATTGAGCTGTGAGCGCAGCATATTGATAAAAAGCGGCTTCTGAGCGAAGTCGAAAAAGCGTCCGTCCAATTCGGCACGGTACCGCACTTGTCCGCCAATGGTGAGGTTCGGATAGCTTGGTTTTGCGGGGTCTTGGGTGGGGAAAGTGAGTTGCGCAAACGACACGAAGAGGCTTTGCATCAGCGCAAATGCGACTGATACAACAACACGGTAGTTGTTGAATTGCATAATTGTAGAAATGAAAAATAAAGGAAGAGGTGATTACAGCTGTTACGAAACAATAACCTGAGAAGAAACTTTGTGAAGAATCCCGTAGCATCACAAAGGTCAAAAGAAATGATGAAAACTTACGTTGTTCACACTATCTTGAGCAAATCTAAAGAAGATAATGTACTCTTAAAATATAAAACCGTTCAAAGATAAATAAAAAATGAGTAGAAGAGCAAAAAAATTACATATCATCAGGATTGATGCCGAGTTCGCGGAGTTTTGCTGCTAATGCGTTGGCGCGTTGTCGTTCTTCGTTGGCACGTTGTCGTTCTTCGTCGGCGCGAGATTCTGCGTTTGCCCAGCGTTCTTCAATATTCGTGTAATCGTCGTAGCCCAGAAATGGTGAGCCATTTGGCTTGTAGAGTTGTAATCCATCTGCTTCGCAGCGAAAGCGAATGCCCATGCGCGGGCTTTTCCAGTCGTGCATTTCTGGAATTTCCTCCAGCATATCATCGTCCTCTTGAAAGCGGACGTAGCCTTCCAGTTTGTTGCGCTCAATGTCGTAAAGGTAGTATTCCTGTACGCCGTAGGTGTTGAAGAAGAGCAGTTTGCGATTCATTTCCGCACTCGTATTGGAAGTGGACTGAAACTCAAACACCACCTGTGGTGCAACGCCGTCTTCTTCCCACTGTTTGTACGACATTCGCTCACCTTTTGGACGACCGAAAACAACGAAAACATCAGGCGCGACAACGGTTTTCGGCTTACCTTCGACAGGATACCAAAATAAATCCGCAGCGATAAAAACATCCTCTTGTTCGGCGAACACGGCTTCCAATCCCTTTTGTGTGGCAAAAATTATTTTGAGATGTTCAGTATTATTCGCCATCGGTTCACCGTCGGAGGAAGGATAGAAAATACCAGTTGATGTGTCTTGGAGCGTTGATGTAATCACGGTTTGCATAGTAGTATTCTTATCGAAGGTGGAAGAAGTTTTGTACCACGTTTACAGCGCGAATGTATCAGGATTGATGCCGAGTTCGCGGAGTTTTGCTGCTAGTGCGTCGGCGCGTTGTCGTTCTTCATTAGCGCGTTGTCGTTCTTCGTTGGCACGTTGTTGTTCTTCATTCGCACGTTTGTTTTCTTCATTCGCTCGCTTTGTTTCTTGATTCGCCCGCAGTTGCGCATTTTCCAAAAGATTGGGCATTTCTAAATATTCCTCGTAGCTAGGATACATTGTTCCATCGGGTTTGTAGAGCTTTAAGCCATCTTCTTCAACCGTAATGCGAATCCCTAAACGCGGACTTGTCCAGTCTTTCATATCGGCAATTTCATCCATGAAAAAATCGCTTTCTTTGTAGCGAATCGAGACGGTGAGTTTCTTTCGTCGCATATCGTAAATGTAGTATTCCTGCACTCCGTAGGTATCGAAGAACTCTGCTTTGCGTGCCATTTCTCCAACGGAATTCGATTCCGATAAAAACTCAAACACCACCTGTGGCGCAATGCCGCCTTCTTCCCATTGTTTGTACGATTTTCGCGATCCCTTCGGACGACCCACAATTATCATCACATCAGGCGCAGAAGCAACACCCGCGTTGCCTTCAACGGGATACCACAATAAATCTGAAGCAACAAACACATCGTCGCGGTCTTTGAAGTAGTGTTCAAAGCTGAGTTTTGTCGCAATGATGTGGTCTAAATGTTCGGTATTATTCGCCACAGGTTCTCCATCGGAATCGGGATAGATAAAAACGGTTTTTACCTCTTGTGTTGGCGGCGAGACCTGCGTCTCTGATGAAATCACGGTTTCCATACTTTTGTTCTCGTTAAAATAGTGGAACAAATTCGCTGGGAAGAAAAATACAGTGAGAAATATACAGTAAGAAATAGGTTCTTGTTGGATTTCGTTGGAAAGAAACCTTCCCCATTAGTGGCACAGACATTCTTGTCTGTGAGTGTTAATGCGAGGTTCAGGTGAGGAACACAGACAAGAATGTCTGTGCCACTATTGTTTTTTTGTAACTCGTCAGGTATCTTCCCGTCTATTAGGTTTGTATTGTCCCAAAAGACAGAAAAAAGTGATAGATTCTGAATAATTCCTAGATTATTGTCCAATCGACAAGACCAAAGGCAAGCCGATTAAGTCTATTTCCCGTC
>JAAFIV010000083.1 GCA_013298775.1 Ignavibacteria bacterium | reverse complement strand
AGGCGCAGAAATTCGTGGTATGCGCGTTGTTCGTTTCGCTTCGATTTCCTGAGCATCATTTCCGACCACCCATAATGAGTATGAGACAAGCCATAATGCTGCCCTACAAAATTTTGAAACTCCTCAAAGGGCGGTGAAAGCTGCTCTTCAATACCCTTCATCATACACGCGATTTGATAGCCTGTAATATGATGCTGAAGTGCCGTAACGGACTCTTTTCCCAAATACATTCCGATTCTCAGCCGCATCAGGTCTATGTATTCGTAGAGATTTTCGGGATTTTTCATGTTTTTCTTGAATAAAGTGTTACAAAACCCAGCATCTATGCGTGTGCTATCCCATTTCGCAGAACAAACAACAGCCACAAAAACCAGAGGAATACGGCAACTGCAACGCCGATAAGCACCCAAAGTAAGAATCGAAAAATCTGTTTCATTACACCTCAAAATCCACGCATGATAAATCCGTTTCCATCAACGGTAATAAACCGCGTAAACTCCTTATCAACCCAGTAACCACCGAAGTTTCCAAACATCTCTGCAAACCATTTACCCGAAAGCTCGTAGCTGTGATGATGCGACCAATAGTTTATCAAATACAGTGTTTCTGCGGAGTTTGTGATGTCGTCCTGAATGCCCATAAAAAGGTTTTCTGCATAATCGTCAATATCGTAGTTATACTTATCCGATGCTGTTTTCATCTCAAAAATACTTTTTCCGTCATTGAAACACTCTTCAAATCGCTCGTAGAGCTGAAGCCACTCGCTTTCTCCAAGAACACGACGGTGCGGAATTTCGGGGATTTTTGCTGCATCATGCAGGTTTCGTGCAATGTTTGGTCGTATTTCCTCCCAGCAAGCCCGTACTTCCTCACTGGAAGGTCTGAGTTTGGGAATATATTTCGGCAAACCATCCTCAATAATCATCTCCACGCAGAATGCCAGCATTTCACTTGCTTCGGCGGCATCGTTCCACGAATCTTGCGCAAAGGATTCGGTCAAACGCAAGAGTTCAAAGCATACCATCAAGCGTGTGTTTATGCTCTTTTGGGCGGTTTTGGGCGATGTTTTCAAAAGTTCATGTAAACGTCGCTCTTCTGCAATAAGGCAGTGCCGCACGGCGTTGTGAATCTGCTCTGGATATGGCTTCATACCTTGATTCCGTCAATATCAATAAACGGTCGGTAAAACTTTTGTGCCGGGCGAATAAATGTTGTCGTACCGCCCACATCTCGCATCAATGCTTGCATTTCACGCAAAAATGTGTTCAAATGCGTTGCATTTTCATACGCGAGTATGGAATTGTCTATCGTGCTTGTTACTGAAAATTCACTATTGCCTTCAGGTAAGCTCCAATGCGGCATACAAGGCAATTCAGGAAACCAGATATTGGCATGAAGTTTTGCACCAAAGGTGTAATCGTGCGTTCTGCCCGTTTGTTGTCTAAGCGGCGCACCCCACAGGCGTAGTGCGGGGTACAAGTCCATGCCGTGTGTGCTGGTAGCTGCGGCTTTGGGGTACAAAGTCCGAAGAAGTTCTCCTGCATCCGCAACCCATTCGGTTTTCAGATTTTCACCGTGAGCGTCGTAGTACGTAAGCCGATTTCCGCGCCAATACTCGCTTTTGCCTAGTTTTTTCGCTAATTCCGAGCTGCTGACAAAATGCAGAATTGTTGTTTCTTCAAAGCACATTTTCGCATCCGCCAAATAGCCCTCAACATCGCTCCACACCTTGCCTAGACCCCATATTCCTGTTTCTATGCCGATTGCCCAAAACGCCTCAACGACGCTCCAATCCAGCCTTTCAGGGGAAATTGTCCATTCCCACGCACCAAAAGGCGGGTCTTCTTGCACAATCCAATCGTTGCACATAGCGTATTTCCTTGTTTGCAGGGCTTTTAGCGCACAAACTCTCCTGCCGGACCATCCTTGCGAACATACTGTTTTATGGCTTTCCAAGGGATAAATGCTGCTGTTTCGCCATCGGCAAAGGTAGCAACCGACAGGGGCGCAAAAATAAACGTGATTCCCGCAGGGCGCATCACCCAAGCAAGTCTGCCCTTTCGGAGCAGATTGGTAAAGTCCGTGATTGTGCCATCCACAACAAATTGCGAACCTTGCTGTGTGAGTTTTGCCACAATGAGAGCATTCAAACGCTGAATATAGGCGGTATCGGCAGTAAAAAGTTCGTTCATCGCAATTTTTCGCCATGCCTTGCCGCCCGCATTCCACCACGTTTCGCCGAAATAGTAGTAGTTGAAATGCGCTCCTCCAGTAAAGGATGATTCAACATGATACGCACTCAAAAAGCGCGGCGAAAAATGATGAATATTAAGTTCATCGGTTTTGGTGAGGTCGTGTGGAAGGTCAGGTTTTGTGCCTTGTGGAGTGTTTTTCAGCATTTCTTTTTCTATCTCATTCAGCATATTCGCATTATTGCCTAAGGTATGCGCCATGTACTTTTTCAGCGACGCATTGAGCGCGGCATACTGCTCTTCCGCACAAAACAAGGGATAGCGGACAGAAACATCAAATTTACCAGATTTCACCTCGTGAAAAATTGCAATGGTCGAAAGCCTGCACGGATACGACGTTTTCCCATCGGCAGAAGTCCATGTACCAGTAATGATGCCCTTGTCACGGTTCAGTTTGCCGGAAATAGCAGCATACGTTTTTTCCTTCACATTCGGGTTTTCGTTAAATTCTCCCGTACTGGATTTTTCCTCAATGTTCACGGAATTATCAGCACCAATACTGCCTTCCAGATGTATCACGCCAATATTTCCGTCGTAATGATATTGTCCGAAAATACTTGTTCCTTGAAATGTCATCCAGCCTTGCAAAGTGATTGAACGAGATTTGACGAGGTATTGGAGTTCGCCAACGATATACACCGTCGAGGAATCCTTGATAGATGCGGTTTCTTGCGTTTTTGCAGGAATGACGCATTGCACACCAAGCAACAAAATGAGTAGAAAAATTGCTTGCAAGCAAGAAAATATCGTATGTTGAGGGTGTTTCATGGGAGAAATTCCGGTGAATGTTTGTCGTCGTAAGGAATTTGCAGTGTACCAAACTGTGTGCGATAACCATATCCAACAAACCATTCATCGGTTTCGATAAAATGCTCTTTTTCTGCAAAGTGAGTATCTGCGCTCTTTGCAGCCCAAAAGCAGTAAAACGAGCCGTAAAATTCGGTTTCCATTTCGAGTTTTGCCGTGTCGAAATCCAGTTGCCGGAGGAATGCTTCAAACTTCGTGCGGAAGTCATTCCAATCATGTTCAAGGCTTTTGTACGTGGCGGCAAAAGCAATGACGGGCTGTTGATAATAAAACGGGCTGTCCACCCCACCAATACTGAACATTTCACTGTACAAAAAGGGATATTCCATATCGTTGCCAAGTTTAGCGATTGCTTCTTTGGCGGCTTCGCATCTGCCGCGAAGCGTGATTCTGCCGTGTATGATGGTCATTTCGCCCATAAAACCTCGCTTTTTTGGCAAGCTGCTGCAACAGCTGTTGCTATTTTTTTCATTTCTTCTTCTCGCAATGTCCTCAAAACTTCGTGTATTCTCTCCTCTAAACGCTTGTATTCATCACGCTCAGAAGAAATTTCATTGGGTTCAATTTCTGAAATAATTTCTTCCCTTTCACGGTTACTCATCGTTTGCCAAAGTTCCGTTTCTCGCAAATGTAGCCGCTCAATTTCTATGAGCAAATCCCTGTTTTTACGCGGCTTTTCAGGCGTTATTTGTTCTAAGCGTATTGTTTCAAAAGCCTTTGCATGGAAGCGAATACTTTCAATAAACTCACCTGAAACGTATGGAAAAAGCTGTATTTGTGCGTGATTGGGAAAGCGTACCTGTAATTCTGCCTCCAGCAAACAGCCCGCAAACAACTCTCCGTTTGAAATAAATGTATTGCTATTCCCCTCCGACCAAGCAAATGCGAGCTTTCCGAAGGCAAACTGATAGACCGCTTTTGTGTTTCCCTTTGCCAGATGTGGCGGATGAACAGGATAATTTTTTCCTGCATCATCGTCGGTAAAAATGAAAAACCGCCCGCCATCTAGCAACGACAAATGCTTGTACCAACTGGCACATCCCGCCAAATGCTCACAAAATCTTGCTTGCTGTTCTTGAGAAATTCGGGAATGAGCTTTCATCACGGTATCTTCTCGGTGAGTGAAAAAAGGTCGAGAATTTCATACAAGTCTGACTGCGGTAAAAGTAAGCAGTCATCGGCATCACAGCCGATTACCCAGATTGGCGAATCGCAATCACGCTGAAACACTTCACGGTATTTTTGACGAAAATTCTGAATCATTGGTGCTTCTTGGTCCTTATACAAAAAGCATCCGCCCCACTGGTCTCCAAACCCTTCACCAAAGCGGGTTTGGTGATATAATTGCGGATTTATTCTGATTGCTGAAAATCCGCAATTCAGCCAGCTTAGAGTTTTCCCATCAAACGAAAGCACCTTAGAAGGCTGTAATACGGGCTTTCCGTTCTCTTCAACGATACAAAGCGAATACCCGTGTAATGTTGTGAATTTATTCATCATTTCCTTTCGTTCTAAAAAAACATATCATCGTAGTCCAAGCTCTGATTCACTCTTTTCAAGCCATTCTGTAAACCATTCAGCAAAGCTACGGCGTGTTTTGAAGACTCTATCACTCTTTTTGGTATGCGGAAAAATGCCGTAATCGCTGACGGTGGAATCGCCCCACATCGTGCCGTACTGCTCACCTCGCACAACCAAAAACGAGATATGACCGCAGCCTTCCTCGCAGAGCCAAAGAATTCCTCCATACTTCGTGAATGCTTGATATTCTTTGTATTGCTCATCAGTAAAAGCATCCAGCGTTGCTTCATCTACATAATTTGTCGCTTTTTGGTAAAGCTCTTCTGTGCCGTAAATGGCTTCAATTAAGGCTTCGCGGCTGGTGAAAAAATACTGTGTTGTTCGTGTTTTGTGGTCAAATTCAAAAAATTGGTCTGCCTCCACGTCAGGAAAATACGGTAGTGTAAATTTGAAAGGAACATCCAATGGAAAACTTTCTGAGACGG
This sequence comes from Ignavibacteria bacterium, assembly GCA_013298775.1. GTDB lineage: Bacteria > Bacteroidota > Ignavibacteria > Kapaibacteriales > UBA4661 > PH2015. The sequence continues at coordinate 1,522 of JAAFIV010000083.1, read as the reverse complement.
CGAGTTTGAGAGGAATCACGCCGTAGTGCGGTCCCGCGCCGCCATTGCCGAAAAACTTCAAGTATGTGCGATAGTCATCAGGTAATTGAAGGGCATTTTCCTCTTCAAATTCTGCAAGCTCTTTTTCTGATAGGCAAGGTTTAATCAGGTATTTATGATGTTTTGCACCAAATATTTCCAGTTCAATATCCCGATTTTTCAATTCCTCTACTCGTTGTTTGATTCCATCCCAAAATTCCTTGTATGCCTCTTCGATACTGTTTTTCGGGGTATTCTGTAAAACGTATGTTATCATATCTTTTACTCGTTTCGTTCATCAAATTCGGGTTTTGTGCCTGGCTTGAAAAAGAAATGCTGATATTTTTTGCACTCTATTTCTTTCGACTCGGTGTGCGCGTATTCACGTGGCTTACCGACAAATTTCCCGTTTTTGTATTCTTGAAAAATAGTGTAGCGTTCAAAGACATAGCACAAACCTTCTTCGCCCTTTGAAAAGACAGCAGCCGTGCGGATTCTGCCGAGAATTTCCTGTGTATTTGGGTCAATATCCTCTTCCCAATCAGGTGAAATCAGCACAACACCAATAATCGTTGCCTCCCATTCTTTTTCCTGTACTTCGCGTTCAAACGCATGAACAAACAGCGCATCAATACTAGGCTGGACGACGATAAAGGTGTCGGGAATATCTACATCATCTGCGAGAGAGTGACGTTTATTTGAGGCTTGTTTTTTGGTACTGGAAGAAGCTATCGTGTTTGATTTTACCGTTGTATCAAGATGTTTTACCAATACATTTTCTGGTTCTTGTTTGCGTGAACAAGATACCCCGAAAAGTACGATAAAGAGAACTACAACAAACATCATAAGAAAAAACTCCATAGCATATCCGAGCTGTTGAAAAGTTATTTGCTGGAAACATACCGCTTTATCTAATGCGATTACTACTTCATTAACAATCGCCCATTTTGGATAAATAAGTGCTAAGAAAACCTTATTCGATGCGGCTTTTGGTAGTAAACTTATCCGAATGATGCGTATTCTCTACACTCGCGGTCTATAAAAAACTTCAACCCGTTCTTGCTCGCCCATGCAAAACCTGCTGCCGAATTCCCAAAGTCGGCTGCGTAGCTGTATTGACAGGGAATAACCTCATCGCCACCCGTGTTGATAAATCCATACAGCCCCTCTCGCTGTACGCACGCCAAGCCTTCCGAAAAATCATTCGCAGCCTCAAATTGAGTCGGTATCACGGTGTTCAGTTTTTTATCCACATACCCGAATGCTCCGTTTTCACTGTATTGAAATTTCGCCAATCCGCCGCAAAAATTTTCTATGCTAAAAAAATCAATCATGCACGGGATGATTTCTTTTCCCGACCAATCAATAAACCCATAGACCGCATCATTCCTCACCTTTGCGCAATCATTGTGAAAAGACCATATACCATCGTACTGAAACTGAAAATTGATAACAATCTCACCAAGCCGAGAAATGATACTGAATCCGGCAAATTCATCCAAAA
>JAAFIV010000082.1 GCA_013298775.1 Ignavibacteria bacterium | reverse complement strand
AGAGACGGGAAATAGACTTAATCGGCTTGCCTTTGGTCTTGTCGATTGGACAATAATCTAGGAATTATTCAGAATCTATCACTTTTTTCTGTCTTTTGGGACAATACAAACCTAATAGACGGGATGGTTACTGCCCCGTCCGGCGGCTTCTTCACCGCCCAGGCGGGTGGGGGAGGTAAAGCACGAACGCCTTACGCCGCAGCAATCGCCTGCAAAACTGCTTCAAAGGCTTGCTGGAAGTCGGCTTTAATATCTTCGATATGCTCAATGCCCACCGACACGCGAATCAAGCCAGGAAGTACGCCTGCTGCGCGTTGTTCTTCTGCCGAGAGCTGTTGGTGCGTGGTCGCGCTTGGGTGAATGACGAGTGTTTTTGCGTCGCCCACGTTTGCGAGGTGGCTTGCTACTTTCAAATTTTCGATGAAGGTATCAGCATTTTCAGCATCGCCTTTCAGTTTGAAGGTAAGAACGCCGCCCGAACCGCGTGAAAGGTAGCGTTTTGCAAGAGTATGGTGCGGATGATTTTCCAAACCAAGATAGTGTACTTGCTCAACCGCATCATGCTTTTCGAGCCATTGTGCAAGCGCGAGAGCGTTCTGCGCGTGGCGTTCTGCACGGAGCGAAAGCGTTTCCACGCCTTGAATGATTTGGAACGAATTGAAGGGGCTAATCGCTGGACCGTTGTCGCGCAAACCTTCCACGCGAGCGCGGATGATGAAGGCGATATTGCCAAACGGACCGTCGGTGCCGAACACATCCCAGAATTTCAAGCCATGATAACCTTCCGACGGCTCGGTAAATTGCGGGAATTTGCCATTGCCCCAGTTGAAATTACCACCATCAACGACGATGCCGCCAATGCTGGTGCCGTGTCCGCCAATCCACTTTGTGAGGGATTCCACCACAACATTCGCGCCATGCTCCAAGGGACGGCTGAAATATCCGCCTGCGCCGAAGGTATTATCAACGATGATAGGTAAACCATGCTTTTCGCCGAGTTTGGCAAATTTTTGGAAATCAGGAACGCTAAAACCAGGATTACCAATGGTTTCGAGGTAGATAGCTTTCGTTTTGCTATCAATCAATTTTTCAAAATCTTCTGCGCGGTCGCTAGCAGCGAAGCGGGCTTCAATACCGAAACGCTTGAAAGTAACTTTGAACTGATTGTAGGTGCCGCCGTAGAGGTAAGGCGAGGAAACAAAATTATCACCATTTTCCAAGATATTGGTAAGCGCGATAAATTGCGCCGCTTGTCCTGAAGCCACCGCCAGTGCCGCAACGCCGCCCTCAAGAGCTGCAATGCGCTTCTCAAGCACGTCCGTCGTTGGGTTCATAAGGCGGGTGTAGATATTGCCGAATTTTTGCAGGGCAAAGAGTTGTGCTGCGTCTTGAGCGTCATCGAAAACGTAGGACGTGGTTTGGTAAATCGGCACCGCACGTGATTTGGTCGTGGGGTCAGCCTGTTGTCCTGCGTGAAGTTGCAGGGTCTCGAAGCGCAAGCCTTGTACATTACTCATGGGAAAAACTCCTAAAAAGTGGGTTTGGGTCAGCTCTCTGAACGGCTGCCGTACCCCGATAAAAACAAAAAAGCCATTCTCGCTTGGTGTGAGAATGGCTTGAAAATTTATTTGGATTCAAGGTTAGAGCGAAGCTCCGACATTCTCACGATTGCACGCACAGCACATCATCATGCACATTTGCATCATGTTGTTGCACATAGCTTTGCAAGCGATATTGAATTGTTGGTTTTGCATTCGTTTTGGCTTCGCGGTAGAGATGTTTGGGCGATTGTTGAAAGTGATTGTTTCAAAATCACGTTTGCAATGTACTCAGGAATTTTCACAAAGTCAAGAGGCAAGTGCAAATATTTTTCAAAAAAGTGAAAATTATTTGGATGAAGAGATTCACTTGGGGCGAAATTTCGCTTGATAATAGTAGAATAATGAACCCAAGAAACATGAGGAAATATCAGCCTTACAAGCTATTTTTTTTGTGTTATTTCGCCCGTGCTTTTTGCGTAGGTACGCTCATCGCAAAAAAAATATTTTTTTACTTCTGACGGTTTCGGAACAGATAGTTTTCATGTTCGGCTACCGCATTATTGTTAAAATAGTTGTTTCCGCACGTACCCCGCCCATGCAGACTCTGACAAAATACGCTCCTGCCGCAAACCCGCGTAAAGACAAGACTTCAAGCACTTCTCCCGCAGCATACCGTTTCTCGGAAGCAAGCAACCGTGCGCCATGCAGCGAATACACTTCAACACGTACCATCATTGGTTCGGCAACAAAAAATCGCATGGTTACTTGCTCTTCGCCTGTTTGTACAGGATTTGGCGCAAGAATAATTCCACCGCTAGAGCCTGTATTTGCTTGATGTATGCGGAAAGATGTTGGTAAAAGAAAGGTTGTTGTGGCGGTTGTAATCGGAGGTAAAGGCTGGAACAGTGGTCGCCCTCCACCAGTATTTATCGGTGCACGAATACCTTTCAATGCGGTATCATCAAAGGTCAGCACAACATCAGCATTGGTGCGGCTTGTCATGCCAAGTGGTGTAAAATTGTTAAAGGTGTACAAACCATTAACGGCACGCGCAGTTGTCCCGCGAGCCGAGTGCTGCTGCGTGTTTGCCTTTGTAAACGGGTCTCGCCATACACTGGCATTGGTGCTTGTAAACTGAAATGCGCCATCGCTCGTGCGCGGAAAACCATCTTCAGGCGCAGCAAAGGAAATACGCGCCTCGCCGCCGTTGTAAGCGTGCGGACCTCTATCCACGCGGTTTCCAAACTCATCCACCGCCTGCGCATAAAACCACGTTTTGGGGTCGGCAGCATTACTTTGCCCAATGAGCATTTGGGAGGGCATACGATTCAGTTCATTGCGGTTGTATGGGTCGGGCATCATTACTGGTGCGATAGCAACGGCGCGTGATGGGAGGATTGAGACAATAGCACTTGAAACTCTTGGTGAACAATGCGCTTCCGAAGTATTTTTTTGCATTATTGTGGCAGGGTTTAGCGAATAGAAAGAAAATGTACATTTCCCACAACCAGTATCGAACTGATTTCCATATATGTAAGGGTCTCCACATCGAGAGGTAAACACCGCTAATGAACAGAAATTAGATGTACTCCCAGTTACTATAAAATCAGGAAACAAAGCAACATTGGAAGCCACTTGCGCAAGGCTTGCGGCTGTTGAAAAGAGCTGCTCCTGCCCCAAATATCCTTGCCCCCATGCCAGCGTTGATTGAACAGTATTTCCTGTAAGCTGTTGTGGATTTATGTCATCAAAATAAGGCGGGCAATTTAATGAGAGGGTAACTGTTGTCGAAAGTGAAGCCATATTTCCGAATCTATCCCTCAGAGTCACGGCTGTTGCGGGGTACGTACCTTTCCCCTTATGTGGGAATCGCACTTTTTCGCCAATCACAATAGAAGTAACAGAACCATCATACCCACCAACAAGCCGACCTGAACCCCGCGTCAAATTCCAATCTTCAATCCTCCCAGCAATATTTCCTGGAAAGGCAAACGGTCCCTGCTCACCAGGATATATATTCAACGAACTGTCCAAATTAACTGCCTGTGTAGCTATTGTCGCACCAAAAGGAAATCCGCCTTGCAACGTTACCGAAACAGGACAGTGGCAGATTGCAAGGGTAGAAAATATTTTGGTAAAATTTCGCGGTATCAAGTCTGACTTGTCGGAAAGTGTGAGAGTGATTGTTGTTGAAGCGATTCCCGACAACGTAAGATTGTTCCATTCAAAACGTCCATTTCTGCTGAGTGCAAAGGCAGGATAAGAGCGCAGAGGAAGAGCAGACACCTCTGGAATAGAAGCATCTATGCGCATCTCAGAAGAATTTTGTCCGCCGCCAGACGGCTGCTGCAAATTCCCCGCAACCCAAAAGAGAGCCGATGTGGACTGCGTTGCATTCGTTACCAGATACCCAAACTCATCAACAATTTCCGCAATAATCGTCGCAACCGTTGGTACACCTGCTTTGAAAGGACCGAGCATTGTCGCGTATTGCCGCGCTGTTTGGGGAGAAATACCGCCGCCAAGTTCGGGTGAATTTACGGGATTGGGAAAGAAGGGAATACCACCGCCACGCCCGGAATCGTAGCCGCGTCCTGCGCCAATCGGGTCGCCAAACGAACCACCAAAACGTTGCCCGCGCACAACAATATACGCCGCAACACCCCGCCCACGCCCTTGAACGCTTGTTGCATTTGTGGAAGCACACGGGCAAGCAAGCGGCTGTGCGCTTGGTGTGGGCAGAAGTTGGGCAATACTTGTTGTTTCCGCGCAAAGAAACAAGAAAAGGATGAGGAATTTTTGCATATCAGGAAAAGGAAAAGATAAAACATCAGGGGAATGCAAAGATACGTCAGGAACATCAAAAACTAAAAGAGCAGTATCATCAAGAGCAGTATCATCAGCACTCGAATTAGCACATTTTTTATAAGGGCAATCGTACTCGAAACGTCGTTCCTTTGCCAAGTTCTGATTGAACAGAAATTTCTCCTTGATGGGCTTCGACAATATTTTTGACGATTGCTAAACCCACGCCGTTACTTGATTCTCCGCCCGTCGGGCGAGCTGATAAACGTTGGAAAAATCCAAAGAGTTTTGTTTTATCCTCGTCGGAAAAACCTGGTCCTTCATCTTGAACTTCGATGATATATGATTGCTTAGAATCGTGTTTCCCTAAGGTGTCAGGTTGTAAACGGACGGCAATCGTTTTTCCATGCGGTGAATATTTGACAGCATTGGAAACAAGATTATCCAGAACCTGTCTCAGCCGCTCCTCATCACCCACGACATTGCAGTCCGAAGCAATATCAAGATTAATGGTTTGCCCTTTTGCCATGGCTGCACTCAAAAACTGCTCCGCTGCCGATACAACGAGATATGATAGTGAAAACTTCTGTGGAACAAGTGTTAATTTCCCCATTTCCAATTTACCAGCATCAAGAATATTATTTACCAAATGCAGCATTCTTACCCCTAATTCTTTGATATTCTGCAAGACGATATGCCGAGTTTCTGTGTCATCCAAAGGGCTTGATTCCAGTAATTCCGCAAAACCTGTAATTGCACCCAACGGATTTTTCAGGTCGTGCGCCGCAATAGAAAGCATCTGCACCTTGAAGAGGTTTGCCTCGGTTAATTCAGCATTGGCACGCTCCAGAAGGTCTTGTTGTTTGCGAAGCTGCAGTTCCGTTTCATGCTTCACACGATATAAATACGCAGCTAATCCGACAATCGCAATCAACACAATAACTCCTAAACCAAGCGCGTTGCGAATCACAATATCGCGCTCGTGTTGGCTATCTTGCAGTTCTTTCTCTTTTTGCAGAAATTGGATTCGTTGCTCACGTTTTTCAACATCGTATTGCGTTTGAAGCTGGGCAATAGCTTTGGCACTGGCATTTTTGTAAATGGAATCATTAACGACAATAAAGCGTTGCAAATAGCGCATTGCGTCATCATACTGCCCCAACTCATCTGAGGCGCGTGATGCGCTTTTCAGGGCATTCAAGAGTTTTTCCTGATGATGAATTTCTTCGGAAACGCGAATTGACCGAAGGGCGTATTCCAATGATTTTGCCGATTTTTTTGCAGCCAAATATGCGTCTGCCAATGCTCTGGAAGCGTCGGCAATAGAGCGTTTTGCAGGAATAGACTCGGCAATAGATAAGGAGCGTTCACCGCACACAATCGCTTCCTGATGCTTTCCGAGCGCAGCATAGCTATCAGTAAGGTTTTTCAAAACATTCGCTAAATCTTCTCGAAAACTCGTCGTTTCAAGTTCTTGAATTGCACTGAGAAGATACGGAACAGCTTCGGAATGCTTTTTTTGCTTGGCTAAGGTTACACCGATATTCGACAGCCCCAAACACAAGGCTAATTTATCAAGGTGCTGCACTTTTTTTCCCAATTCGACTGTTTTTTTGTGATACAGAATGGCATCGTCGAAACGTTGAAGGTCGAAATAAATGTTGCCGATATTATTCATCGCAAACCCTTGGGCAAGCACAGCGTCGTCGGTGTTCCCTTCTTCGGCAATTTTCAATGCTTGAAGATATTGCTCTAATGCTAACGAATAATTTCCTTCGGCGCGATGGATATTACCCAAATTATTTAGCACACCGCTTATCAGGTCTTTTTCGCCTAGACGCTTGAACAAATCAAGTGCGAGTTTGTACTCTTCTTGTGCAATACTGTATTTCCCCATGACCCAACTTGCGCGTCCTCTGTTACGATGAGCATTAGCGATTTCCAGAGTGTCCCGAATCTTTTGAGCAAGTTGCAATGCAGAATCAGCGTATTTCAATGATTCCGAAGCGTTTATTTTATAGAGATTATACGCCAAGCGATTCCATGCCCACGCCTTTTGATGATTCATCTCGGAGAGCGAAGCCAGTGTGCGCCGAAGCGAGTCAATTTCAGAAGTTTGTGCAGTTGCAACACATGTATCTAAAAACGAAACCACTAGAAAAATTCCGACGAAAATAAGGGCAATCATAGCGTGAAAAGAGAAAAACAACAGTGAACGGGGTAAAATCAGCATGAGATTCAACCAAAATTTCAACTTCGCTTTTCATCAATACTGTTGAAATATGGTTGAGACAGTATCGGTGTGGGCTTATAATCTGATTGAATAAATTTAACGTAACTGGTCAGGTACTATCTCGTCGGGCAGCTGTTATCACAAGTGCAGTAGCCCGTCCGGCGAGTGGTGTGCAAGCGACGCACCCGCCGTAAGGCAGCGTTTACACACTCTTCAGCCGCCCGACGGGGATATACCTGACTAAATACAATTTAACTACAAATAGGAGTGCAAAGATACAGCAGGAGCATCAAAAACCAAAGGACTTGTGAAACGTTTAAAACGGACAACGGGTTTATGGAAAGTTGTCCATAAACCCGTTGAAGTAAAGTCGGCAGCTACCTACTCTCCCACACAGTCCCCCATGCAGTACCATTGGCGGTGCGGGGCTTAACTACTCTGTTCGGAATGGGAAGAGGTGATCACCCGCCCTATAGCCACCGTTGCGTGCTAT
>JAAFIV010000081.1 GCA_013298775.1 Ignavibacteria bacterium | reverse complement strand
CAAAACTTTGCACTGGCTTCAGGAGAAAAAACCTCGAAAGCATCAATGGTTATTGGTTTGCAGCCTGATGAAGAAAATGCGTTTAACCGACTCAGTAAACGCCTCGTGCAGGGTTCTTTCCTGTCCGCCGATGGTCGTGGTGTTGTTCTTGCGGAAGGTTTAGCGAAGTACCTGAAGTTGAATATTGGCGATACATTGGTGCTTATCGGTCAAGGTTATCACGCTTCCACTGCCGCCGGAAAGTTCGTCGTGCAAGGAATAGTGCGGCTTCCAAACCCGCAAATGAATCTGCAAATGGTGTATATGCCGATACGTTTGGCTCAAGAATGGGCTTCCGCTTTTGGTGCTGCGGCAGAAGGCTTGGTAAGCGCATATATGCTGGACATTGAGGACTATGAGCAAACGGAATCATTGGCTAACGAACTCCGCGCGAAACTTGGTGCAAACTACGAGGTAATGACGTGGGATGAAATGATGCCCGAAGTGAAAAACTCTCAACGCATTGACACAACTATCTTCGCAATGCTTTCGACGTGTTTGTATGTGATTATCGGCTTCGGGCTTATCGGCACGATTTTGATGATGGCTCTTGAGCGAATGCGTGAGTTTGCTGCGCTCCGCGCTGTCGGTATGCAGACCTCCGAGGTGCAAAGACTTATTGCTGTGGAAGCACTGATACTGACGGGTTTAGGAATTATTCTGGCGTTTTGTATTGCCGTGCCGTTTGTGTTATTGATGCACTATAATCCGATTCCCCTCACAGGCGAGAGTGGCAAAGCGTTTGAAGCAATGGGCATAGATAATCCTTCGCTGCAACTCGGCATAAAACCTCATTTATTTGCGCTCATGTCTGCGATTGTGTTTGGAATAATGATGCTCTCAACCCTTGTTCCGATGCTGCTTGTACGGCGAATGAATGTTAGCGAAGCGATGAAATAATTATCTTCAACCATTTTTGGGAACATCTATGACCACACAATTAGCATGGAAAAATCTTTGGCGCAATCCAACGCGCAGCCTTGTGTTCCTCGCGGCAGCACTTATCGGCTTTGCAATGGCACTTTTTGCGCTGAACGTGATGAAATCTATCGCCGAGCAACGTTTGAATGATGCCGTAAACACGCAAACAAGTCATTTGCAAATCCACCGTGAGGGCTTCATGGCAGATAAAGACATTGCGCTGACTATTGACAATGCAGATGCTCTCACTTCACGTATTCAAGCGGTCTCTGGCGTGAGTGCCGTTGCAAAACGTATTTCAAGCAATGCCGTTGTTGCCACGCCAGAAAACAGTATTGCGTGTGAATTGAAAGGCGTGAATCCTGTCGAAGAGCGCACCGTAACTGTGCTTGCAGACTTTCTTACCGAAGGTGAATTTTTGAACGACGAACAAAAAACACCCGTCCTTGTGAGCAAGCGCACCGCCGACAAACTCAAGCTGCGCCTTCGTTCCAAACTCATTGCAACCGTGAAAGATGTTCGAGGTGAAATTGTTGGCGCATCGTTTCGCGTTGTCGGAATATTTGCCACGCCCAACTCGGTGTTCGACGATAACACCGTGATTGCCCGCATGAACGATATGCAGACGCTAACGAGCGTAAGCGCACCACACGAAATTGCCATCAAACTCACAAACCCAAGCGACCTTCCCCGCACACAAGCAACAATAGCAGAAATGCTCAAAAGCAAGGTTGGAAGCGATGGTGAGATTGCTTCATGGAAAGCGCTTCTGCCGGAACTCTTTGCGTTTGATGGTTTTATTAACATGATTGGTGTCCTCTTTACGATTGTTATCATCATTGGTCTTGGCTTTAGCATTCTCAACATTATGAACATGATTGTCCAAGAACGCACCCGCGAAATCGGTATGCTGCGGGCTATCGGGCAAAGCAAAGCGAGTGTGTTTTGGATGCTGGTGCAAGAAGCATTTTTGCTCATGGCTCTTGGCGCAGCAAGCGGCATTGCGCTTGGATGTTTGCTTGTGGAAGTTGTCTCCAAAACAGGCATCAGCATTAGCGGCGGCCTCACAACACTTGGGATTCGTCCTGTGATTTATCCCGCTCTCAATCCTGCTTTTGTTGTGATGATAAGCATTCTGGCAGCCGCATTGACGCTGGTGATTGCGATGCTACCCGCGCTTCGTGCGCTGCGAATGAATCCGACCACAGCGTTACGAGAGTAAGCAAAGCAAGGAATTACGCCATGATACCCTATTTCACACGCGATATTGTTTCGCATTTTTTTCACTATCATTCCAATTACGATATGCCAGTCATTCAACTGAAAAATCTCAGCAAGACCTACACATCTGATGCAATCGAAGTTCATGCCGTTCGCAATGTAACCCTCAACTTTGGCGAAGGCGAATTTACCGCTATTGCTGGCGCATCCGGCTCTGGCAAAACCACGCTCTTGAACATGATTGGCGGCATTGATACGCCAAGCACAGGCGAAGTCTGGGTGGGACCAAAAAATATTGGCGCAATGAACGACAAAGAGCGCACTGCCTTTCGGCGAGATACTATCGGCTTTGTATTCCAAAGCTACAACCTTCTGCCTGTGCTGACGGCGGCAGAGAATGTCGGTTTTATCATGGAATTGCAAAAACGACCCAAGCGCGAAACTGAAGAACGCTCATTTGAGCTTTTATCAGCGATTGGGCTTTCTGATAAGCTGAATGTGCGTCCGAATAAACTCTCTGGCGGGCAACAACAGCGCGTCGCCGTTGCACGGGCATTAGCACACCGACCGAAGTTTGTGATTGCCGACGAACCAACGGCAAACCTTGATTCTGCCTCTGCTGCGGGACTGTTGGATATGATGCAGATGTTGAATCGCACTGAAGGAATTACGTTCATTTTCTCCACGCACGACCAGCGCGTGATTGACCGCGCACAGCGTGTTATCACCTTCGGCGACGGGCAGGTACAGAATGATGAGCAACACGATGAAACAAGGAACTTGCCACAATGAAAAAGTACGTTCATGCCGCTTGGGGGCTTGTGTTTGCCATAGTGTAAGGAACCTCGGCATTTGCCCAAGATGTTGCTCAAAATCTTGCCCAAGATGAAGCACTTTCTTTCAAGGGCTACGTGAAATCGCTAAACACAATCATCCTGCCGAACGGCTCAGATACGTGGCTTTTCGACAATCTTCTGCATAATCGCTTGGCTGCGAAATGGTATGCAAGCAAGAATCTCACCGTGAATGTAGAGGCGCGTACACGCTTGTTTTATGGCGAAAGTGTGCAGTCAAACCCACTGTTTATCAACCAAGCAACCGCGTCGTTGGATTATATCGTACTTGGCGGGAATCTCATCAAAGCGAAGTCTGTACTGCTTCATTCTGTGATAGACCGTGCCTATTTGGATTGGTCGGAAGGCGCATGGAATGTACGTGTTGGTAAGCAGCGTATCAACTGGAGCAAAACCTTTGTCTGGAATCCCAACGACATTTTCAATGCGTACTCATTTTTTGATTTCGACTACGAAGAGCGTCCCGGAACAGATGCAGTGCTGCTTCGGCGGGAATTTCAATCTTCGGAAAACAAATCTTCGACATTAGAATTTGCCGCATCGGTGAATGGCAGCATTGCCTCAAACCTTGATAGTACAACGTTTGCCGCCATGTATCGGTTCGACGTGGAAGAGTATGACATTCAAGTCCTTGCGGGTAAAATGAGGACTGATGCTGTTGTGGGGCTTGGTTGGGCGGGGCAAATTTTTGGGGCAGGTTTCAAAGGCGAAGCCAGTTATTTCTATCCTTTTGCAAGCGGCGCAAAATCTACCTTTATTGGCAACCTTGCTCTTGATTACGATTTACCAAGTACGCTCAACTTCAGGCTGGAAGCCATTTTCAACAGCAATCCCACTCGTGCCGTCAATGGCAACGCTTTTGCATTTATTACTCGCCCCGTGAGTGCGAAAGCCCTGACGTTCAATGCGTGGTCGGTGTCCGGAGCGGTTGGCTATGATATTTCGCCGCTTGTGAAGGTGAACGTGAGTGGTATCTGGAATATTGACGATGCGTCGTTTTATGTGAGTCCTTTGTGCGCTGTATCGGTGAGCGAAAATGTTGAACTGTTAGTAACGGCGCAAGTTTTTCAGGGCAGAGCAGGAAGTTTATACGAAAATGTTGGGTCGTATATTTTTGGTCGGCTGAAGTGGAGTTTTTGAAGGAGGCATTCAGGGTTGCAAATTCAATACCAACGCTTTAAAATAAAAAAACCCGAGTTGGCGAACCAACTCAGGCTAGAGCATCTGACGTAGCAGTTAGGGGAGAAACCACTACTCAACTCGTACCGAAGGAGGGACTTGAACCCCCGACACATGGATTATGATTCCATTGCTCTAACCACCTGAGCTACTTCGGCAACCGCATGTATTTTTTACGCAATAGCGTCAAAAACTACAAGACTTCAAATATACGTGGTTTTTCTTTGGTATGCAAGTTTTTTTTGTGTTTTTGATATTTATTCTACAAAAAACACCGAAAAAACTTATCCTTGATTCATCTGGTTAATTTCGTCGCGCAGCACTGCCGCTTTTTCGTAATCTTCTTGCGCAATGGCTTTATCAAGCTCTTGCTGGAGCATTTCCAAGCGTGTTTTGGGCTTGCTTTGGCGGCGCGATTCTTTTTGCGACTGCTCTGCTTCTGCTTGCGCAGCGCGTAAAATGGTATCTGTTTCGTCATCGTCGTCGTCATCATCCCCGCCCATAAGCGCGTCGCCGTCCGAGCCTTCGGGAACAAAGCCCGCTTCGTTCATCACTTCTTCGGTAATGAAAATCGGTGCTTGGAAGCGCACAGCAAGCGCGATCGCATCGCTGGGACGAGAATCTATCTCGCCTGAAGCGGTGTCGAGAATAAGCTGCGCGTAGAATGTACCGTCGTTGAGGTCGTTGATAATCACTTCTACGAGCGTCGCGCCAAGCAATTCAATCGTATTTTTTAAGAGGTCGTGCGTCATTGGGCGCGGCGGACGAATGCCCTCCATTTCAAGCGCGATAGCTTGTGCCTCGAATGCGCCAATAACAATCGGCAAACGGCGTTGTCCGTCGGATTCCTGCAAAATGAGCGCGTACGCGCCGTTGCTGGACGGACTGGTAGAAATACCTAAAATTTCAACTTGTACTTTACTCACAGAGCGTACCTTAGATGATGTTGATGTGAGGAAGGCACATTCACTTGACAAACACAAGCATTCAAGCGATATGCACAGAAAAACGACGGGTTGAAACACTCAAACATTGAAAATTTCAATATTGAATGAACATGGAATCGAAAAATACAACCAATTCATGGATAAATCAAGTTTCTTTCGCGGAAAGGACAAACTTTTGCCCAAAATTCCTCAGAAATTCGCTCAAAGAAAAACCTGACAGATGCGGCATAAACACTACATCTATCAGGTTTTTGAAGAGCTTAAACGAGATTGTTCTCTTATTTATCGCTGCACAATCGCTTTTGCTTTTTCGGTCAATTTCGGCAATACTTCCAGAGCGTCGCCAATGATACCGTAGTCAGCAATTTGGAAAATCGGTGCATCTTTGTCTTTATTGATAGCAACAATGACTTTCGACGACGACATTCCTGCCAAGTGCTGCACTGCACCAGAAATACCCGCCGCGACGTACAAAGTCGGCGAAACGGTCTTCCCTGTCTGCCCAACCTGCTCGCCGTGCGGTCTCCAGCCAGCATCCACGACTGCGCGAGACGCGCCAACAGCCGCGCCAAGCGTACCTGCCAATGTTTCTACCAAGTGGAAATTTTCTGGTCCTTTCAAGCCACGACCGCCAGAAACGATAATATCCGCTTCAGCAACATCCAATTTACCTTGATTGCGACTCACCGAACTCACCGACGCTTTTACGTGTGAATCGCTGAGAGACGGTGCAAAATCACGTGTTGCAAGCGTAGCAGCAACTTTCTTTGCCGTGAAGACATTCGGGCGAATGGTAATCACTTTTTTCGCGGTGGTAATTTTCACCGTCAAGCGAGCTTTGCCCGCATACACAGGACGCGTAACACTCACGTTGCCGCCTTCGACCGCAAGCGCGACGCTGTCTGGCGCGTACCCTGCTTCGAGTTTAATTGCAAGGCGCGGAGCAATTTCTTTGCCCGTTGAAGAGGCTGGAAGCAGCACCACATCTGCGTTTTCCGCTTTCGCCGCTTGCGCCAATGTTTCTGCAACGGCAGATGCTGACTGCTTTGCCAAAATATCGTGCTTTGCAATGAGGCAATCTGCCAAACCGTAGTCTGCAGCTGCTTTCACAGCATCAGCACTCGCGCCAATGGCAATACCGACAACCGAGCCGCCGCTTGCGGATGCAACACTAAGCGCGGCAGTAATGGTCTCAAACGCTGTTTTTTTCAGCGCACCATCAAGAACTTCGAGATAAGCAAGAACTTTCATAGTCTATTGAAAATTATGGGGTGTATGATTCTCTTAATTAGACATTCCTATCGAAATGAGCTGTTTTGGCTCTTTAATAGTGGCACAGACATTCTTGTCTGTGAGCATTAGTGCGGGTCTCAGGCGACAAACACAGACAAGAATGTCTGTGCCACTGAAGCCGAAAGATTTTGGTTAGATAACTTTCGCTTCTTCGTGCAAGAGTTTCACGAGTTCCGCAATATCGCCTTCGGAATCGCCAAAAACTTTGCCTTTGCCTTTTGCTGCGGGAAGCTCCATGCCAACAACCTCAACGCGAGCCGCCGCGCCGTTTGCAACACGCTCTTCAATTGGCTTCGACTTTGCTTTCATAATATCGGGAAGTTTCGGATAACGCGGCTCGTTCAAGCCTTTTTGTGCCGAAACCACAAGCGGAAGCGTTGTTGAAACGGTCTCTTTGCCGCCTTCGATGTCGCGCTCTGCGCTAACGCTGGTGCCGTTGATGTCCAATTTCGAGGTAATTGTTACCGATGGCATATCCAAAAGCTCTGCAACCATTGGCGCAACTTGGAAGGAATCAAAATCAATGCTTTGGCGACCGAAAAGGATAATGTCTGGCTTTACTTCTTTTGCAACGTCCGCAATACTGCTTGCAACCACGAAAGAATCAGGGTTTTCCGCTTTGAGGAAAATTGCTTTATCCACTTGCAATGCCAGTGCTGTGCGCAACACATCTTTCGCGCCATCGCCGCCAACCGTCGCAACGGTTACGGTGCCGCCATTTTTTTCTTTCAAACGAAGAGCTTCTTCGAGTGCGAACTCATCGTAAGGATTCATAATATACTTTACGCCTTTGGAATCAATAGACTTACCATCTGCTCCAACAACGATTTTTGTTGCCGTATCGGGAACGTGCGAAATACTCACAAGGATATTCATTTGGGCAATCACTCCGTGAAGTTAATGAAAAAGATTAATAAAAAAGAAATGTAGTTGTACGAATGCTTTAGCTGCTAAATTTCACGCCGTTTGTGGTAGTTGAGATATAAACGGTTGAGACTTCAAATATAGGAAAAATTCTCAGTTCTGCGAAAGAATTTTCACAAAAATTTTCGCTACGGGCGGAAAAAGGAGGGAAAAATGAATCAACCGACCTTGCAGGTAAAAAGTTCTCAAGCGCAGGTTATATCTTGCGCACAGGAGATGACTGGCGGCGGGCGGTCTCAGGGTTCAAAAAATATGTTCACGCCTTTCGCAATAAGTCCATCTCTCAGCTTTTCGTCGCCAGTCCATAAT
The DNA here is from genome assembly GCA_013298775.1 of Ignavibacteria bacterium. GTDB lineage: Bacteria > Bacteroidota > Ignavibacteria > Kapaibacteriales > UBA4661 > PH2015. Next base: position 800 of record JAAFIV010000081.1, on the reverse strand, counting down.
GGGCAATGTAGAGCAAAAGCGAGAGCAACAAAATCAATATCCTTCACGTCCACATCCACACAAAAATCATGTGCAATATTCCTGTACACGGTATCTATCTCCACTACTGTAATGATACGACTTTGCAGGTATTTCTCTACTGCTTGTCTCTCTTCCAAGCTACGCTGTGGACTTTTTCGTAGCTTCCTCTGTTTTTTCTCTCCGTGCAGCTCGCTCCACAATCTTGGAACGCTAAAAATCTCTATATCCCTCGAAAAAAATATACCGTCTCGCTTGGGGTTTGAGTTGTACACGGTCGAAAAGACAATGTTGGTATCAACGACAATACGCATATTAGCCTTGAATCAGTAAATATCGTCGAGTGGAGCGGTTTCCCTTGGTTGCAAACGTGGCATATGCATTCTCGTCCTTTTCGTTAGAAAAATCAAGAGTTGCTTCAAGCTGGTCGCACATACGTTCATGCTCCGCCTCAAACATGGCTTCTATTTCTTCATCGGCGAGACTTTTGAACTGCTGGTGTGTAATCCGCAGCACAAGGTGGAGATATCTTTCCTGTGGCTCTTCATAAACGATGCGCCATTTCTCTTGGCTCGGTAAAGCCTTGTACGGCGTATCTGCAAAGACTTTCGGTAGTGAGATGGTAATCATACGAAATATTTGGGGTTATGGGATAGTACTGAAGTTACGCAGAAGTCTGCAATAAAAGGCGGTGTGGGACGTTGAAGGGAGTTATGCTATCAAAACAACTCCGGATCTTCGCCTTGACCGCCTGTCTTTCGGTGGTCTGTTTTCGTAAAATT
>JAAFIV010000080.1 GCA_013298775.1 Ignavibacteria bacterium | reverse complement strand
GACGATTGATGCGCCTATTTCTGCACATCCACGCGGCGGATTTATCCTGCTTTGTGCATTTGACGATGCGGAAATCGAAGCAGTAGCGCGGTTTTTGAGTAACTGTGGTTGGAGAATTTGCTTTTGAGAAAGCGAAGGAAGTTTGCTCAAGCGAAAGTTCATGAATGAAAAGCAGCACTGCAAAAAAGCATGACAAACTTTCGTATATTTAATCAATGACGATTTCGCCAAGAACCAAGCCATTCACCATGAGCAACATTGACAACATAGAGTTATTTTTCAAGAACTTCGGCAATTTGCGCCCGGAAACTCTATCGCTGCTTTTATCGCATACGAAGGAAACGGTGCTGAAAAAGCATGAGTATTTTGTGCAGGATGGCGAAGTGTCGCGTGAGGTGGGAATACTTGTGCAAGGAATAGTGCGCTCATTTTTCTTGACCAATGAAGGCAAAGAATACAACAAAAATCTCTTTGCCGCTCCAAATATCATTGGTTCGTATGTTTCGCTCATCACAGGGCAGCCAAATCGTTTACCCCAGCAAGCCCTCACGGACTGTATTGTCCTCACAATCCCCTTCTCCATTATTGAAGAATTATCCCAAAATAACATTGAAATTGAAAGACTTCGGCGAAAAATAGCCGAGTATTTTTTTGTGCTAAAAGAGAAGCGCGAACTTGAAATAGCAATTTTGCAGGCGGAAGAGCGATATACTATCTTCCGCGAAGAGTTTCAGGGAGTCGAAGAGCTTATTCCTCAATATCATATTGCATCCTATCTCGGCATCAGCGCAACGCAACTGAGCCGCATCCGCAACAAAATGAGTCGGAAAAAGTAAATCTTTACCTATGTAAATGAAATTCTCAGGTGCGGGCTGTAGTTTTGTCGTATTGGTAATCAATATTCTTCACTATCAAAACGAAAGTCAAAATGAGAAACAAAGAATTTCCTTTTTTCACCGGCTTGTTTATCGTAGCAGCCGCATGGAATCTTATCGGCGCGGGGTTTGGGTATTTTAATACCGAATATACGTTTCAAGGAATATTTGACAGACCACTAAACGACCCTTTGTTTTACGAGGTGTACAAAGGCGCGTGGGGAACAACACTGATGTTCTTTTTCGGGTATTTGTTAGTGGCATACAACCCGATTAAACATACAGGCGTGGCACTCATTGGTGGTGTTGGAAAATTATCGTTCGCCATAGCGGAGTTGCAGCTCTATTTTTCGGGACTGGCGAATTCAAAAATACTCATCATCGTCATCGGTGATTTTATCTTCTGTGCCTTCTTTGCGTATTACTTTTTCAAATTATTCACCAGCAAAAAAGCCATCATCTAACATCCAAACTTCATGAAAACATTCATTCTAGTTTTTCTCACACTCGTCTGCATAGAAAAACTCAATGCCCAGCAGACATGGAAATCCGCCAAAGATGAAGATGGGATAAAAGTCTTTGTCAGCGAGGTTTCCAATAGCGAATATTTTGCATTCAAGGCAGTTATGTCCGTAAAAACGACAGAAGCAGAGATTATTAAAAAACTCAAAGATGTCCCAAAATACCCCGAATGGTTTGCATTTACGGCATCTACACGCCTCATTTCGCAATCAGAAAATGAGCAATCCTTCTTCATGGAAACGGATTATCCTTGGCCCTTCTCGAATGAATGTATGAATTATCAAATGGTGTTTGAGAAACTGCAAGGAAACGGGATGAAAATTTCTATTGACGGAAGGAGTAGTAATGCGCAATGCGAGCTTTCTTTGAAAAAAGCAAGTGGTTATATCAGTCTTGAACCGGAAAATGGAACTATCAAAATGACGTATTATTTTCATTCCGAACCATCGCAGAATATTCCACCTTGGCTCATTAATCCTAGGATTCATGAGATGCCATTTCAAACGTTCAAAGCATTGCGGAAAAAGTTGAATTCTTAGAGGTAAGTTTATTCGGTGGTTTGTACAACGACGCGAAGTTTCGACCGCACCTGCACCATACATGGTGAAGTAGAAGGCAAATATCCCACGTTTCAAAGCGTGAAATACCAAGGCAAAAATGCTTGGAAAAATGTGCAAATTTTTGATTATCTTTCAAGAGATAAAATCAAGTTCGTCCCGCTCAACACAATGAAGGAAACCATTTCTATGACACACCAAATGCGACGTATTTGTTTATTTGTCTGTTTTGTCCTCGGGCTTGTTTCGCATTTGAGCTTCCCCGGAATAGCTCTGGCACAGGCATCCGTGAAGCCTAGTCCTGAGTTACTCATGGAAAGGATGACTGGCGAATGGGTGATGCAGGGGATGATAGACAACGAGAAGGTGATACACGACGTTTACGTTGATAGGATTCTTAATCGCCAGTATGTTCGCATCCATGAAGTCGCACGTGAAAAGAACGCTGCCGGAGAGCCTGCATACGAAGCATGGCTTCACATCGCATGGGACAAAGCGAACGAGGAATATGTTGTCATGTGGCTAGACAATACGGGTGTTACCAATTTTTCTCCCGACGGTGTTGGACACGGCAAATTGGATGGTGATCGGATTCCCTTCATCTGGAAATTAGCAGACGGCAGTGGTATTCACAACACTTTTGGATATGATCGCGCGAGCGATACGTGGTCATGGAAAATCGACAACTTGGATAAATCTGGGAAATCCTCACCTTTTGGAAGGGTAACGTTGAAGCGAAAGTAGATTTTCCGTTCACTATTTGCAGCAAATTCTATGGCTCCTTAGCCTAACGTTCAGCTCAAGCCGACCGCCGAAAACTTTGGTCGCATCAACCGAACGCTATGGCAACATTTTAGGACTAATTTTCAACCCTCATTTTACGATTCAAAAATAACTGCGATGGCATCAAACCAAAACTTTGTGGATTTCATAGTAGATCAAATCAAAAATGCTGGTGAAATAACCGCTAAAAAGATGTTTGGTGAATACGGCATCTACTCCGACGAAAAAATATTCGGACTAATATGCGACAATAAACTATTCATCAAGCCGACCAATTCTGGACGAAAGTTTATAGGAAATGTTGTTGAAGAACCACCATACCAAGGAGCAAAACCAAGTTTTTTAATAGAAGATAAAATTGAGGATAGCGAATGGTTAAGTGAATTAGTGAGAATATCCGTGAAAGAATTACCAGCACCCAAACCGAAAAAGAAAAAATGACACACAAAAATAATGCGAATCTCAGCAAGAGGCGACAAGGTTGCTTCTAGCTTGCGTTTAGTTCACTACGAGTTTGCAGGCTTTTTCAAATGCGCAAAAATTCTCCTCAAAACAACCCAACACTTCCCCCTCACCTCCCCCCAACCCGCACCAATACTCCCTCCGAATGACTCGAAAACTCCGGCGCGTACATAGACTGCACCGTCGTAATGCCATTTTGGAACGTGCCTTCATGCGTAACACGTAGCCCATACTCGAAAACCCAGACCCCATGCGGCAGCGAGCCAATAAAGAAATTTGCCGACGCATCCCGCATCGTTTCGTAATAGCCTAAGCCCGATTGCCATTTGTAGCCGGAAAGCGTCGTCAGTGGCTCCAAACCCGCACCACGCATATCGTGGAGGTGGATGTACTCCATATCGCGGTCGGAACGAAGCACAACGCGCACCTGCACCACATCACCCACGCGAAGCACGGTTTTTTCCGTGATTGGCTCTAATTCCAGCCCCTTCGCGGTGGCATTTTGGCGAAAGAGTTCTTTGGTGAGCGAAAGCGGCGAGGTTGCGGGCGAAATCTTGTCCAAACGCTCGAAATACTGCCAATACAAGCCGCCCCACGCGCTGCCTGCATCAGTTTTGGTGAGCGCGACGTTGCCCATATCGGGCGTAATTTCACCTTTCCCAAAGGAAACCTTGTAATACCCCGAACCCGCTTCAATGCTTGCGCCTTGCTCTCGAATCACGCTTTGGTCAATCGCCATTTTACCTAATTTCACGTCCACCAATTTCGTAGATTCCAGCCAGTCCGCACCACGCAAAAGCAGTGCGTAACACGCATCAGCAGTGGCTTTCGTGGTTTTCCAATCGTGGGTTTGTTTTTGCTTCACAAGCCAAGTTTTCATTGCCTCCACATCCCGCAAACCCGCTTCGGAACTGTCAAGTTCGAGAAAAGTTTCAATGCAAAGCGTGTGTGTTTCAATCGGTGCTTGCCACCAAAACCAGCCTGCATCGTGCCTCCAGTACATTCCGAGTTCGTCATTGTGCAAAGCGCGTTCTCGGAGCGATTGCAAAATTTTCTCAGGAACGGCTTGTTTACTCATGTTTGCGGAAAGTTTTTTTGCTTGGGCAAAACGTTTTAATGCGATTGCAATCATACACTGTCCCGCCAAACCCTGATTTTGCCAGTATTGCCCAGCTTGCTTCACCCAAAATTCAAACGCTTCTTCGCTGAAAAACTTCGTATAGGATTCGCAATCAAAGCTCCGCGTGTACAAAAACTGCACCGCTTCGTGGCTTAAATAGTCGTTCTTAGGCGAAAAATCGTCTCGTTGCTTGGCGTATTTGTACTCCTCCGAAGCCTGGCTGTCCATGAATTTCACTGCGTGTTGTATTGATTCACCCAGTTGTTGTGCGGTCTCCTTGCTCATGAGCCTTTTATCCACGACGGGAATAATGCGCGTCAAACGATACAATCCCGTCATCAGATATTGAGTAATGAAGCGGCTTTCACGCATTCCTGGAAACCACGCAAAACCGCCGTTTTCCGATTGCCGCTTCAAAACTTTTTTCAAATTTTTCTCGGTCTCTTGCGACATCGTATTCAGCTCGAAAAGCAAGCCTACACGACGTTTGCGCTCGGTTTCATCACCAGCATTCACAACCCACGGCGTTTCTTGCAGAAGCAGCGATTTCAATTCCTGATTTTTCTCCAATGACGACAACAGGCTTTCTTTCGATTGCTTCCATGACTCAAAGACCGCTTTAATCCTTGGTTTTGAGTTCGCAATATGCGCCGCAATGAAGTTTGCAAACACCTTGTTCCAAAGCTGTTCCGTACATTCGTTGCCGTATTCCATCAGCATCGGCAGTGCTTGTATGGCGTACCAAGCGGGATTGCTCGACATTTCCAGCGTCAAACGTTGATGCCGAAGCGTAGCGGATTTGCTTGCTTCAGCGAGTTTTTTCCATTCAAATTTTTGCTCAGAATTGCCGCGAACCCAGAGTGGAAGCGTCTCGGTAACAAGGATTCTGTTTGGAAGCACGGGAATTGGTGCTTCTTCGCCGTCGCTGAATTCTATGCCCTCACCCTGCCCTCTCCCAATGGGAGAGGGTTCCAGAAGCCGCTTTTTGTCTTGCCCTTCTCCCTCTGGGAGAAGGGTTGGGATGAGGGACTTCGCAACTATTCGATACACCACCGCTTGCAAACCTTCGGGAACCTTCACCGACCAAGCAACCACGCTACTTTGCGAGGCTTCGGCAGTGAACTGCTGTTGCTGAAATCCAAGTGGAAGTTCTTGCATCGTGAGAGCGTCGAATAGTTTCAGTTCCGCAACACCGCGTATTTGCTTGCTTGCGAGGTTGCTAATTTTGAACGGCAGCCGAATAGAATCGCCTTCGCGGAGAAAGCGCGGTAGATTGGGCAAAATCATCAATTCTTTTTGCGTTACGGTTTCCATTTCGAGCGAACCCGTTTTCATGTCCGGCGTATGCGCAAAGGCAAGCATTCGCCAGCGTGTCAGCGATTCGGGCATCGTGAATTTCAGCACGATTTCGCCCTTTTCATTCGTCAAAAGTTGCGGCATAAAAAAGGCGGTTTCTTGCAGATTTGTTCTCGCCTTTATGCCAGAAAGGTCAGTATCTGTGCCGTCAGAACGGTTATTCATTGCATCGCTAATTGGCAAATTCTCCTCAATTTTTCCGCCAACGAATTTGCCTTTACTTTGCTGATTGAGAACCCCATCGTCAGGTCTATCCGCATCCTGAAAAACGTCGTCCATTTGATACTCTTCCTGAACAGCACCAAACTCATCACGCTCCTTATCACGTTCCCCATACTCCGTAACTAGCATTCGCTCACGCTTCAAGCGAGGCTCAGAGCGACGTTTCGACCCTTCTCCACCCGAACCGCCGCGCAAGCGCCCCGGAGAACGGTACGATAGAAATTCGGGCAAATCAAGGTCAATATCGGCATAAAACCTTGTGTTGAAGGAATACCGCTCATTCCAATACAATTCCCGAAATCCCTGCTCCTGCGAAGCCGCGAAGGATTGCGAAAGAAAGCGATGATTGGAATAATTCATTTGCCACGAAAACTCGCGCCATTTGGATTTCCAGTTCAAAAACGAGTAACTAAGCGGGTCGAAGGAGTCCAGCGAAGCATCGTAGAGCGTGGCGGCAAGTTCTGCACCGACCTTTTCCGCGCCGGAGCCACGCACGGTGAGCGTCCATTCTTCCGTGCTTCCGGGGCGTGTTTTCTCGCGGAAGGTGCTTGTTTCCACGCGAAGGTGCTTGTGCGTCCACGGAACCGTTACAAACACTTGGCTTGTAAACAAGCGGTGATGCCGCACCGAGAAGGTATGCACCGTAAGAATCCCGTGAAAATCCTTCGGGATAGGAACAGAAATAATGCGCTGCTCTTTGGAAAGCGAGACCCAGAGCGGGTTCTGAGGGAAAGTATCGGTGCTTTTTGCTACATTCCCATACGAAACCTGAAAAAAGAGCGCAGCATTGGCAGCAGCACTGGACACAAGGAATGATGCGGTGTCTCCGGCTTTGCAAAGAGGTGTGAGTGCGGTGAGGCTTTGTTGAATCATGGCGGTCGGTACAGCCTCCGAAGCGTCTTGCACAGTAAAATGCTCAACGCTCTCTAATGTTCTTCCCGAAATATCCCGAACCTCAGCACTGATGCGGTACACGCCCGATGTAATGTTCTTTTTTATTTCCATTGGCACATCCCAAAACCCATGCTCATTCGTCGTAAATGTAGCTTGAGCGATGATTTTATCAGCCTTCCACGCTTTGATATTGTCCTCATCCAAGCGCACATCCGCCGGAAATGCCTCGCGGAACTCCTTTTCGCTCAAAAGGAATCGGTCGGGCATGGGTAAAAAACGTGGCTTCAAAATATGTTTCGGCTGTTTGAGCCGTTCAAGCCGCACTGTTCCTTGCGTTGAAAGGGGTTGATTGTTGAGATTGGAGGTGAGAATTTGAATACGATTGCTTGCCAGAATCTCCGTTTTTTCGTTCCTCTCCGGCACAGAAACTTCCAACACCGTTGCCACGTAGCCCACTGCCACACTGGTTTCGGCGGTATGCGTCTCGCCGGAAACATCGGTTACGTCGGCAATAACGGTATAGGTAAAAATAGGCAGCGTTTCAGGCGATAAGGATTTATCGGGCAGAGCGGGAAACTCAAGCGTAAAATCACCTTTTTCGTCAGCATTGATGCGCCCTCTGACAATTTCTTTTTCCTGCGATTGCGGTGAAACAGCTCTCCACCAAGAACGCCAATACGGAAACCGCGCACGGCGCACCACACGAAATTGCACCGCCGCACCATCCAGCGCAGAACCCGCATAATTCCTTGCTTCGCCGCGCACTTTCACCATTTCACCGACGCGAAAAAGTTCTTTCGGTTTGAGTAATTTTGCCTCAAATTTGGGACGTTTGTATTCCTCAACCCTGAAATTTGCTTGGTTTGCGTGGTCGTCATTATGGCGAAGCCACATTGTGCCATTTAGAATGCCGACGGGAATCGTGAATGTGCCGTGAAATGAGCCGTACTCGTTACTCGTAAAGGTTTGTTCGGCAATCACGCGGTCGTTCACATCACGAAAAGCAATAGTGTATTGTTTGCCGCGAAGCGTGTAGTTATCAGGCTTTGCGGAGTTGGAATTATCAACGCGCAGCGCAATTCCCTTGAAAAATATCGTCTGCCCGGGACGATAAAATGCGCGGTCGGTGAAAAGCCGCACGATGTCTTGCGCTTCCACTGGTTTTTCTGTCTCACGATAAGCAATAGAGCCGTCGCGGAGCATATCGCCTTTGTATTCAAGTTCAATAAATGCCCGTGAGGAAACGTCGGAAGCAATTGGACAAAAGCCCTGCTCGTCGCTTGAATGCTTGCTTAGGAGGTGTTCATGCTCTACTTTCCCGCTTTTATCGTACCGTGTCTCTAAAACCCGCACCGTTACGCCCTTTATCGGCTGCCCTGTTTCCGCATCAGTGATGTACGCGCTTTCGCGGTCTTTCACGAGCGCGAGACGTGTTGCAATCAGCTTTACCCATGCAAACGCATTCGTTTTCATGGCAAAATTTTCGTTTGCCGAGGCAATGACGACATACCTTCCAAACGGCAACATATCTGGCTTCACAGGCACTTTTACATCCACGTAATGCTGTTTGTAATCCTCAGTGCCGCTTGAATCCTTCGTTGGCAGATTTTCCGACCATACCAACACGGGCTTTTGCGCCAAAAGCCGCGTCATTGCTTCGTCTCGGTAAAAGTATTCTTCCACATCAATAACCTCCGTAGTACGCTG
>JAAFIV010000008.1 GCA_013298775.1 Ignavibacteria bacterium | reverse complement strand
GTGGGAGATGTACTACAACTCCCAACGACCACATCAAGGCATCAACAACAAAACACCGTTGGAGGTCTTTCGACAGAAGTATCCTTATCATGCGGCGGTCTGGGTATAACCTCTTGAACCCATACACGTATTTCTTTGAAATTATCACCACCTTCAATGACGAACATACTCTCGCACCCGCTTCACGCTTCGGGCAGAAATGAAAAAACCTTCCTAATGCTTGTACTGGGCATTATTACTATTGTGTCGGTTATCGGAACGCCTTTGCTTGGTATTCTCGGCGCGTTTAATGGCGGAACACCCGATAAACCAACGACGGAATACTTCTTGCCCGCAGGGTACGCTTTTTCCGTTTGGGGTATTATTTATGCAGGATGTATTGGTTGGGGTATTTTTATGGCATTGCCCAGACAGCGCATGAATACTCGCCTTATGGCTGCCGCTCCATTTCTCGCGCTTTCGGCGGCATTGAACCTTGTCTGGATGTTCTTTGCAAGCCAGTCGGGTGCGCTTTCCGCTATGACTTTGCCTGTGTTGCTTGGCATGGAAATAACGGCGTGGTTGGCATATTTTCGATTAGGTATCAATGGTGTTACGGCGAATGATGCTGAAGGACAAGGCGTTCAAACAAGCAGATTTGAGCGTGTGCTTCAGTTCTCAACGCGCGTGTACGTAGGCTGGCTCTCGGTTGCAACGGTCGCAAATAGCGCATCGGCACTGAACGCGCTTGGTTGGGATGCGTTCGGCATTTCGCCTATCACGTGGACGGTGATGATGCTCATTGCCGCAACACTTGTTGCTGTGCTGGTTGGCGGTCTTGCGAAGCAGGACAATGTGTATCGGAGCGTGTTCGTTTGGGCGTTTGTGGGAATTATTGTAAAACAGCTTGCCTACGAACCTATTGTTTATGCGGCTTTTACACTGTTGTTTGTGCTTGTTGGTGTAATTATTTTTACAGAAATGCGCAAAACTCGGCGTATAGAAATGGCGTAAAAGCGTTCTTGGTACGTGGATAGAGACAGAAATTAGCTTCAGACCTTGTAAGTATCAGGCTTGCAAGGTCTTGTTGTTTTTTGTAGATTTGCCCTGCCTTTGATTCATTCCCCATTCTTTTTGCTTTCGCTTCAAAATGATACTTCGCATTGCTCCTAGGTTTTTCTATACCTTGATTGCTCAAGACCGCACCAACACTTGCATCTATGTACATGCAGTGCTACTCGTTTTTTTGGTAAGCGCGTTGGTGTGTGTGCCACTCCTTTCCGCACAAACCAGCACTACTACCGGAACGGCGAATGCTACAACGGCGACAACTGTTCAAAGCCTCATCAATGCTCGTGTTTCAGGCGATTCACTTTTGCAATTTGGTATGGAGCAAATGAAACTTCGTCGTTATGCTGAGGCGCAGAGCGCGTTTGAGGCGGTTGTGAAAATTGACCCGAAAAATTCTGAAGCGCATTGTCGTTTGTGTCAGATGGAAATTGTTCAAGAGCGGAACCTCGAAAAAGCTGAGGAATACTGTCTCCGTGCGGTACAGCTCCAAAGCAAAAATGCGGATTATCATTACTGGCTGGGTGCGGTGTATGGTTTGCAAGCGATTAACGGTGAGCTTATTGATGCACTTGCGGTGGCAAGCCGTTTGCGCGAAGCCTTCACAAAGGCAATGAAACTGAATCCAAAGCATGGAAACGCCCGTTTTGCACTGGCGCAATATTACTTGCAAGCACCACCGTATGCGGGTGGGAGCTTCAAAGAGGCACGAAAGTTGGCAAATGAGGCAATGAGTTTCGATGAAGTGAATGCGCGGCGTATTTTGGCAAGTGTGTATCGAGCAGAAAAAAAGCCCGCCGCCGCCGAAGACGAGTACCGACGCGCTGTGGAGAACGATAAGAAAAATGTTGATGTGCTGAGTGAATTCGCCAGTTTTTACGTTGGTGAAAAACGCTACAACGAAGCTGTGGAGTGCTATCAGCGTTGTTTGCAGATTGATTCCACGAATATGTTTGTACTGCAAGGCTTGGGCGATGTTCTGGCTTCGCAGGAGCGTTTTGAGGAAGCAATTCGCGTCTATCAGCAAGCATTGACGGTGCATCCACGCCATACGCCTGCTCTGATGGGGCTTGCACGTGTCTATGAACGCCAACGCAATAAACCAGAAGCCTTGAAATGCTACATCAATGTTTTTAAGATGGACCCACGCAGCAAGATTGGGAAAGAAGCCAATAAAAAATTTCGAGAATTGCAGCGAAAAGATTTGTAATGGCTTGATTGATGCTTTTGAAGGTACGACGAAAGGCTGAATACTGCTTCAAATGGTACTACCTGATTTTAGTTAGAAATCAAGCGCAGCATTGGATTGAAAAGGTAAAAATAACACTAGTGGCACAGACATTCTTGTCTGTGTTGTTCGCCTGAACCCCGCACCAACACTCACAGACAAGAATGTCTGTGCCACTCATGGGTCAAGGACTTTTTCCAACTAAAATCATTTAGTAACTAGTAGTCTGTCAAATGAGTTTTGCGGCTCTTGTGGTGCAGACAAGAGTGGTCTGCGCTACCGATAAATACTGGCTTCGGCACCAGCAGACACTCTTGTCTGCCCAATGGAATGTAATTGTGTCCATAACCTTACGTCATTATTTTTTCTACTGAAGTGCATCGTCCCTTCTCTGACGTACTCAGTCTCTGCTTATGTTTTCCAAAATGGGGGATTGTGAAGACAGGGCAAAAAAAAACTCCTCGCAGACCCCTAAAAATGCTGCAAGGAGAGTTTGTGTGTTCAGGAGGTTTGCTATTAAATAAATAATAGCAATCGTCATAACATTGTCATAAACTTTTCCTACTCACCATACGATGAGCGATTATTTTCTTGAATGAATACACCCTGAGGCATATTCTGAAGTGAAAGAAAGTGAGGCTCTCATCTCATTCAATATATCATCCAAAGCTGAAAGCCTCACGCTCTCTCGCAATATCGGTTAATTCCAATGCATTCCATCATCGCCATCAAGCGGCAAACGAGAAATGAGCTTCATGGTCGAGGTTGCAATATGCAGCGCATACACTATCATGCCTACTACTACTGCGGGAAGCAAAAGCATGGAAACAATTGCGTAGATTTCCACGCCAACGATAGATTGAAGACTAGTATTAAACACAGTGTGATTTCCTTGAGTGGTGATTATTGTTATATCTTACGAGCCGTTGTACCGCTTCACCCGTGCTACACAATATCCTCTCGCAGAAAGCGGAGCAGTTTGTTTGTGTACGGTGAGCATTTCGTATTTTCCTAGCAAATCTTGCGTTTGCAAATCCTGCATGTGCAAGTGTCTTTCCGTGAGTATTCCACACTCCGTCTGATAAAGACGGAAACTCGCCATACATTTACATAACAAAGCTAAACGGAATGCGAACAGTGCTGCTAATAGCTTTATTGTTCAGCATTGCGGGCGTGAAGCGAGCTTTTTTTACCGCATCGCACGCTGCCGCAATCATGGCGTTCATGTTATTGCTTTCAGCACGTTCTGAAACAAAATTTACCGTGTTTACTTCGCCATTGTTATTGACGTACACGATAATATCGAAACGACCTGTTTCGCGTGTTTTCAGTGCGGCTTCTGGGTATTGAACGCTTTTCTTAATCGCCGCAATATCGACGCGAGCGGGGGTAAAAGCAACTTCATTTTGGAGAAGCTCCGATGCGCTGACAAACGATTCTGCTGCTTCCGTTACGTTTGGAGCTTTATTTGTAGTGGTCTCGGTCTGCGCGAAAGCAGCCGTAGCACCAAATACAAGTGCGAGAAGAGCGTTTGCAAAAAATGTTGTTGTAAAAGAGCGAGAATTGGAAGATGTAATCACAGCAACCTCTTGGGTTGTGAAACGATTGTAAATTATACCTACAAACTTACGGCAGTAAAAATGAATAAACAATGAAAACAACATGAAAAAACAGCTAATTTTAGCGACGAGCGAAATTTCGCTAAAAATAGAGTTTATGCAAGTGCGTGATAACCCAGACTATTACTCGTACAATAGGATAGAATCGTTGTACGCGCCTCGCTCTATTGGCGTGTGTACACAACAGAGACACAAAACAATGCCCGCGTTCCTAAACTTCTTGCAGGGCTTCGTCAGATGCTCTATTTTAGGCATTCATAATTCATCGTCTTTTTTGTTAGGACTTTCGCAAACCTCACAGGCAAGAATGCCTGTGCCACTACAAAACTGATAAATACTGGCTTCGGTGGCTTGAGACTTCCTGTCTATGTTCTTCGACAGCCTATTTTGCGAAAGTTCTATTTGTATTGCATCACTCCTAACGCCCATACTGCTTATGCTTCGTGTTGTAATTTCCGACGACCACGTTATGTTCGCAAATCTGATGCAGCTTTGGTTGCAGCAGGTGAAGGACATGCCGAATGTTCCTCCTGTGGAGGTCTCCGCGATAGCATCCACAGGAGCCGAAACTATGAAAGCCGTGCGCACCTACAAGCCCGATATTCTCTTGCAAGATGTACAATTGCCAGATATGAGCGGGATAGATATTATCTCAGCGATGCGAGCAGAGTTTCCCAAAATGCGCATTTTTGTCCTTTCTGGCAGAGCAGATTGGGCGCGAAGTGCCATAGAAGCTGGTGCGAATGGGTGTATGCTGAAAGAAGATAATCCCCGCGTGATTACCCAAGTGCTCAACTGGACCGAGCAAGATGGTATCTGGATTAGTCCCGTGTTGGGAGAGAAATTCTATCGCGCAAATCGCGAGCTGATGAAGTATTATTTCTCGCCTCTTGAGCAGAATATCTTGCGCCTTTTGCATCTGAATAATACTGAGGTTGCGAAAGAATGCAATATCTCAGAAGGAACTGTGCGCAACAGCATAAGCGCGATTTATCAGAAAACCAATATCAGTACACGCGCCGAACTTGCTGAGTGGGTGCAGAATACCTTGCTTCTGGCTCCACCACCAACCACACAAGACAAGCCATCAAAATAACATCGAATGTAAATGCGTTAGGATTTTCGCAAAATACTCACCTTATGAAACAGACAAGAGTGTCTGTTCTACCGAAGTCGCATGAAATCTGCTTCAAATGGTAGCGCAGACACTCCTGTCTGCGCCGTTTGCGAAAGTCCTATGCGTACTAAAGCGTACCAATGAGCATTTTGTAAAGAGAATACATACCTTTGCTGCTAGCACACAAGGAGCGATTTATCGTTCCAGTGTCCAACTCCTCATTATGCGTTAAACATTTTCTAGGAAATTTTATGAAAACAATGTTTTATCTTGGGAGTCTCGTTACAGCGATGCTCTCACTTGCTGCCTGTAAAGATCCTTTGCAACCGACAACGATTGATATACAATCTCCCACTGAACCCGATACCGTCAAATCTACCGTTACAGCTACCGTCAATGGAAAACCGTGGAAGTTCGTTACACCCGATACCGTCTCTATCGGTGCCTACGACAATAATGGTAACCTCTACCGACGAGATGAGCCACTCTTTAATAGTGTATTAGCGCAATATGATAAGGTATTAAACGAGCCCTTTTCCCTTGGGGGAGGGGGGCGTTTTAACGTGCGCTCCCGCGAAGTGCAGGTTCCCGCTATCATTAATGGGGTGCCTTCGCCGACAGCGACCACAACGGGGGCTGTCCGCGATTGGCAATTTGCAGGTATATCTTTTGCCTTTCGTATGCCCAAAACTATCATACTTCCGCTCCGACTCGAACAAGATTCCTTAGACCGATTTAGTTGGGCAGCTGGCTCGTACTATGAAGTCTATCGCCTGTTCAGTTTTCGACCCTCTGGAAGTTCTACCCCTCAGTGGAGTACTACTGTTGATATTAGAGTCAATGACGAAATAGAAATTAAATATTGGCGCGATTTATTTGGCGACCCTTTTTATAGAGGGCGCTACGATTCGCGCATAGAGCGGGCATGGCTGCGCATTGACCGCTACGACCTCGTAAAGTGGCGTGTTTCGGGTGCCTTTAGCTTTCGGGCTACCAACCTTAAAGGCGAAACCGTGGATATTGAAAATGGCACCTTTGAAAATGTACGCTTGCGCTATCGGGACAGAGTACCTGCGCCGTGAGCCGACGCACAAACAACGCTGTCTTTCACGCTCCCAGCTGACGCAAACCTCAGCGTAGAAGTTGTGAACACACTCCAGCAAGTGGTGGCTACACCTGCCAGCAGTCAAGCCTTCAGCATGGGATCACATTCCGTTGTGATACCGACTGCTACACTTGCCAACGGGATGTACACGGTTCATATCTCTGCTGTTACTCAGCAAGGAGCGATTTATCGTTCCAGTGTCCAACTTCTCATTATGCGCTAACTTTTTCAAGGAAAAAACCATGAAAATCATACATTATCTTCAAACTATTCTTGCGGTGGGGCTATGCCTCACCGCTTGTACGAACCCGATAACACCAACATATATTCAATCTTTTGAAGAACCCGATACCGTGCGTTCCACTGTTTCCGCTATTGTTAATGGAAAGCCGTGGAAATTCGTCACCCCTGATACCGTCTCTCTTGGGGCGTATGATAATAATGGAAATCTGTACCGGCGAGATGAACCCCTCTACAACATCGTTTCAGCAAAATATGACAAAGTTCTTAATTCCCCCTTTTCCGTTGGGGGGGGGGGAGCTTTCAATGTGCGCTCCCGCGAAGTACAAGTTACCGCTATTGTCAATGGGGTACCCTCTCCGACGGCTACCACTACGGGTGCTGTCCGTGATTGGCAATCTTCTGGTCTGTATTTTGCCTTCCGTATGCCCAAAAACATCACTCTCCCCTTTCTCCTTGAAAAAGACTCATTAGATCAATTTAGCTGGAGTGTCGGTTCTTATTTTGAAGTCTATCGCCTCTTTAGCTTTCAGCTCCCGGGCGGCAATAATCCCCAATGGAGCATTACTGTCGATACAAGGGTGAATGAAGGGATAGAGATTAAGTATCGATTTGGTTTTGGAGACCCTATTTACCAAGGACGCTACGATTCGCGCGTAGAGCGAGCGTGGCTGCGCATAGACCGCTATGACCTCGTAAAGTGGCGCGTCTCAGGTGCCTTTAGCTTCCGGGCTACCAACCTCAAGGGGGAGACCGTTGATATTGAAAATGGTACCTTTGAAAATGTTAAGCTGGACTATTTTGAGCGTATTTCTCAGTAAAACTTTGTGTGCTTAACCTAGCAGACGCACAAACAACCCTTTCCTTTTCGCTCCCAGCAGCGGCAAACGTCAGCGTGGAAGTTGTCAATACACTCCAACAGGTTGTTGCTACGCCCGCGAGCAATCAAGCCTTCAACATGGGGACTAACTCCCTTATGATACCGACCGCCACACTTGCCAATGGAATATACACCGTTCACATTTCTGCTGTTACTCAGCAAGGAGCGATTTATCGTACCAGCGTACAACTCCTCATCATGCGTTAAACATTTTCTAGGAAATCTTATGAAAACAATGTTTTATCTTGGGAGTCTCGTTACAGCCATGCTCTCACTTGCTGCCTGTAAAGATCCTTTGCAACCGACAACGATTGATATACAATCTCCCACTGAACCCGATACCGTCAAATCTACCGTTACAGCTACCGTCAATGGAAAACCGTGGAAGTTCGTTACACCCGATACCGTCTCTATCGGTGCCTACGACAATAATGGTAACCTCTACCGACGAGATGAGCCACTCTTTAATAGTGTATTAGCGCAATATGATAAGGTATTAAACGAGCCCTTTTCCCTTGGGGGAGGGGGGCGTTTTAACGTGCGCTCCCGCGAAGTGCAGGTTCCCGCTATCATTAATGGGGTGCCTTCGCCGACAGCGACCACAACGGGGGCTGTCCGCGATTGGCAATTTGCAGGTATATCTTTTGCCTTTCGTATGCCCAAAACTATCATACTTCCGCTCCGACTCGAACAAGATTCCTTAGACCGATTTAGTTGGGCAGCTGGCTCGTACTATGAAGTCTATCGCCTGTTCAGTTTTCGACCCTCTGGAAGTTCTACCCCTCAGTGGAGTACTACTGTTGATATTAGAGTCAATGACGAAATAGAAATTAAATATTGGCGCGATTTATTTGGCGACCCTTTTTATAGAGGGCGCTACGATTCGCGCATAGAGCGGGCATGGCTGCGCATTGACCGCTACGACCTCGTAAAGTGGCGTGTTTCGGGTGCCTTTAGCTTTCGGGCTACCAACCTTAAAGGCGAAACCGTGGATATTGAAAATGGCACCTTTGAAAATGTACGCTTGCGCTATCGGGACAGAGTACCTGCGCCGTGAGCCGACGCACAAACAACGCTGTCTTTCACGCTCCCAGCTGACGCAAATGTCAGCGTAGAAGTTGTCAATACGCTCCAACAGGTTGTTGCTACGCCAGCGAGTAACTCACTCTTCACAAAATGAATGCGTCGTTTTCATTTTGTGAACCTAAAACATGACACAAACGTAGTATTCCTGCCCCTCGACGTAAGAATACATGATGACCATCACTATTTTCCGATAGAGATATTTCGTATTTTTGTAGCTGTTATTATGTCGTGAATTAACGTGTTATTCTTTTCGTTCCTACGCCTTGCTATTGTCCTCTTAAAGGTTATACTATGCTTCCTCTTTTTGCTTATTCCTTGACCATCCCCACAAACTGTTGCAGTACGCTAAACCATTGTCGTAGGCTTTTGCGAGATTTTTTCGCAACGGCAATTGTTCTCCTTGCAAGTATGTGTACGTTGCAAACCCAGCTTTTCGCGCAAGCCGCATTACAAGTAGTAACTTTCGGTAACTCTTTACCACTTGCTTCTGTGGATTTACAAGCGGCTGGTGCGGGAGACGACCGAGGCGGCATTGCGGTAACAAACTCTTGGGTGTATCGTGTGCAGGATAATTTCACCGTGCGACTTGACCCTTCTACCTTGTCGTTGAATAATGGTACGTTGCCGCGCAGAGATGGCATTTTTAGCGATTTAGCAACGGGGCAATTATGGACGCTGTGGAATGGCTCTTCCGACCCAATTAACGGGACAAACACCGGTCCCTTTATGCTGACGGCAATTCGCCAGATGGATGCCGATTTGAATATTTTGGCGACGCAGGTAACGCTTTCTACGCCTATCATGGTTGATGCAAGCTCGTGTATCTTTGCGGGGCGTGGGTTCTTTCTTCTTTGGCGTTCCGGTACGCAGACGTTTTTTGCGATTGATATTGCGACGGGAAATGTAACAACGCTTGGTACTATCAACATTACTGGTTCCTATACTGGTACTGAGAACTGGCTTGCATGGGGCGTTGCCGAATATTTCGGCGGCGCGTATTATGTGTTGTATCACGGTGCTGCCGGTAATGTAAACAGAATCATGCGGAGAAACGCAACTACTGGCGTTGAAGTAGCCAACACCATCTTTAGCAACCTGAACGATTGCGGCTCAATCACTGTTTCGCCGTGGACGGGTCGTTGGTACGGATACTCAGAGGGAGGAAGTGAATTTTCTGGGGTTGGAGAAAACGTCTTTTCTGGTTTGGCAAACATAATAATCCCTCCAGCACCAACCATTTCTGGATTCACGCCAACAAACGGCGGACCTGGACAAACAATCACCATTAACGGTACAAATTTCACCAGTCCTACACAAGTGCGCTTTGGCGGTGTGAATGCAGCTTCATTTAATTTCGTTTCAGCATCGCAAATAACGGCTGTGGTGAACGCTGGAGCAAGCGGCACGGTCAGTGTTGATGCGCTAGGAGGAACCGCGAGTTTTGCAGGCTTCACCTACAATGCGCCGCCTGTAACCACGCTCTACGCCGCTCGCACAGGCGGACAAATCGGCACTGTTCGCACCGATGGCACATCGCAAAACCTCGCCGCTGCAACAGGTATCGGCTTCGGACGCGATGTTTTCCGCGCAGGAGCCTACATTTATTGGTGCAATGAAACAGGCAATGCCATCGGACGCGCCAACGCGGACGGCTCTTCACCAAATCCAACCTTTATCACAGGCTGTTCCGCGCCAAATGGCGTGTTTGTTACCGCCACCAACATTTATTGGACAAATTACGGTTCAACAACGCTCGGACGTGCCAATCTGGACGGAACGGGCGTAAACCAATCCTTCTGCAACACAGGCGTTGCGCAGCCAGTGAGCATTGCTGTTGATGTGACGGGCGGCTTCATTTATTGGTCGCGGACAAATTTTGCCTCAATTGGGAGAGTAGCATTAGACGGCGTAACGGGCTTAAATGCGTCGTTTATGACGGGTCTCACCAATCCGGGCGGTATCTGGATTGACAACCCGAACAACTTCATTTATTTCACCCAAGGTGGCGCAAGCAACACCATTCAACGCGCTCAATTAAGCACGGGAACAGGCGTAACGCCGCTTGTTACAGGATGTAGTTCGCCCGTTGGCATCACCAGCGACGGCACATTTTTGTTTTGGTCAAATCAAGGCACGGGCAATATCGGACGCTCTGTGATGTCGGGTGCGGGCGCGACCCAGACCTTTTCCACTGGATTCACCAATTTGCGCGGTATCGGCATTGGACCAAACCCCGCACCCGGACCAACGATTACAACCGTCCTACCCGCATCTGCACAAGCCGGAGCAACGATTACCATTACGGGAACAAACCTGACGGGCGCGACTTCGGTCTTTATCGGCAATCAATCCGTAGCATTTACGCCTATTTCGGCAACGCAAATTTCCTTCGTTGTTCCGAATGTGAGCAGTAGCGGCTTGATAACCGTGAATACGCCAAACGGCTCTGCAACAAGCGCGGGCGGCTTTACCTATCTTGCCACCTACGTTTTGGGGCAGACGAATTTCACGACAAGTACGCCCGGATTGCTGAACAATAAATTTAATCAGCCCAATGCCTTGACGATTGATGCGGCAAACAATAAACTCTACGTCGCCGAATGGGCGAATAATCGCGTCATGCGCTTTAGTTTGCCGATTACGCAAAATTCGCAGCTTCCTGAAGCTGTGTTCGGGCAAGTGAATTTCACCAGTGGTGCGGCAAATGGCGGCGGCGGTACGAATGCAGCAGGTGTGAGTGGACCATTCACGATGAATGTTGGCACGGGCGGGGATTTGTGGATAACCGATGTTTTGAACAATCGCTTTGTGATGATTCCTGCCGCGCACACCGCAGCAAATGGGGCTTCTGCGACAATGGTAATTGGGCAGCCAAATTTGACAAGCAATACTCCGGGCTTATCGGCGCAGAATTTTTCCACGCCTTACGCGGCGCGGCTTGATGCGTCGGGAAATATGTGGGTAGCGGATAATCTCAACCGTCGCGTACTCAGGTTTAATGCGCCGTTGAGTACATTTCAAAGTGCAGCCGTCGCGCTTGGCGTACCAGATTTTACCACAAACAATGCCGTCGCGCCAAGTACCGTCAGAACAGGAAACACTGGAGATATTGCCGTTGTCGGTACATCTATTTTTGTCAGTGATGTTACCAATAACCGTATTCTGCGCTTCGATGCACCATACACAACTGGCATGGCAGCAAGCATCGTGCTGGGGCAACCAACGATGACGACGGGAGGGGCGAATAATCCTAATTCTACATTGGGTTTGAATGTTCCCCAAGACCTCTACACCAATGGCACGGACTTGTTTGCAATGGATTTTGCGAATAATCGTGTGTTGGTGTATTTGAATGTGAATAGCAAAACAAGCGGTGCCGCGCCGGATGCTGTGATTGGTCAGCCAAATATGACAACGCTTACAACAGGACTAACACAAGCGAAATTGAACGGAGCGCATAATATTTCCCTGAGTGCCGCCGGACAACTTATCATTGCCGACCAAGCAAATAACCGCGTTCTGGTCTTTGGACCAACCTTTGCCACGCCTCTGCCAACGGTTGCGAGTTTCTTGCCAACAAGCGCACTTGCGGGGGCAACAATAGTAATTCGCGGAACAAATTTCACTGGAACAACGCAAGTACAGTTCGGTGGCGTAAATGCTGCATCCTTTACGGTTATTTCTGCAACGGAAATTTCTGCCGTCGTCGCGGCTGGCGGCGCAAGTGGGAACGTGAGCGTTACGACACCTGCCGGTACAGGCAGTTTAACGGGCTTTGCCTTCATCGTTGCTCCAACTGCCTTTAGCGCAGCTACGCCGCCAACAGGCATAGTCGGCAGCGCGTACACCTACACTTTTGTTGCCAATGGCGCACCCGCGCCTACCTACGCCGTGCAATCTGGCGCATTGCCGCCGGGCTTGACACTAAGTGGCGCGGGCGTACTTTCGGGAACGCCAACGGGCGTGGGCGGTACGTTTGGACCAATCGTCATTCGGGCAACAAATGTTGGTGGATTTTTTGACTGCGCACCCTTCAACATCACTATCAATAAGGCTCCTACGGCATTCACGGCACAAACGCCGCCGATTGGTGTCCCGTTTATTGCCTACGCTCCGTATAGCTTTGTTGCCGACGGTTTTCCAACTCCTACCTACGCCGTGCAATCAGGCGGCGCATTGCCCACAGGCTTGACCCTAAGCGGCGCGGGCGTACTTTCTGGAACACCAACCGTGAGTGGAGCATTTGGTCCTTACACGGTTCGCGCAAGCAATATTGCGGGAACGTTTGATACTGCGCCCTTTACCATTACCCTTGGCACTGCACCGACGGCATATTCCGCGCAAACCCCGCCAACAGGCGCGTTTGGGCTGCCATACTCATACATTTTTACCGCAAATGGCTTGCCCGCACCTACCTACACGGTGCAATCAGGCGCACTTCCCGCAGGAGTAACGCTGAACGCTAGTACGGGTGCGCTCTCTGGCACTCCAAGCGCGACGGGAACATTCGGACCAATCACGATTCGCGCAACGAATATCATGGGAACCTTTGATACTGCGCCTTTCAGCATTGCCATCAACACCGCACCAACAGCCTTTACTGCGCAAACGCCACCCGCAGGAACAAGTGGCAGCGCGTATTCCTACACGTTTGCGGCAAATGGCACTCCTGCGCCGACGTACAGCCTCTTTGCAGGAACGCTTCCGCCCGGACTGACGCTGAACCCAAGTACGGGTGCGCTCTCTGGTACACCAAGCTCTGGTGGTACGTATAGCGGCATTGTCATTCGCGCAAGCAATATTGCGGGTGCGCTTAATTCCAACCCCGTCAGCATTACCGTGAGCGGCGCACCGACGAGCTTTGTCGCCGCGCCCGCAAACGGAGTTGTGGGAACGCCATACAGTTCGTTCTTCTTGGCAAATGGCTTTCCTGCGCCGACCTACGCGCTCTTCTCGGGTGTTCTGCCAACGGGATTAAGCCTAAACGCAAGCACGGGCGAGCTTTCTGGCACACCAACGGCGGCGGGCGTGTTTGGCGTAACGGTCATTCGCGCAAGCAATGGTGCGGGTTCGCTTAATTCCAACAGTTTCAACATCACGATTGCTGCCGCACCGTCATCGCCGACGGCATTCTCAGCGCAAACACCCGTGAACGGCACTGCTGGTGCGGCATACAGCTACACCGTTGTTGCCAACGGCTTTCCATCGCCAATGTACAGTGTGGTCGCGGGAACATTGCCCACAGGCTTAACGCTGAACGCTGCAACGGGCGTAATCACTGGTACGCCGACGGTTTCTGGCGCATTCGGACCAATCACAATTCAAGCAAGCAACGGCTCTGGCACGCTCAATTCCACACCATTCAACATCACCATCAACGGCGCACCAACGAGCTTTTCCGCGCAAACGCCTGGAAATGGTGTGGTGGGAACGCCGTATAATTATGCTTTCGCCGTGAATGGTTTGCCCGCATCAACGTTTACTGTGCTTTCAGGAACATTGCCCACAGGCTTGACTCTGAGCGGTGCGGGCGTGATTTCAGGAACACCAAGCGTTGCCGCGACATTCGGACCAATCACCGTACAAGCAAGTAATGGTCTAGGTTCGGTGAATACAAGCGCGTTCAGCATCACGATTACCGCAACTGGTACTGCGCCGACTGCCTTCACGCTCCAATCCCCGCCAAACGGCTTGGTAGGCGGCTCATACGCTTACACCTTCGCGGCAAACGGTTCGCCCGCACCAAGTTACGCAGTGAATACTGGTACGCTTCCCGCAGGACTGACACTTACGGCTGCAAACGGCTTACTCTCTGGTGTTCCGACGACGGCGGGCGTATTTGGACCAATCACTCTTGCTGCGACAAACGGCTTCGGCTCAACAACTTCTGCACCATTCAACATCACGGTCAATGAAGCACCATCCAGTTTCACGGCGCAAACACCGCCAAATGGCGCAGTTGGCACGGCATACAGCTACACGCTTGTTGCCAATGGCTTCCCAGCACCCGCGTATTCACTGGTCTCTGGCACATTGCCCGCAGGATTGACCCTAAGCGGCGCGGGCGTACTTTCTGGCACACCATCTGCAAGCGGCGTATTTGCTGGGATTGTGGTAAAAGCGCAGAACGCCTTTGGCAATGTAAACACCGTGAATATGAGCATAAGCGTCAGTGCTGCCGCCATTGCGCCGACGGCATTTTCGGCACAAACACCACCCAACGGCAATCAAACCGTTCCATACACCTACACCTTTGTTGCCAACGGCTCGCCAAGCCCGACGTACAGCGTTGTTGCAGGAACATTGCCAACGGGACTTACACTGAATGCCGCAACAGGCGTACTTTCTGGCACTCCGACCATTGCCGGACCATTCGGACCAATTACCATACAAGCCATGAACGGTGCGGGTTCGTTCAATTCCACGCCGTTTAATATTTCAATCCAACAAGCACCGCCGACTATCACGAACTTCACGCCAACTGGCTCCATTGCTGGTGCGACGATTACGATTAACGGTACGAATTTAACGGGCGTTTCGGCGGTCAGTTTTGGTGGCGTTGCGGCAGCATCGTTTACGCCTGTGTCTGCAACGCAAGTAACGGCGGTCGTTGCGGCGGGTGGCGCGACGGGAAATGTGAGCCTGACAACGCCAGGCGGTACGGTTTCGCTCGGCGTATATTCCTTCTTTGCGCCGCCAACACTCACAAGTTTCACACCAAGCGCGGCTGCACAAGGCGCGACCGTCACTATCACGGGAACAAACTTCACGGGCGCGAGCGCAGTGCAGTTTGGTGGTACAAATGCAGCATCATTTACAGTTGTTTCACCAACGCAAATAACAGCCATTGTGCCGATTGGCGCACCAAGCGCACCGCTCTCGGTTACTACTCCTGGCGGCACGGCAAATTCGCTTGCATCCTTCACGCTGACTGCTTCGTCGAATGAATTTTACTATCAATCTGGTCCAGCAGACAATCCCGCGAATTGGAACACGATTGTTGGTGGCGGTGGCTTGACGGCTGGAAGTTTCGCGATGAGCGGACAATCGTTCTACGTTCCGAGCGGGCGCACCGCAAACTTCAACGTCGGCGGCACATTTGGTGCGGGCGTAGTGCTACAAGCGGAAAATGGCGGTACAATCATTGTTCCAAGCGGACAAGTTTTGACCGTAAACGGCATCCTGCGCGTGAACAACGGCGGGCGTTTGCGCTTGGAAGGCACGGGAAATGTAACAGCAGTAAGCGGTGTGCAATACTTAGGCGCAAATGCGACATTGGAATACGCCAACGCAAGTAACCGTCTTACGTCCAGCGATATTTTTCCGCAAAGTTTTCCTTCTTCGTTGAAATTAGACAATGCCCAACTTCGCTTGGATGAAACCAAAAGCATCACGGGCGCGTTCACGGCAGAAAATGGCAGCGAAGTGAGATTTGGTGCGACTTTGGCGGGCGTGGGTAATTCGCTTTCGCTCTTAGGCGCAATCACGATGACGGGCGCGAGCCGCTTCAATACTGATTCCTCAAATAGTTTGACGATTGCGGGCGGTGGCGTATTCACAGGCGCGATGAGTTTTGCAACAATGTCTGGAACGCCCGTCATTGCTCGCCTCACGCTACAACGCTCCAGTGCGCTTATTCGCCTTGCCAGCAATCTCCGCGTTAGCACGACGCTCACGCTACAAGCAGGGGTGATTGAGCCGCAAATGGGCTTCACGCTCACACTTGGCAGTCCGCAAGACACGGCATTGCAAGGCGGCTCGGCGCAATCCTTCGTGCAGGGCGCATTTGCTCGTGTTTTGCCAGCAAATGTGAATGGAAATAATCCGACAACACCGCAATTCCGCTTTCCGATTGGCAAAGGCGGACAGTATTTACCAGCCTCCGTGATTGCCGCAACGACTGGAACAGCTTCACCGCTTGTTTCGCTGGAAGCGTTCAATGCTGCTTCAGGCGGCAGTGTTGGTGCGGGCAGCAATGGTTCGGTTTCCGCAAGCGAGCATTGGCAAATGCGTGTCCTTGCGGGTGATTTGCTCCAACACCGCATTGCAACAAGCCGTGACAGCATTCCTGTCAGCGCGAAAATGGGCGTTTCGGCTACTCGCGCTGGCGCGTATGCGGAAAAAGGCGGCACGAAAGAATTTACTCCGCAAGGCGCACGGTTACTCAGTTCTGCGCTCCCTGCGGCAAGTCCTATTCCGTTTGAGCAATTCATCAGCTATCTGGAAATTTTACCTGCATCACCCCGCATCGCAGCGTTTACGCCGCTTACAGGCACAACAGGAACGCTCCTTACTATTATTGGTGACAACTTCACGGGCGCGACGGCTGTGCGCGTGGGTGGCGTGGCGGTGCAGAGCTTTACGGTGGTCAATTCCACGACCGTGACTGCGGTACTTGGCAATGTTGCAACGGGCGCAGTAAGCGTGATTGCACCAAACGGTACGGCTACTTCGACGGCAACGCTGACCTTTATTCCACCGCTCGGTGGCGGCGGAACGATGAGTGGTGGCGGGACGAGCGGCGGTGGAACAGGTACAGGCGGCACTATTACGCCACCTGCTGGAAGTGGCATTACTGGCGGCGGCGTAGGGCTTGGCGGCGGCATCATTGCTGGTGGTGCGGGTAATGGTGGGGCGTTTGGTAGCACGCCGATTCCGCTTGGACCCGGAAATCCGCTTGTTCTCGTTGGCTTGACACCCGCACAATTACTGGGCTTAACGATTGGCGGCGTTCCCGCGCAATTTGTGTTTTTGCCAAACGGCAGCGTTCAAGTAATTATCCCACCGAATGTAACCGACGGAACACTGGTCATTACTACGCCCAACGGCACCATTACCTCTACCGATGCCTTTGTGATTGCCGACAAGCCAGCAAATCTCACCATTTCGCCCAGTATCGGCTCGACGGGTGAGGTGATAACCCTGACGGGAAGCGGCTTTGAGGGTGTTCAATCGGTGCGCATTGGTGGCGTGTCCGCTTCGTCGTTTACGGTAAACTCCGAAACCCGCGTCAGTGCTATTGTTCCGCCTCTTCGTGCAGGTGCGTCGCCACAAGTGCGCGTGGAACTGGTTTCGGCGGGCGGCACTGTTGGTGGAGATTTTACGTATTCGTCGGCTCCGCCCTTCAGTGGTGGGATTGGCAATCTTGCGCGTCCGCTTGTGCTGACGAAAGTGGTGGAGAAAACGGCGGTTGGCGGTCAGGAAATCGTGCTGCAAGGGCAGAACCTTGATGTTATCGGAGCTTTGCGCCTTCGCACGAATTTGGGTGCAACAATGGCAACCTACAAAGTGCGCTCCACCGAAGAAATGCTTGTAACCGTGCCGCTTGCGGGCTTGCTCGCCACAACAAGCGGAACATCAGTCATGGCACAAGTGAGCATTGAAGCTATTTCGCGGGCAAATCCTCCGCAGCAAAGCGCATTACAAAATGCCTTTACGCTTTTGCTTTTGCCGAGCGTATCTTCTGTAAGCCGCACCATTGCTTTTGTTGGTGAGACCGTTGTTTTGTCGGGAACAAATCTTCAAGCAGTGTCAGAACTCTTCATTGGCGACACGCGTGTTCCGTTCCGCCGCGAAGGAAATGAGCGAATTATTTTCACCATGCCCTCCATCGATGTCTCCACGACTGGTCTTCCAGCTGCGGGCGTGATTACGCTTGTCGGTGCATCCTTACCGCCATCATCAGGCGAAATGCAGGGAAATACAGGCGCAGAGCCGAGTTTCCGCATTACCTCCGATATTCTGAACGCTCCGCTTTTGGCGGGATTGCCGTTGCCGCTTGGCTTTACGCCGCCTTCGGGCAATTCACTGACGGAAATCAGCGTCACAGGCGCGAACATGAGCGTTGTGGCGGCAATCCAGATAAATGGCGTTCCGCTCCTGAATTTGCGCCGTATTTCGCCGAGCGAAGTACGTGGGCAGCTTCCTGCAACGGCAAGCCGTAATCGCTTCGGAACGGTGCAGCTTTTGAGTGCAACTGGCTCCAGTGTTACGCTTGCAGGGCGTTTTATCTTTACCGAATCCCTTGAGCAAGATTCTATCGCACTTGCCAGCCTTGCCACGCTTGCGCCCATGAAGCGCATTATGGATTGGGGCAATCCCCTTCCGATTGCGGTCTGGAGCGGCGTTGAGGTGTTGAACAACCGCGTTATTCGTGTTTCCGTGCCGTCGCGTGGGCTTCAGGGCGCACTTCCCACGGCACTTGCCGAATTAACCAAACTTCGCGAACTGAATCTTTCAGGGAATGCGCTCACAGGCGGCATTCCAACGGGCTTTTCAGCATGTACTGATGTGCAAACGCTTAATCTTTCTGGTAATCAACTGAGTGAAACAGCATCGCTCACGTCAGTTTGCGCACTGCCGCGTTTGCGGGTGTTGAATTTGGCGGGCAATCGCTTTACAGGCGAGATTCCGCGCTGCTTGGCGAGCAGTGGCGCACAAAATATCAATCTCTCGGACAATCGTTTCACGGGCAGCATTCCAACTGAATTCGCAAGTGCTGGAAACCTCGAAGAATTGCGCCTTGCAGGGAATTTACTCACTGGTGAATTGCCGCGCGAGTTTGGAGTATTTGCTAAAACCACAGCAAAAACAACCTCGCGCACAAACCAAACCGAAACCCTGCGTATCTTCGACGCAAGCAATAATCAGCTCTCTGGACGAATACCGCAGGAATGGGGCAATATCGCGACGCTGGAAGAATTGCATCTCTCTGGAAACCGCTTGGAAGGCGGGCTGCCGCAAAATCTGACGGCGTGGCGCAATCTTCAGGTCTTGCGCGTTGTGGGAAATCAACTCACGGGCGAGCTTCCGGGCAGCTTGCCGCTCGCGCAATTGCGTGAATTGGTGCTGGC
Organism: Ignavibacteria bacterium; assembly: GCA_013298775.1. GTDB lineage: Bacteria > Bacteroidota > Ignavibacteria > Kapaibacteriales > UBA4661 > PH2015. Next base: position 131,106 of record JAAFIV010000008.1, on the reverse strand, counting down.
GAACAACCGTTTTACGGGCATTATTCCACCAAGTCTGCCCGACGCGCAGCGTTTGCGGCTTGTTGATATTGCCAACAACCGTTTTACCGTGCTTCCGAACATCAGTAGCATCTCGCGCCTTGATTCGGTGCGGGCGGAGAATAATCGTTTGCAATTTGGTTCGCTTCAGCCGAATATGGGCATTAAAGCATTCCGCTACACCCCGCAAGATTCCTTAGGTCGGCGGATTGATACGCTCGTGTTTTTGAATCGCGCACTTGTTTTGACGGCAGTTTCGAGCGGCACAGGTAATCGCTATCAATGGTTCAAGAATGGCGCAGCCGTGCCGAATGCAGAAACAGATGTATTGGTCATTCCGTCGCTGACGCGCCAAGATACGGGCGTGTACACATGCCGCGTGAGCAATGCGGCGGTGCCGAATCTCACGCTTTCCACCTTTGGAATGCGTATCAGTGCAACTACGCCAAACGTCGTGCTTGCCGCACCAAACCTCATTTTCCCGCCTCAAGCTGCGCAAAATGTGGGTATTACCACACGCTTGCAATGGCAACGCGTTCAGGCTGCCGACGAGTATTTCTGCGTTCTTGCGCGGGATTCTGCCTTGCGCGATGTTGTTGTACGCCGCACCGTTCCTCAGCCCATGCTTACCGGTGCGCTCGCGGACACGAATACTGTTTCGACGACAATTACAGATTTGGAGCGGGGTGTAACCTATTATTGGCAAGTACAATCGCTGAACGCAAATGTGAGCATTGGTGCTGCGGCGAGTCAATCGCTCAAATACCGCTTCACGACTGTTCCTGTGGGGCGTGAGCTTGCTTTCACAACATTGGACGTAGGGAAAGCAATTATTGGTGAAAAAAGTGAAGCGCGAGGTGTGATTATCAATGTGAGTGAAAATCCGATTACGCTCGACCGTATTCAAATTGCGGCGGGCGACCAAGTCTTCGACCTTGATTCCGTGCGGGGTCGCGTGCTGCAACCGCGTGAGGAAATTCCTGTGAAAATTGTCTTTGTACCAAAGGAAGAAGGCGTTGTGCGGGCAACAATTAGCGTTACCTATACTGATTTCATGCGGACTCTGCGGAATATTGTGTTTGAAGAAGCACTTCGCGCACGCGGAACGCCACTAAAAGCACTGGTGGTAGAATTCGACACCGTGCGTGTTGGCAAGCGGTCTCTGGGTTCGATGCTCATTGTCAATCGTGGTTCGCGGAATGTGCGTGTGCGCGAGGCTCGCGTGATTCCACCGCTTGGCGAGGAAAAAGATTCTACCTACACCGTACAAGGCGTGGCAAATCTCGTGCTTGCGCCGCTCGATACTGCCTACGCGCTTATTCGTTGCTTCCCGCGCACGGCGGGGCTGAAAGCAGCACGGATAGAAATTCGCGCCGAAGAAGACACCACCTTTGCTGAAGTGGGTGCGTATGCTCGCTTGCCGAAGCCAGACGATGCCGTTGCGGTGTTTGGATTGCGTGCTATGCCCGATTCGATTGCCCCAGGAGGCGCAGTAACACTGGAGTTGTATTTGGATAAAGAGCGGAGCAGCGATTTGAACAAGATTCTTCGCTCTGCACAGCCGATATTTCAAGGCAGCGTGCGCTTTGGCTCGCAAGTGCTGGCACTCGACCCTAGCGAAAAAGCAGTGCGGACGCTGCGGCGCGGAAGCGTAGAAAGTGCGCGTGGTCCAGCGACGGCAATTATTCCACAAACCTCGTGGAATGGGCGTTCTTACTCGCTTCTCACCATCAAAGCACGGTCGGTTGCGGGCGAATGGGATAAAGATTCGTTGCAAATTGAGGACATCAAATGGGGCGTGCAAGGGCGCAAACCAGAGATATGGGAAACAAAAGTTTTCGTGGAAGACCCCGTTGTCAATTACTTCACCGCACAAGCCTGTGCAGCGGGTGGGAAGCGGCTTGTAACGACGGCACAAGCAACGAAAATCATCGCGCTTACGCCAAACCCGATGAAAAACGGACAAGGTGAAATTGCCTATGCAGTGCGCGAAGACGGCGACGTGGTGATTGAAATTGTGAATGCTGCCACAGGAGCAGTAGCGAAGCGCATTGCAGAAGGCGACCACAAAGCAGGTGAATACGTGCTTGGCTTCAATGCGCAGGATTTGCCAAGTGGCGCGTATATTGTGCGCTTGCAAGCAGCGAATTCACTGGTGTTTAAGCGAATGGATGTGGTGCGGTAAGAAGATGCATTCGCACAAAAAAACACAAACGGCTGAAGAAACAACGTGGTTTCTTCAGCCGTTTGTGTTTAATAGGACTTTCGCAACATATTCGTTTTGTGGCACAGACAAGAGTATCTGTGCTACTGAAGACACATAAAATCTGCCTCACGTGGTAGCGCGTAACACTGCTGTCTGCGCCATTTGCGAAAGTCCTATCAAGTAAAGATGCTGACTTCAACTCTGAAAAGCTGCGCGAAGCAAAAATTCTTCTTCGGGAGAGAGTACACGGTTTCGGCGTAACATCACTGTTTGTGCGAGTTGTATAGCTTTTTCTTCTTCAAAGCGTGGTGAATCTGGCAAGCCGCCCCACGAGTACGGCGCGACGAACTTATCGGGCTTTGCTTCAAAGACATTCGCCCCAACACCAGTAACTGTGCCAGTATTGAAGGATGTGTTAATCGCGCTTTTCGTGTGGCAGCCAGCGAGCAAACCGAGCGAGCGCGTTCCCGTGTTGATTTCCTTCGCTTTGTCTGCCCCAAAGCGGACACGAATGGTGCTATAATTATTTTTTAAGTCCGAAACATCCGTTCCCGCGCCAAGATTCACCCATTCACCGATAAAAGAATAGCCCAAACAGCCTTCATGCTGTTTATTGCCAAAGCTCTGGAAGATAGTATTCTTCAGCTCTCCAGCTACTTTCGAGTATTCTCCCAAAGCAGTGCCTTCGTACAGCCGCGTATTTGCTTTGATGACCGCATTATCGCCAATTGCGCAGGGACCGATGATGGTGCAATGGGGCTGTATTTCTACATTCTTACCAATAATGACCACACCTTTTCGTGCATCAATCACCACAAGCGGCGCAATATCAGTATTCTCTCCAATATGGATATGGTCGGGAGCAAGAGCGTACACACCCTGCAAACCGCTTACAACCTTGCTTCCATTCATAGTAAAGAACCGAGCATCATCCCCGATTGCTTCTTGCGAATGCGCAATTGCATCCCACAAATAGCGAATACGGACAACCTTTTCAATTTCGATAGTTTTTATCGCAAAATGATGGTCGTCTCGCCCTGAAAGCCTCTTCAAAACTGATGCTTCGCCAAAGTGCTTCGTTCCAGACGCATCATACGCGCACACATCTTCTACGCTCAGGGACGGCGAAATGCTTTTCGGCGGCAAATACACTGCAAAAGGCAGCTTTTCTGCGGAGTTTTCTGGGGCATTTTCTGTGGCATTTTCTCTGGAAGAAGATGTCGTGAAAATGAGTATTGGTGCGCTTTCTGGGCTTGCTTGCTCCTGTTGAAGTGCGCTCTGTATTTGCTCACATACATTGCCTGAAAGCAGCGTGTTTGCTTGCAGGAGGAGCGTTCCAGACTCGGAATTGAAGGTGGAACTATGTGCTAACACATCAGGGAATCTTGCTACAAACGAGGATATATGCGGCGTGCGACCAGATGCAAAAATATTGGCATGGGGAAATGCAGCACGAACTTTCTCAAATAATCGCAACGCGCCAGAGCGTAGTTCAAAAAGTGGATGTAGCACGCTAAAAGGATAGCAATTATCAGGCTTCCAGCCATCGTGCTGCGATTCAACAAGGATGATATTGACGAGAGTATTATGAATATTCATGTGCAAATCTGTGGAAAAATTTCCTTTCCGACAATTTTTTGTTTCAGAAGTATCATTCCCCCCTTTCTGCCACAGAGCTTGCAGGGCGCACTGAATCTTGTCTCGAAATTGATGGTTTCAAGAATGCTTTTGAACGAAAAAAGTGTTTCAGAGAAAAGAGCTACACGCGGCTGAACGTCTTGGTATTGAGTGCTTTTATCATTTGGTCAATATGCGCCCGTGCATCGAACAAATCCTGATAAACCGCCGCAATTTTCATATCTGTATCAATGAGTAAGGTAACTCGTTGAACAAATTTGACGATAGGAGCAAGCACATCGTAGCTCGCAGAAACGGTTTTATTCTCATCGGAAAGCAGATGAAATGGAAGATTGTGTGCCTCGCGAAAACGGTTATGCGTGGGAATATCGTCGGGGCTAATGCCAACAATCGGAACATTCACATTACGGAAAAGCTCGAAGGAATCACGGAATGAGCAGGCTTCTGCGGTACATCCTGCGGTGAAATCTTTTGGATAAAAATACAAAACGCCTACTTTACCACGAAAATCTTTCGAGAGAGAAAAGGTGCTGCCTGAGGTGGAAGGCAGCGTGAAATCAGGCGCGTTTGCGCCAATGGGAAGTGCCATACAACAAAAAAATTAGTGATGAGTTTTTGAGTTCAAATCTGTATGAAGAGCGTAAGTAACCTATATTTTCAACGTTATTTCTCAACCTGCACACCGCGCCAAAAGGCAATATATCCTTCGATATGCTTCGCCGAAGGCAGCGTTTTAGGATAAAACCATGCCGCATCAGGATTTTCCTGACCGTTCACCGAGAGCGTATAATAGCTGGCGGTGCCTTTCCATGGGCATTTTGTATTGGTGGAGCTTTCTTTGAAATACTCGCGTTTGAGCGCGGAAGAAGGAAAATAAACATTTCCTTCTACAAGTTCGTAGGTGTCGGATTCCGCAACGACAACACCATTCCAGAGCGCACGGGGCATAGCTTTTGGGGGATAATTGATAAAAAAATATTTTTGCAAATTCAAACAAATTTTCGTGGCACATTCAGCACACGACACTCAACGGTATGGGCGTACACGAGGCATGATTACTGAGTGAAAGACTCTCAATGAGGTATTTTATTGTAGATTTCTTGTAACTGGTCAGGTCTTCCCGTCCTACGCTTTCCTAAGCGTAGAACGGGTTTCACGGTAATGCTGTCGCGGTAATGCTTTTTCCAGAAAATAGCATCGTGAAATCCGTTCTACCATTCAGAATTCTACCGTTCAGAGACGGTAGGACGGGAAGATTTGACCGGTTTCGATTTCTTGCGTACACAGAAAAAATCACACATCGTTTATCACAGGTCGTCTATCACAGGTTTGATGAGTAGCACCAAGCATTATCGGCAATTGGAAATGAGTAAATTTTTTCCCACACTGTATAATTTCACGAGGAATTTTGGGCAAAGGTTTTGTATATTCGCCACGTTTGCGTGTGTTCTGTCTGTGTGTGCCTTTTGGCTGATGTTTCCACACTTTTCCACGCTTTCTTTTTTCCTTTGCATCACACAAATTGTATTCTCAATTCTTTTTCTTTTACCACTCTCAAAATGTAGGAGTATTGATATGGATATCGAAAAATCATTTCCCACCGGCACACCCGCCGACAAAATGAAGCAAATCATGGTTGATAACGTATTATCGCGCCAAGATGTGCAGATGTTTTTTGGTGAAACGTCATGGGAAGGTAATACGCTGAAGTTCTCATCAGGACTGGTTTCGTCTGGTACATTCAACATCGTTGATAACGAAGTAAAGGTGCAAGTAGATTTGTCGATGTTTGGCAAAATGGCAAAAGGTCAAATCGAAGGCACACTCGAAAAAACCTTCTCGAAACTTCCGGGATAATTGCAGAAAGGATGAATTATGAGGGATGAATGATGAAGTTTTATGAACACTGTACTTCCATACTTCATCCCTCATACTTCAGCCCTCGTGATTGCTTGTATTCCTGCCGAGAGAGCCACCACACATACGCAACCGATAAGATTGTACCACAAAAAGCCAATAGAAGTAAGATTGTACAAGGAAAAAATAATTCCCTCCGTTACCAAAGCTGCGATAAATACTGCTGTTCCGCCAATCTTCTTGAAATAAAACGCCACACAAAATATCCCTAAAATCGCACCATAAAAGAGCGAACCTACCGTATTGACCGCCTCAATCAACGAGCCTAAACTGCCCATAAACTGCGCAAAGACGACAATCATTGCTCCCCAAAAAACTGTTGCAAGCTGCGTCATTGCTACCGAGCGGGTTTCCGTTCTGGAGCCGTGAAAGATATTGTGATATACGTCTATCACCGTCGTAGAAGCAAGCGCGTTTATTTCCGATGATGCAGACGACATCGAAGCGGAGAACACCACCGCTATCAGCAAGCCAACAAGCCCCACCGGAAGATGCTGCATGACAAATGTGAGGAAAATATAGTTGGTGTCGTTGGTATTCGCGCCATTGCTTTTCAAAAGCTCAAGCGCATTTGTGCGGACGCTTGCGATTTCGGCATTGGAAGCGGAAAGCTGCTCCTGTGCTTGTGTTTGAGCGGTTTCGTTGTGTTGCTCTTTTGCTGCAAGATACGCCCGATAATGCTGAATGCGCTCGGCATGGTGTTTGGAATACGAACCCTCTAAGCCGCTAAATTGCTGGCTAGAAGCGGGGTTTTGTTTGATTTTTTGGAGTTCGGCGGTATTAAAAAAAATCGGTGGTGCGGTGAATTGATAAAACACAAACAGCAGTGCGCCAATGAGCAAAATGCCGAATTGCATTGGAATTTTCATCATGCCGTTGAAGAGCAATCCCAAGCGACTTTGCGTCGTGGATTCGCCCGAAAGATAGCGTTGTACCTGCGATTGGTCGGTGCCGAAGTAGGAAAGCTGGAGGAATAAACCGCCCAAAAGTCCGGACCAAAAGGTGTATTTATTGTTCAAATCGAAGGTAAAATCCACTGTGTTTAATTTGCCAGAAATGGCGGCAATACTGAGCGCGTCGGTAAAAGAAACATCCTGCGGAAGCGAAAAAACAACGAGGAATCCTACCGAAACCATGCCAAGCGAAATAATTGCCATTTGATACGATTGCGCCCAGCTCACAGCCCGCGTCCCACCAAGCGTTGTGTAGAGTACCACAAGTATGCCAATCACCAAAATCACGTAATGGACATTCCAACCGAGCAAAATAGCGAGGACAATCGAAGGTGCGTAAATAGAAATGGATGCTGCTAAACTCCGCTGCGTCAGAAAAAGAAATGCCGCCAAGCCGCGTGTTTTCAGGTCGAAGCGTTTGCCCAAGAATTCGTATGCAGTCAAAACATTGAGTTTACGATACATGGGAATTGCGGTGATGCAGAGAATCACCATGGCAAGCGGCAGCCCAAAATAGGATTGCACAAAGCGCATACCATCGGTGTAGGCTTGTCCGGGAAGGGAAATGAAGGTGATTGCACTGGCTTGGGTTGCCATGACCGAAACGGCGACGGTGTACCATTTTGCCTCGCGTCCCGAGAGGACGTAATCCTGCATTGTATTCCCATCCCCAGCATTCATGCGCTTTGCAAGGTAGGTACGCCGAATACTCCATACAACAACGAAGGAAAGCGTTGAAAGTAAAACGAGCCAGTCGAGAAGCTGCATAATGGCAAGAATAAGGTATGAATGATGGATTGTGAAGCGTGTGTCAGCCTGTATTTGTGAGGTTTTCCGAGAGACCATTCCCCAAGCTGACGGAAAATATCACATTTCGACAAACGTGGAGAGACGCGCAAAGTTGCGTACTTTTATGAAATTTCTCGGCATAAATGAATTTTCCTTTGGGTAACTCGCCCGCAATCACGTAAATTGCACCTGATTTTACTGTTTTCCAAAACATTACGGAGACACTTGAGTGGCTAAAGTTGTATTTACAGTTTCATATGAAATTCCAGAACCCCAACGCGGTCAATATATTAGCTTGATGAGTCAGCTCAAGCCGTTATTGAATACTGGCGGTACCGTTTACAGCGTGTACGAGCTGGACAACAAGCGCAATCATTTTCAAGAAATGTACATTTATCCGAGCAGCGAGGCATACGAAGCGTCAGACGATACGGAAAATGCTCAAGCGGAAGAACTCATTGAGCAAATCTACGCTCTTGCTAAAGACCGCAAAGTAAGCTATTCTACCGCAAATGAGATTGCGTAAGAACGTCGTATTTCATTGTAGAAAAATTCCCTGAAAGGCAGTCGTTGTACTGCCTTTTTGTGTTTCTACGAGGCAGCAACCGAAACGCGCAAAAGCGCACAATCCCTTTGCTCATTCCCGCAAATGATGGTAAGTTGCGGGCAGTGATGCAAAAATATTGGCAAATAACACGCATCGGACTTTCGCAAATGGCGCAGACAGGAGTGTTACGCGCTACCACGTGATGCAGATTGTACGCGTCTTCGATAGCACAAACACTCTTGTCTGTGCCACAAAACGAGCATGTTGTGAAAGTCCTAACGCAAAAAATATTACAAGATTCTCCCACATTTTTTTGAACAACTATGATACGTCCTCGTTATGAATTCGACAAAGCGCAAAACGCTATTATCAATGGTTTAGCGGTGCGCCTTAATATCATTGGTATTGTCTGTTTTTTAGTTGGCGCAGGTGTGATACTTATGATGTTTGTTCGGCATGGAAATCTGAACGGACTGCTCATTGGCGGTCTCAGTCTCATTTTTGGTGCATTGGCAATTTATGCAGGACAAGCATTTAAGCGCATTATCACCACGCAGAACCATGATATTGACCACCTCGTTGAAGCATTGCAAACACTGACACGCGTGTACAATGTGCAGGTTTTCGCGATTCTTCTCGGCGCAATTGCTCTTGGTTACTCGCTTTGGGAGAGTTTGAAGTAAAAATTCATACCAGAAGCGATATTCAAAAGAATATTCAAACAATAGACTTTATTCCGAATAGACTTTTTTACTAAACAAGGCAGCATGCTGCCTTGCTCCAAAACTCTAAAAAACTTATTCGAGATAAACTCTAATATAGGACTTTCGCAAATGGCGCGTAACAAGAGTGTCTGCGCTACCATGAACGTAGGTTTTATGAGGCTTCGGCAGGGCAGACACTCTTGTCTGCCTCCTGAAACGAGCCGTTTGCGAAAGTCCTAAAATATTCAAAAAACTTCACCGACCGTGAAAGAAAAAAGCTCTCCACAGTAGAATACATCTTGCTTGTAGCGGATAGCATTCAAAAGTGTAGAAATCATAAAATAGGCTTCAAGCCTTGATTCTACCTTGCATGGAGGCTTGTTGAAAAGGATAGAAAAATACGGAAAGACGATTAAACTTTACCAGAAGACACCGCATCAAATCAGCATTGTCGTACAATTAGGGTACAATTAGGGTACGATTGTCGCACGGTATGTATAAACGGTATGTATAAAGGATGTAGAGAGAATTGCCGTTTATCATTGCTCCACCACGTTTGCGTCGAGCAATGGAAACGTTCACAATTTGAAAATAAATCTGCGTTTGGGTAGCAACTTATCTTGACAATGACGCTAAATCCTTGTATATTTCATAAGATTTGCTGAAAAACGTGTTCAGGCTATTTGTTGTCGAAACTATCGGTATTGTTTGTGTTGTACAATGTGTGTTGCGTCATAGTTTTTCCGGCGTTTTTTCACGTATCAATAAATTTTTCCTCTCCTTTTCCCACTTCATTTCTTCTTCGGAGATGTGTTATGAATATCTTGACGAATGCTGTTCGTGCTTGGGGAAATAATCCTCAGCGTAGCATGATTGTTGGTGTGTGTGTGTTGGTGATGTGTGTGTGTGCGAACGGCAGTTCGATTTTTGCACAAGAGGCATCATTACTGGATTCTGCGGCACTCATACAAAAGAAAGAATTTACTTCGCTTGATGAAGCTCTTAAAAATCCAAGTTCCGTCTATCGCCTCGACCTCAGTTATAGCGGCTTGTCGGAGTTTCCGCGTGAAATTTTGCAATTTCCCAATCTCCAAAGCCTGAATCTCAGCAACAACGGTATTATTGACGTTCCCGCCGAGCTTGGAAAACTCACCAAACTCCAACGCTTGAATCTCGCAACAAACGGTATCAAGCGGCTTCCAGCGGAAATTACGGCACTGAAAAACTTGAAATGGATTGACATTACGCAAAATCAGTTTATGTCGAGCGAGCTGACGAAGATAAAAACAGCATTGCCGCAAGTAGCCATCAATGATTGAGCGGATTGTACACGATTTCAAAGAATACCATTGCAAACAAAAAATCTCTCCAAAGCCAGTATCTACGCGCTCTTCATCCATTGTGGGTGAAGGGCGTTTCCTCTTTTGGGGCGTTTCTCGCTCCAAACCCGCATTAAATCTTCATTCTCTGATTCTTTTTTCTGTTCTTTATGAGCAATTTTAAGCTAACAACTCCCGTTGCGATGATTATTTTCAATCGTCCCGAAACAACAAAACCTGTTTTTGAGGCAATTCGCAAAGCACAACCCAGCAAACTCCTCATCGTTGCCGATGGCGCACGGGCAAACCGCGATGGCGAGCAAGAACGCTGCGAAGAGGCACGGCGACTGGTCTTGGAAGGAGTGGATTGGGAATGCGAAGTAAAAACGAACATTGCACCGCAGAATTTGGGCTGTCGTGGACGCGTCTCAAGCGGCTTAGATTGGGTGTTTCAAGAGGAAGAAGAAGCAATTATCTTGGAAGATGACTGTTTGCCGCATCCTGGCTTCTTTCGCTATGCGCAAGAGCTTTTGGAGCGGTATCGCCACGATGAGCGCATTGGACTTATTTCGGCGGCAAATTTTCGCATCAAACGTGAAACGCAGTATAGCTATTATTATTCGCGGATTCATCCTATCACGGGCTGGGCTTCGTGGCGGCGCGTGTGGAAGCATTACGACCTGAATATGAGTATTTTTCCCGAAGTCCGCGATAACGGCTTGCTCGCAGATATGCTTGGCGATGATTTTTCCGTCAAGTATTGGACAAAAATCTTTCAATCCGCCTACGATGGGCGCGAATCTACGTGGGATTATCAATTCACCTTTGCCGTCTGGATGCAAGGAATGGTGGGCATTATACCGAATTACAACCAAGTAATCAATATCGGTTTCGGCGCAGAAGCAACTCACATCACCGACGCAGACCACCCAACGGCAAACGTTCCCGTCGAAGAAATGCCCTTTCCAATGCGTCATCCGCCCTACATGATTACCGAAAAATCGTTTGAAAAATATGTGCAGGACTATCTGTTGAATTGGTCGCTGGGCTACCGCGTGAAGCGCAAGTGGAATCAGCTGCGCTCTGGTGCGAAAAAGCACTAAAACCGAGAGAACATCCAGTCTTCACGGTTCTTGTTCGCCAGCGTATTTTTATTTTGTACATTGCAATTTGAGATGTTCACAAACATCACCACCAACGATGTGTAACGGCTATTTTCTTATACACTTTTCGCAAATGACGCAGACACTCTGGTCTGCGCAGTATTACCGCCAACGCCGCATGAATACTGGTGCAGACAAGGGTATCTCCACTACCGAAGCCGCAGAAGGCTTTATCTGTATAATGTCTAATTGTCACATTAGTAAGCACGTCGCACCGCGCTATTGAACGCATTGAGGTACAAAAGGGGCGTATCTCAATGGCGATTTCTTTTCGATGTATCTGGACATCTTGAATTTAATCACCACATTATGTACGAGTTTCTGGATGAAGTTATGAACCGTATTTCCACCAATACTCTCCGCGATACTGTTCGCAATATTGTTCGCAATACTCTTTCCAAATGCACCACCAGATTGTCCCTTGTCTGGCTTGCGGTTTGGTGCCTTGTGCAATGCGTCATAGTACCTCTTTCTGCGCAGCCCGAAGAGCGTGGCATACGGCTTGGCAAAAGCCTCAGCACGATTGATTCCTTACAGAAACTCCGCGCCTCCGCGCCGCGCAATACCGCCGAAGACGCACGATTACTGAACGCGTTGGCAGATGCGTATCGGTACCATTCCACCGATTCCGCTCTGGCTTTTGCTGAAGAAGCCTTCGCAATTGCCCGCAGCATCGGCGATGTGCGCGAAAAAGCGTGGGCATTGTATCACCAAAGCTATGCGTTGTACAGTCAGGGGAAATACGACCTCGCACTGGAAAAACTGAGTGAAGTTGCACCGATATTTGAGCAACTCAAGGATACAAGCGGGACGGCGTACACTATGAATGAATTGGGGAATATCTACAAGCGTCAGCATCGCTACACCGAGGCAATGCAGTATTACAGCAAGGCATTATCAGGCTTTCGAGCAATTTTCGATAAAGAAGGAACGGTACTGATTCTCGCAAATATGGGCGCAACTGAGCGTATGGCGGGCAATCACGCTGCTGGATTCAAGCATAGTACCGAAGCCTTAGCATTAGGCGAGAGTATTGGCTACACCTACGGTATTGTCTTTGCTTGCACAAACATTGGCTCGTACTACACTTTTCGCAAAGAGTACGACAGTGCGCTTGGCTATTACTCGCGGGGATTGCGACTTGCCGAAGAATTGCGCAATGAAAAATATCTTTCGCAGCTCCATTACTTGATTGGTTTAGTCAATGCGTATCAAGGAAACTTTGCCAATGCCGAGCAAAATATCGCAAAGGGCTTGCGTATTGCCGAGCAAGCGAAATTTGCCGAGCGCGTGAAGGAAGCACTCGCGGCGTTTGTAGAAATGTACCGTTTGCAGGGAAATTTTGAACAAGCTCTGGCGTATCAATCACGCTCAACCACGCTTCAAGACTCGCTTTTCTCCGCCGACGTGCGCAAGAATATGGATGCCTTGCAAACGCGTCTTGTTACCGAGCGCAAAGACAAGGAAATTCAGCTATTGCAGAAAGAACAGCAGCTTTCAACCTTGCAGCGCAACGTTCTTTTGGCAGGTTTATTCGTTATTGTGGTCATTCTTTGGCTCGTTATCAATCGTTATCACATCAAGCGAGCGGCATTGAAAGAAGTGCGTGCAAGCCATGACAAACTCTTGGAAGCAAACTCAGCACTCGGCACCGCAAATGCTGAAATCACGCGCCAAATGGGGCTTTTGGGAGAGCAAGCTCACATTATTCAACTCAGCAACACCGAGCTTCAAGAACTCAATCTGCGCCAAGAGCTACAAAATGTGCAGTTGAAGGAATTGAACGAAGAGAAGAACGAGTTTTTGGGAATTGCCGCACACGACTTGAAAAACCCACTCAGTGGTATTCAAAATATCGCTGAAGTGCTGATTATGGACGAGGAACTGCCCGCCGATGCTCGTCGCGAGATGCTGAACCATGTAATAAAATCATCGGAGCGAATGTTTGAACTTATCAAGAATTTGTTGGATGTGAATGCTCTTGAGCGCGGTGGTTTTTCCTTGAGCGCGAAACCCGTAAACATCGCACAAATAGCCGCTCTTTCGGCTGACCATTATCAATCTCGCGCAAACAATAAAAATATCACGCTCACATTTTCTGCCGAAACACGGGCTTTCGCACTCGCCGACCACGCAGCAGTCGAGCAGGTTCTGGATAATCTTATTTCAAACGCCGTGAAATATTCACCGCCCCGGAAGCGTGTATTTGTGCGGCTTCTGGAGCTTGCGGGGAAGGTGCGTGTAGAAGTACAGGACGAAGGTCCAGGTATATCCGAAGCCGACAAACGCAAGCTCTTCGGGAAATTTGCTCGCCTTACCGCCCAACCCACTGGTGGTGAGCATTCTACGGGTTTAGGTCTTTCTATTGTAAAAAAAATGGTGGAAGCAATGCAAGGAAATGTCTGGTGCGAATCCGTTGTGGGGGAAGGCGCGACCTTCATTATTGAGCTTCCCAAAGCGGAGACACCGAGTGAAGAAGTGGCATAATATCTCACCCCCATCTGGTATGTTTGTTTATCCCTCGGCTCGTATCCGATGCACCACATACCCCAATGCAAGTAATAATGCCGCTCCTGCGCAATAACCCGCTTGTACGCTTGCATCCGCCGTGCCGTGCCAGCCAGCAAAGTCCATTGCGGGAATGTTTGCGCCCATATTCAGGCACAGGTAAAAAAGTAGCAATGCGCTCACCACAAAAACCTTCGCCGTGCCGCTTACCGTGCCGAGCGCGACGGCTGCGGCAGATAAAAAGAGCATTCCAACAAGAAGGCTGAGACCAGTGCTTGGCGAATCCACAACAAGGCGTACAAACGGCACTGCGACAAGCGCGAGAGCAAGCAAATACGCAGCTATGAGCTTTATCCAGACAAAATGCGGTTTCATTGCGGGCAAGCTCCATATCAAGCCTGTTGTGCCACGCTGCCGCTCACGGAGCGCGATACTGCTACACGTTATCACAAAAACGACGCTTGCAATCGGTAACAGCTTTGCTTGCACAGAATCAAGCGGCATGAGGAATGAAGAGGCATTCAGGGCGATAATGCACACAAGCGCGAGCGGCTTTTGAGCAATCAGCACAAATAATTCTCCCAACACCGCCGCCACAACGCTATTTCCACCGATGCGCGGCAATACCGCATTCCACGCCGCCATTGTTGCGGTGTTGATGGGTTTCAATGCGAGATTGATTGCGGAAAAAATATTCTTCCGCGACTGCCGCACCGTTGCCTTCACGCGCGTTGGGTCGAAGCGGTGAAAGGCGATGTAAGCAAGGCTGAGAACGCTCGTCATTGCGAGCAACGAAAGTATTTTCACCAGCCACCAATCGCCCGGAAGCGTGATTTCGCGCAGTACAATCGGCGCGAGATGCGGGTCGAAGGGCGATGAACCAATCGAAAAACCATTGGAAACGGCTTGCATTTGTGCGTTTACGCTCATCATTCCTGCGCCCATCCCGAAAACATCAATGTACGCCGCCCAAGGAATGTCTGTAAAGGAAAGTGGCAAGGCTGCTACACCATTTCTCATGCGCTCTGCAGCCATTTTCCCTTCAAGCTGAACAATCGGAACAGCAAGCGCGGCAACCCACAGAACAAAGTACACCACATCGCCCACGCGCCCAGAAAAAACGGGCAAACTTTCAAACACCAACGCCACAACCGCGACAAACACTGTCGCCGAAGCGCACATCACCGCGTAGGTGCGCACAAACACAAGCAGTTCAAAGGGTGCTTCGCCGCGTAGCGCGTACATTCCCATCATTGCCAGCATAAACACCAGCATCAGGACGGAAAGAAACGCAACATTACCCAAAAATTTTCCAAACAAATATTCCCACGAACGCATCGGCGTAGCAGCAAGAATGCCGCCGACGTGGCTATCTACGTCGCGGCGGATGCTATTGCTGACCATGTAAAATCCAAACAATCCGATGCCTAATATCGAACACAGCATAGACGTTGCAAAGCTGATAGATGCTGAATTGTACAAGGTTCGTGCGCCGTTGATAACGAACAACCCCTGTCCGCTTGCGGGGTCGGGAACCATTGAATAGGCAAAAAGCCCTGTAATCAGCATGAGAACAAGCGTGGAGGTGCGACGCAAACGCAAAAGCGCGTCGGTTCTGACAATTGCCCAGAGGCGCAGTATTATTTCCATGAACGACCTCCTGCTTGAGAAGAAGTGCTTTGAGACATGCTTTGAGAAGTGCCTTGCGGTAAGGCTTGCGACGCGCCCGCTCGCTGCAAAGTGAGTAAAAATGCATCTTCCAGTGTTGGTTCGGCGGCAACAGCACCATCAAAAGGCTGTGCGGGTGCGACCACGCTTACGTGAACGCCATCCGCCTTGCGCACCGCGTTGGAAACCCGCACCATGACGCGCAGGCGGTCGAATGCCTCCGACGATATTACGCCGTGCCAGCAGCTTCCTTCGGCGGTTTTGAGCAATGCTTCTGGCGTGGAATAGGCTTGCAAGCGGCTCTGCGCCATGATTGCGATGTGCGTGGCAATGGCTTCAATATCCGAAACAATGTGCGTGGAGAGAATCACGAGTTTGCCGCCGCCGATTTCCGAAAGGATATTGCGAAGGCGAATACGCTCTTCGGGGTCAAGTCCGGCGGTGGGTTCATCGACAATCAGCACATCGGGGTCGTTGATGAGTGCTTGCGCAATGCCGAGGCGTTGCTTCATTCCACCCGAAAACCCAGATGCAATGCGCTTTGCGACGGTATGCAAATTCACCATTTCCAGCAATTCCATCACCCGCGCTTTCGAGCGAATGCCCTTCAATGCCGCGACGTAGCTTAAAAATTCTTCGGCGGTGAGATTGTCATAGACATCAAAATCTTGTGGCAAAAAACCCAGTCGAGAGCGCATTGCGTCTGGCTTTTTGACAATATCCGCGCCGTCGAAGGTGATTGTCCCCGACGTTGGTTTCGTCACAGTGGCAATCATTTGGATAAGGGTAGATTTGCCCGCGCCGTTGGGACCGAGCAAGCCCACAACACCGCTCTCCAAGCCGAGTGTAAGATTTTCTACGCCGACAACGCCCGACGAATAGCGTTTGGAAATGGAATCAAGATGAAGCATTGGCAAAAAAATTGGAAAAGAAACAAAAGGTGAAATAAATACCAGAGAAAGAAACACCGATGATGGATGTGAGGCTCTCGCGCCACACCCTTTAATCTACGACTTTTTCCTTTGACAGCAGGGCAAAAAGTGAGAAATTACAGAGAGAAAATACGCTTGCCATCATTGATGCAAGGCTTTTCACTACATCCCTCAACGCCAGTGTTTATCAAATCTTCAGACGTTTCTGCGCCAGCCTTCATTGTTTCTTGCTCTTGGCAAAATCGTTTCTTATCCGCGCTTGTATTTTTATGCTGTTTTGTACAATGCGTTATCCCGATGATTATTCCACGCACCGCACACGCCCAAGCTCGCTGCGATGTGGACAAATCCTGCATTGGTGCGGCTCTCACGCTGCAGCAATCCGCTCAAGCGCAGTACGTGGATGTACGCAAAACTGCCTCACAAAATACGCTCACTACTGCTCTTACGTTTGAAGCATGGCTGAATCCCACGCGCCAAGCAGGTGTGCGGCAATTTATCGCTGGGCAATGGGGACCAAATGCTGATGCAAACGATGTGTGGCTGCTCGCCCTGAATGCCAACGACGAACTTGTTTTCGAGGTAAATGGGGCGAATACTGCGCTCGGAGCGACTGATAATACCATTGCCCGCGCCAGCATTGCAAGCCGTTACAACACATGGTTTCATGCGGCTGCCGTCTTCGATGGCGCGTCGCAAACCGCACGTTTGTACATCAACGGCGTGGAAGTGGCGCAGAGCCGTAATGCCATGTATCCCGCATCAAATCTGCGTGTGCCGCAAAATACTTCGCTTCTCATGCAAATTGGAAATTCCAATGCCTTGAACAACATCGGCGAGCGCAACGCCACGTATCGCGGGCAGATGGACGAAATCCGCTTGTGGTCGCGTGCGCTCCCGCAAGATGAGATTTTCTGCGGGCAAACGCGCTCGCTCTTGACGGGTACATCGGGAAATGAAAATCGCCTCGTGCTGTACTATCGCTGCAATGAAGCGGCTTCGGCGGTAACGCTCTGCGACGCGAGCAACAACGGTAATACCGGCGACCTCCGCAGTGGCGCACGCTGCCTCGCGCCCACGCAAACCCGCACCATTCCTCAAGTTCTGGCGGCTGTTCCTACGCAAATCGCCGAAGCATTTTCCTGCGACCAAGTGCGCACGTACTCAGTGCAGATTCGCAATGTCGCGCCAAGTTGCTCCGAGCAAGTATCTATCAGCATTTCAGGCGCAGATGCAGGGCTATTTTCCATTCCTACGGGTCAGCGTTTCACCCTTGCACCAAACTCTTCCACGCAAGCAACCGTGCGCCTTCAAACGAATTTCACGGGCGATTTGGAAGCAATGCTCTCCATTGCCCGCACGAATTCCTGCGGCGACACGCTCCGCGTTCCCATTCGCGTCACGCGGAACGCGCTCGTGCAAGCATCGGTGCGCTCGGTAACCTTTGCAACGCTATTCGCGGGCTGCCGCGAAATTCCATTTTTAATCAACTCTTTTTCACTGCGCAATACCAGCGCACAGCCAATAACGCTGCAAAGCCTTGCCAGCACTCGTCCGCAGATGTTTCAAGCGCGAGTAAATTTACCGCAAGTTATCCCAGCAAACGGCTCAGTGCCAGTAACGATGTTCTTTGCCGCCGCCGAGCGCGACAGTGCTGGGCTGTACACCGACACGCTCCGCTTTCGCACCAGCGACCCCTGCCAGCCCGAACTCGCCGTTCCCCTGCGGGGTTTGATTGAGGAAGCTCTCGTTATTCGGCGTGGCTACGGGCTTGCGCGATTGGATAGCGTTGCCTTTGGGCGCGAGTGTCCCGAAGGCGGCATCAGCGACCCCGTTGATTTTACGTGGGAAAGTGCGTCGTCGTCAGCAACGGTGCGGGTTGATACGGTGATTTACCCAGCGTTTATTCGTGGGCGTTCCATTCGTTATCCCGTGCTGCTGCGTCCGAATCTTTTTGCAGACCCAAATTTCCTTCGTTTCGCGCCCCTGCAAGCAGGTTTTGTGCGGGATTCGGTCATTATTCGCGCAAGTCTTGTTCCAACGGGCGGACCGATTACGCCAGCAAGCGCGTGTACCTTCGAGAAGCGTATGTACGTGTCGGGGCGCGGGAATGCCCTTCAAACCCGCCTCACACCTGCCTCTGTGAACTTTGGCAATGTTGTGATTGGGCAAGTTGGCTCGCAACAAGTAACACTCTCCAATCCCAGCACCGAAGACACGTTGCGGGTTTCGCTGTATTTTCGGAATGGCTCGGTGTTCGCGCTCACAGGCGCACGAGGACTCACGCTGCTTCCACGCCAATCAGTGATGGTGCCGCTTTCGTTCCGTCCCGTACAAACAGGCACATTCACCGACGAACTCTGCATTTTCGAGCAACGTTGCTTTTTTACGACCTGCGCAAGCGTTCAGGGACGCGCTATTCAGGCAGTTTTTCAAATTGATTCGGCAGTAAAACGCATTGACAATGTGCTTGGATGCCAGTTTCGCACGGACAGCGTGATTATTCGCAACGTGACCAATTCTGACCAATTCCTCAATAACCCTATGTTTGAAGACCGTTCTGGCGGTCGGATTCAGGAGTTTTCAGGTTTGATAAATGCGAGTGTTACGATGCTAAGAATTCGTGCAAATTCAAGCGAAACCTTCCTTTTCCGCTACGTGCCAAACGACCTCACGCAAGACCGCACGGATGTTGCGTTCTTCCGCTTTGAAAACGGTGGGCAGCAGTGGGAAATTGTGATTCGCGCAAGCTCGGTCGCGCCACGGCTCTTTGCTACGCCTGTTGTAGCGTATGGCGTAGTGGAAGTGGGCGATACGCGGCTTGATACCGTCGTTGTAGAGAATCTTTCGCAAGTACCGCTTGATTTGACGCGCCTTGAGCTGCCTGATGGCTTCAGTATTCGCTTCCAGCCGCGACCTTTCCCTGCAACGCTCGCTCCGCGTGAGCAATTTCGCGTGATTGTCGCCTTTGCGCCAACGCAAGACCGCGTGTATTCTGGGCGTTTCCGTGCGGTGTCGCAGAGTCCGTGTCCTGCGAGTATTGAAGGGGAAGTGCAGGGACGCGGGCAAGTTGTGCGCTTCGAGCTAGGCGGCTATCCAGTTCCCTTTGGTTTTACGCGCCCCTGTGACTGCTCGGAGCGTCGTATTCCCTTGTCGAATCCGTCGTTTGTCAATCCAATGACCGTGCGCCGCGTGGAGATTGATTCGGTGAATATCCCCGGAGGCGCACCGCAACTGTTCTCGTGGACATCGCTTCGCTCGCCGTCGGGACAAGTGCCGTACCAAATTCCGCCTAATTCTGCCGACACTGTGCTTGTGCGCTATTGCCCGCGCATTCCAGCCGAAGACCGCTTCGCTACAAGCCGCGCACGAATGCTCTTTGTTGTGGAGGACGCTCGCGGACCACGCGAAGATTCCGTCATTCTCGCGGGCAGACGAAACTTCGTGTTTAAGCCACTTCCAGCGCAAGTTCCGTGTGCGTGCTTCACGCCGACTTTGCTGGATAATGATAATCTCATGCCGCAAAGCGTGGTCTTGAGCATTCCAGGCGTCTTGCAAAATCCAACCCAACAGCCCGTCGTGATAGATTCTATCAGCTTTTTACCAAATCAGAATGTTTTTCGTGTGCTGTCGCCGAGCTTTCCCATTCGTCTCGAACCCAACGCACCGCCAGTAACGGTGCGGCTTGGCTTCCGTCCGCGTGCGCAGGGCAACTACCAAGCTCGCATGGTGATTTACCAAGCGCAGCCTTGCCGCGACCAAGATACGACGGTGCTTGTAAGCGGCGATGGCTTTAATGGCACACCCAATCCTTTGCGACTTTCCTTTAGCAGTAGCACCAGTTTCGCGGCTGATACGCTGCGCACAACGACGTGCGGAAGTTTGACGGTGCCGATATTTGCTTACACGCGAGCGGCTATTGCTGCAACTCCGCGCACTATCACAGCGCGAATCCGCTTCGATACAACGGCGGTGCGGCTTGTGGGCGTATCACGAACAGATACAGTCTTTAGAACGCAAGGAATTATGGCACTTTTGGCATCAACCGCCACGATTCGTGCCACGCAAGGCGGTGTGCAGGTGCGCATCGTTACGCCACGGACGGATTCGCTCCGAGAGCAAGCATCGGTGCAGTTTGAGAGTATTTCGCCGCGCCGCGCTGCCTTTCGCATGGAAATTGACAGCATCAGCGTTGTTACCAGTGATACCACGCAGCCAGCACTCGCACCAGAGTCGCGTTCAGCACAAGTATTCATCCAAGAAACCAGTATTACTGCGCTTCAGCCGCTTCCGGTGCAATTTGATTCCGTGCAGATATTGGATTGTCGCCGTCAAGACCTCAGCATTCGCAACACGGGCGATGTGGCGGTGCGGGCAATTTCGCTTGTGCAGTTGCCGCCTGAAGTGCGCATTGTTGCTAGTGTTCCAGCACTTTCGGATTCGCTTCGCGCTGGGCAAACGCTGCGCCTCACGCTCGAATACTGTCCGCGCACGAGCAACCGCATTGATACAACGCTTTGGATTCGAGGCGAGCAACCATGCGCCTCTGCAACGATTGCCACCATCACTGGGCGCGGCGTTCTGACCGATTTGCCCGTGCAGTTTACGCTCACCACCGCGACGGCAAGCCCGCAGCCGCACAGCATTCGTGGGCAAATCACCGATACCGTGAATGTACCGATTGCCCTGAACCGCGATATTGCCGCGCAGCTACGTGGACAGACGTTCTGGCTGCGGCAATTTGCCTTTACGCTGCGTCTGCGCTTTAGTCCGTATTCGCTGAAGTTTTTGGATGCGCGTTTGGTGCAGGATGTGAAAGGGCGCATGAACGCTAATCTGAATCAGTTCCGCGATACGCTTACGTTTGATTTTTCCGCAATGGATTCGCTGAAAGCAGGAACAGTAGCGCAGGTGCGGTTTATCGCTGCTGTGCCAGATACGCTCGTTTCGAGCATGGTTCTCCGCCCTGATTCCGCCTCGTTTCGCACGGATTCGCTGATGTTTTTGCGCATTCGTCCGCAAGCCTCCACTGCGATTTTTACCACGCTTGGCATTTGCGATTTAACGTATTTACAATTTCCCAAACCAGGAAACGCGCTCGCTGAATTGAAACAAAATGCCCCCAATCCCGCATCAGAAAAGACTTCTATCGAGTTTGAACTTGCCGAAACTGCGCCTGTGCGCTTGGAAATTTACTCTGCGCAAGGGCAGAAAGTTCACACGGTCTTGAGTGGACAAAACGTGTTGCAAAGCGGTCGCTACGTGGTGGATGTACCAACGCAGGAACTAGCGGCGGGTGTGTATTTTTACGTGCTGGAAAGCGCAGGATTCCGTGCCGCGAAGGCAATGGTGATTGTGCGGTGAAATTTTATGAAAGTTCTGTACTCAACAAGGGTAGGACGCTCTTCCCGTCCGGCGGCTGAAGAGTGCAAGAACGCTGCCGTCGGGCGGGTTTGACTTGTGCAATTTCTACCCGTTATCAGTATATTAAAGTTCTTTCTTGCCCTTTTTCTTCGCCGCGTGCTGCTCATGTATTTCCTTGCGTTGCTCTGAAATGTGGCGTTCTACCTCGCCTCTGCGGTTTGAGGGGGCATTTTTTTGAGCGAGAATCGTTTCTTTTTGTTCCAGCAAATATTGCTTTGCAGCGTCGTAATCATTCGTGATAATTCCTTCCAAAATTGCATTCTCCACTGCTGTTTTCAAAATGCCAATATCGCGTGAAGGCGGCATGGCAAATAGCTCCATAATCTCCTCGCCGCGCACGGGAGATTGAAACTCCATCAGTTTGTCACGCTCGCGGACGAGCAGGGTTTTTTGATATACGAGTTCGTAATTATTCAGATATTCTGCGGCGCGTGCGTGGTTTTTCGTGGTAATATCAGCGCGGCAGAGCATAAACAGGTCTTCGAGCGCGTCGCCGGATTGTACAATCACGCGGCGAATTGCAGAATCTGTTACTTCTTCATCCACAAGCTGCATCGGGCGTTGGTGCAGGCGTACAAGGTTTTTTACGTATTCCAAATGATGCAAGGGCAATTTCAATTTCCGAAAAATGCGGTCTTGCCACTTCGCGCCCAAGTCTTCATGTCCGTGAAACGACCATCCGATGCCGCTTAGGAAGCGTTTTGTTTTGGGTTTAGCAATGTCGTGCATGAGCGTTGCGAAGCGCAACCACAGGTTATCGCTTACTGCCGCGACATTATCCACCACCTGCAAGGTGTGATAAAATACGTCTTTGTGCCGATACGCATGCCCTTCTACCTTGATTAAATCTACGCCGCCGAGCGCGTGAAGCTCAGGAAAAATAAATTTCATCAGCCCCGTCGTGTACAGGATTCCAAGACCAATACTGGGTTTGGGCGAGGCAAGAATTTTCAAAAATTCATCCGTAATGCGCTCTTGGGAAATGATGCTAATACGCTCGCACATCCCGCGAATGGCAGCAAGGGTGCGGTCTTCAATGCGAAATTGCAATTGCGATGCAAACCGCGCAGCACGCATCATTCGGAGCGGGTCGTCGCTGAAGGTTACATCGGGGTCGAGCGGGGTGCGGAGGATTTTCGCGCTCATATCGGCTTGCCCCTCGAACATATCCACAAGCCGCCCAAAATCATGTTTATTGAGAGAAATTGCCATTGCGTTTACGGTGAAATCGCGGCGGCGCAAATCATCTTCAAACGTTCCTTCGCTCACAATCGGCTTGCGCGAATGCGGCATGTAGCTTTCACGCCGCGTCCCAACAAATTCACAATGATATTCGCCCACTGGCACAAGAGCAGTGCGAAAGCGTTCATACACCACCGCGCGAGTTTTCATGCGCTCTGCAAAGCGTTCAGCAAAGCGCACGGCATCGCCAACGATGGTAAAATCCAAGTCTTTCCGCACGGCATCCCGCATCATATCTCGCACGTAGCCACCGACGACGTATGCTTCTACGCCGCATTCCTGAGCAAATTCAGCAACAGCGTGGATGATTGGTTCGAGAGAAAACGAGCGTTGTTCTGGCGATATTTGTTCTGGTGTTTGCATGGGTGAGGGGAAACGGCAAAAACAGACGGCAAAAACAGATAGTACGCGGCAAAGGCACACGCGAAACCGCCAAAAATGGGGAAATTTTCAACGGTATGCAAGGAGAGTTTTTCGCACGAATGCTTAGGGCAAGAATGCTTGGGGCAAGAAGGGAAGAACAACGCGCAGGAAGAAAAGCCCTGCTCTCTTTCCGATTTTATATGGTAAAAATCCAATTTTATGCTATTTTATTGACACTTGCGCCTTGTTGTATTGCTGAATTGGTGTACATTTGGCGCACATCCAACCCTTTATTTCATGCGCCTTACGAACCTATGTCTCGTTTCCGAATACATTTTCTTTCTCCGTCGCTCTCCGCTTTGCGTGCGCATGCCGTCCTGCTTTTGTGCGGTTTTGCTGTATGTGTATTCACCGAATCTTGCTCGAATGCGAGTAAAATAGCGGCTTCTGACCAAAATAGTAGCAAGTCTCAATCCAAACTCCGCGTTGCCGCACGCCAAGTGCCATTACCGAATCCGCTTGGTGATTCGCTCCAATTCCAACCCGGAAAGGCGCGTGATTACTACGTGAAAGGCGCACTTTTGCAAATGCAAGAACGCTACGCCGAAGCTATTTTGGAATTTCAACAAGCCTCACGTTACGATACGGCAGCAGCTATTCATTATGCGATGGGTGTGAATTACAATAAACTCGGTAAGCCTGACCTCGCGCTTGAGGAATTGCGCCGTGCCGTTACGAAAGATTCTACGTTTCTCCCCGCTTTTCGGCTCTTAGGTGATATTTATGTCCAGCAATTCCGCGTGGATGAGGCAATTACGCTCTATCAATTTCTTCGCCAGCAAGACGACGACCCGATGAATGTGTACATGCTTGCGCGGCTCTACGAACTTCGCAACGTGGACACGGCGATTGAATTATACAACGAAATTTTACGCGAGCAAGATGAAAATGATGGCATGATTCTTGCAAGATTGGCGGAACTGTATTCGCAGAAGGGAAATAGTCAAAAAGCTCTCGAATGCTTAGAAAAACTGCGTTCCAGCTCGCCCGACAACCAAGCGATTCTTTATACCTTGATGGAAGCATATCTCTTCCAGAAGAGCTTTCGTCAGGGGTTTGAGCTGTTTACGTCGTCGGAAAATGTTCTTCCCGACGACGATGCAATTCGTTTGGCGGGGCAGTTTGGCAATGCACTGTTGCAAAACATTGAGCAAAGCAACGGCGCGAAAATATACGCAGAAAAATTCCTCGACCGCATCGAACTCCGCAATAAAGTAGGCTATGCGCAGTCATGGCAAATCCAGCTTTTATGCGGCTTGTTGGCTGGAAATTTAGAGCGTATTGGCAAAAGTAATGCCTATTTTTCCCAAGCAGCAGCATTGGCAAAAGATTCGGTTGTGGAAGTGTCCTTGCAAATTTGCGCATATCAATTCCAAAAACGCCGTTTTTCAGAAATGATTCGCACCGCAGAAGAAGCAACGACGCGCTTTCCCGCAAATGGACAGCTCTTTTTCCTCTGGGGCTTGGCACTTTCGCAAATGGATAGCTCCGCTCGCGCAATAACCGTCCTCAACAAGGCAATACGCCTTGATTCAGCAAACATTGATGCGTGGAATCAGCTTGGTATTTTGCACAATGGACAAGGCAATCTCATCGCTTCCGATGCCGCATACCAGCGCGTCTTGAAGCTCGACCCCACAAACGCGCTTGCCAATAACAACTACGCCTATTCGCTCTCGGAGCGCAATCTCGAACTCGACAAAGCACAGCAAATGATTGAAACCGCGCTCAAGGCTGAACCCAAGAATCCGTCCTACTTGGACACCTTTGGGTGGATTCTGTACCAGCGCGGAAATTACCAAAAAGCAGTAGAATTTATTCGCCAAGCAATTGATAACGGCGACGTGAGTGCGACCATTTATGAGCATCTCGGCGATGCCTACAACAAGCTCGGCAACCGCGAAAAAGCTGTCGAGGCGTGGCGCGAAGCACTCAGCAAAGAACCTCAACGTCATTCACTAAAGGAGCGACTTTCCAATGATACGGCTCAAAAAAAATAATCTTTCTTCGAGTGCCTCTCTTTTGGCACCATCGCCGGAAAGCCGCATATATACTCGCATACATACTCGCATAGATACTAGTACAAATACCTGCGCAATTGCTAAGGTTCAGAAGCAATGTTCCATGCAATCAGTGTTGATGCTTGTTGCAATGACGCTCGTAGCCACTTTTGTTCTCGCGGCATGTGCTGGTAGCGCAAGCACCGCAAAAGGAAAGCGACCATCGGGGAACTTTGAATTAGAGCCGCTTTTGGAGAAACGCAGCACCGCACTTATCAGCCTTCGCGCCGATGGTAATATCACGGTGGATGTGGATGGACGTGTGCAAAAAGGTCAGTTCACTGGCACGCTCTACAAAAAAGATTCGCTCATGCTGACGGTTTTTGGTCCATTCAACATCGTTGCGTACAAAATTGCTTCGACAGCTGATTTTATGAATTTCTACGATGTGTTAAGTGGTACGCTTTATCAAGGCGCACCAACGCAGAAAAACTTCCAAACACGGCTCGGTGTGCCGCTTTCGCATGGCGATATTGCGTGCTTTTTGCGCGGCGAAGTTCCGGGCGGTTTTGTTGGATTCAAGGCACAACCCGTTGAAAATGACAGCGAACAAGTGTATCTGCGCCAACGCGATTCAGTAACCGAGCGCGTGATTTATTCCTTTGCCGAAGAAGGTTTTATCAACTATAAGCGCATGATGCAAAAAAGTGGCAATACGATAATCAATGTGCGCTACGGTAATTACGCCGTTTCCAACGATGTGCGCTTGCCGCACGAAGCCATTGTGGTCTTTCCGCAAATCAATGCCACGTTTACCGTGCAAGCACGGACGGTAGAGGCAAATCCCAAAGACCAAAAATATAGTTTTACGCCGCCGATGGAAGTTCGCCGAAAGAAGCTCTGATGCGGTGTTAAAGATTGTCGCTCCGCAGTCTTCCCGAATTTTTGAAGAATAATTTGCACAGCAGACAAGTACGCTTGTCTGCTGTGTTGCGTTGTAGTAGTTTTGTAATCAATTCTTTGTTTCTTTTTTCACGTACTCTCTATGTTCCAAGAAATTGAATTCAACCGCATAAAACGGCTTCCGCCCTATATTTTCGCACATATCAACGACCTCAAAATGAAGGCTCGCTACGCCGGACACGACGTAATAGACCTCAGCATGGGCAATCCCGATGGCGACACGCCGGCGGCGATTGTCGAAAAAGCAGTGGAGGTCTTGCAGCGTCCGAGAACGCACCGTTACTCGGCTTCAAAGGGCATTCCGAAATTGCGTGAAGCGATTTCTAAATGGTACGAGCGTCGCTACGGCGTGTATATCAATCCCGAAACCGAAGCCATTTCTGCCATTGGTTCAAAAGATGCCTACGCACACTTCATGCTTGCGGCAGTGGATCCAGGCGACCTTGTGGTGGTGCCGGACCCAAGCTATCCCATTCACACCTACGGCGTGGTGATTGCGGGTGGAAATGTGAATCGCGTGAAATTGTCGCCTGATGAAGATTTCTTTACGAATCTCTCCAAAGCTATCAAGGAAGCCATTCCGAAGCCGAAATTTGTGGTCGTAAATTTCCCAAATAATCCCACAACCATCACCGCCGAGCTTGATTTTTACAAGGAATTGGTGGCGTTGGCGAAAAAAGAACGCTTCTATATTGTGAGCGATATTGCCTACGCCGATATTTGCTTTAATGGCTACAAAACGCCGTCCATCATGCAGGTTGAAGGCGCGAAAGATGTTGCGGTGGAAACCTTCACGATGTCCAAAAGCTACAACATGGCAGGCTGGCGCATGGGCTTCATGGTAGGAAATGAGCGGCTTGTAGGCGTGCTGGCGAAAATTAAAAGCTACTACGACTACGGCGTACACACGGCGTTGCAGGTTGCTGCGATTGAAGCACTCAACAATCACGACGACGACGTGGAGAAAATTCGCCAAACCTATGAAAAACGTATGAAAGTATTGGTAGAATCCTTCAACCGTGCGGGCTGGGCGATGGAAGAACCAAAAGCAAGTATGTTTGTGTGGGCAAAAATTCCAGAGCCGTTTCGTGCAATGGGCAGTTTAGAATTTGCGAAAAAGCTCATCAATGAAGCGCATATTGCTGTCAGTCCCGGCATTGGCTTTGGTCCGTATGGTGATGAATACGTGCGTATTGCGTTCATTGAAAACGAGCATCGTATTCGCCAAGCAGCGCAGAATATCAAGGAATTTTTCCGCAAAGAAGGCTATGCTCCGAAAGGACAGGCTTCCACAAATGGTCAGTTGGCGGGGCTGGAAGCGTAAGAAAACGACTTGAACACTTGTAGCACACGCAGTACACGACAAAATCTTTGAACGCTGGATAGAATAAGCCTTCAGTGGCACAGACATTTTTGTCTGTCGCTTGAACCCCTCATCAAGACTCACAGACAAGAATGTCTGTGCCACTGGACAAGGAATTGTGTTGTGTAATGAACAGTTGAAGTTTAGATAAAATTGCTCGTCGCCACCCTCATCCCCCGCCTTCTCCCAAAGGGAGAAGGGGCTAAGACGAAGAAAATCAAACGTTTCTGAAGCCCTCTCCTTCTGGGAGAGGGTTGGGTGAGGGGGCGCACGGAGGCAAGATTTTATGCGGTTTGTAGAATTTTATCTAAACTTCAAGAAAAAGAACGACAATATTCCTTCTTCCTTCCATGCTTACATCCTACGACTTCATTGCCGCCGCCGAGCAAGAAATCAAGCACTTCCGTAAGCATTTTACGCCAGAAATTGCAACCAATTTACTGTTTACCACACCCTCTGGCGAGCGGATTGGTTTTATTGATGTCGTTATTGAAGGCGGCGGCGTAAAAGGTATTGGTGCGCTGGGAGCCTTGTACGCGTTGGAAGAATGTGGTTTGCGTTTTCGTAAAATTGCCGGAACAAGTGCTGGTGCGCTGAATGCAGCCTTTCTTGCATGTGCAGGAAAAAGTGCCGCCGACCACAAAACCGCACAATTACTGGATATTCTTGCCAATATTGACTTCCTTAGCTTTGCCGATGGTGGCGATGATGCTCAAGCGGTTATCAAATTGCTGACGTTGCCAGACAACGAAAACGCGCTCGAAACCATGCTCACGCGAGCGAAAATCATGCTGGCAGCCGCACGGAATATGAACGAAGTGATGCTCCGTCTGGGCTTGAATCCGGGCGGACGCTTGAAAGCCTTTCTGTGTCAAGAGCTTGAGAAACTCAATAACGGTGCTGCCTTCACGGTCGGTGCGCTTCGTCGAAAATGGCGTGTGGATGCAATCACGATTGATGGCGAGCAATTAGAGCAAGATTTTCAAATCGTTGCTTCCGACATCACACACCGCACCAAAGCTGTCTTTCCGCTTGATTTGCCCGATTACGTTCGCGACCCTAATTCCATTCTCATCGGCGACCTTGTGCGAGCGTCAGCGTCTATTCCCGTTTTTTTTGCACCGTATCGCTTGGGTGATTTTTCAACGCCACCAGAAAACATCACCGCACCGCATTCTACCTGCTTTGTGGATGGTTTTATTGTTTCCAATTTCCCCCTTTCGCTCTTCGATGTTTCCGATTTTTCCGCGCCTCCGAAATGTCCCACTTTTGGTATCACGATTGAAGACCAAAGCCCAGAACGCGCTCAAACACAGGGCATTGAGAATTTAGTCCAGCTTGGTTTGGCAATATTCCAAACCGCCAGCCAACACGGAGATAAGGGCTATATCAAAAATAATCCGGGCAATACCGTGAGAATTATCCGCGTCAGCAATCGGATTGGAAGTCGCATCAATACTAATTTTGAGGGGAAAGAAGGCGAAGCAGAAATTATCGAAAATTACATCAGCGCAATAGATTTTACCCTCACCGACGACGAGAAAATTCAGCTTTTCCGCAATGGCGTGTTAGCGGTGCTGGATAAGCTCTCGGCGTGGAATTTCCACGATTATGTGCGGCGGTATCGGCGGTAAGATATTCCTCTGATATTCCTCTGATAATGCCAATTAAAAGTTAGGTTAAATTATTGATTTTTCTGACACTGATTTAACTGGTAAAAATGATTTTCACAGATAAATGATGTGGAGTGATATAAAAAGAATCTTTTCAAATCATTATTCTTCAATCTGTTATCAGCATTTATCAGTCAAATCATTTTAATCAGTGTCAAAACTATCTTTTAATTCGCATTGATATTCCTCTGATATTCCTCTGAAATACTTCAAAAACTGTGTCTGTTTCATTTACCAAACCACTTTTACGAGAGATTGTACTATGGAAATCAATAAAACCGATAGCGCGAGCGTCGTGCTAAAGCTCTACGAACTCCGCCGCGACGCGGAAATGCGGGATGCCCGCGAATGGTATGTTACCAAATTTCAACCGCAAAGCGCACAAGAAATTGTAAATTTGCTGCTCGAAAGTTTTGAAGGTAGCCGCCAATACCGCATGGTTACTAGCTACTGGGACATGGCAGCATCACTCGTGCAAAATGGCGCGATTGACCGCGATGTCTTTCTTGGCGCGAACACCGAGCATGTGGCGGTGTATTCGCGTGTGCATCCGTATTTGGCGGAGGTGCAGAAAATCTACCGCGAAACATATCTGAAACACCTTCAAACGCTCGTTTTGAGCATGCCAGACGCGGAAAAGCTCATTGCAGGGCGCACCAAACTCTTGGATTCGTGGAATAAAGGAGTGCAGAAAACAGGGACTGTTGGATTTCGGTAGATTTGTTTTGCAAAAGTGTATCAAGCGGAGAAGCCAGTTAGCATGCGGCTTCTGAGTTTTTTGCTCTTTCATTTTCACTTCATCTTTTTCTTGATAGGGTTTTCGCAATATCCTATCGTTCATACCGACGTAGGTCGGTATCCATGTCGTTTTCACGTTTCCGATAGATTCCGACCTACGTCGGAATGACAGCGAAAACAGGTGTTTTGTGTAAGTCCAATTTAATTCACGTTGTTCAATCCCATTTCCAATGCCCATGAAAGCTCTTCTTTGCACGACCTTCGGCTTGCCCGACACGCTTACTTTTACCGACGCACCCGCACCAACACTGCAAGCGGGGCATCTCATTCTCACCGTGAAAGCATGTGGGGTGAATTTTCCCGATACCTTGATGATTCAAAACAAGTACCAATTCAAGCCACCGCTTCCGTTCTCGCCCGGCGGTGAAGTAACGGGTATTGTGAAAGAAGTTGGCGAGGGTGTGAAGGGTTTCAAAGTTGGCGACCGCGTGTTCGCACTCACGGGTTGGGGCGGTATGGCAGATGAAGTCTTGGTAGAGGCTACACGCTGCGTTCCTATTCCCCCGATGATAGATTTTGTGAGCGGTGCAGCCTTTTTTTACAATCACGCAACCTCGTACCACGCGCTGAAAGACCGCGCCGAACTCAAAGCTGGGGAAACGCTCCTTGTCTTGGGTGCGGGCGGTGGCGTGGGCTTGGCTGCGGTAGAATTAGGCAAACTTATGGGTGCGAATGTGATTGCGGCTGCGTCATCGGCGGAAAAGCTGGCTATTTGCAAGGAAAAAGGCGCGGAGCATTTGATTAACTATGCCGAACAAGACTTGCGTGAAGCCTTAAAAACCATTGTTGGCGAAAAAGGCGTGGACGTGGTTTATGACCCCATTGGCGATAAGTACGCCGAGCCTGCAATACGCACAATGGCGTGGAAAGGCCGATATCTGACCGTTGGCTACGCGGCGGGTGATATTCCCAAAATACCGCTCAATCTCGCACTTTTGAAGGGATGCGCCATTTTAGGCGTGTTCTGGGGAAGTTTTGTGCAGCGCGAATCCGCAAAAGCCTTCCAAAATACCGTCGAACTGGCGAATTTCCTTGTGCAAGGCAAGCTGAAACCACACGTGTACAAGGTGTATTCCCTCGCCGACGCGCCGAAAGCTCTGGATGCTCTGATGAATCGCAACGTTATTGGCAAAGCTGTTGTCGTCACGGATGCCTACAACCCCAGTGATGACGCGCCCTCAGCACGTCCGCAGAAAGCAGAAACAAAAGCAGATGCAAAAGGAGAATCTCCAAAAGCAAGCACTGAAGCGGGTTCTGAGCAAGCATTGGCAGAAGGCGTGTCGCGTACTGAATACGGAGTGCGTTTCAGCAATGTTGCGGCAATGAAAACATTTATTGGAAAAAAACTTGGTACATCGGCTTGGCAAGAGGTTTCGCAGGGAATGATTCAAACCTTTGCCGATGCAACGCTCGACCAGCAATGGATTCACGTGGACGTGGAACGCGCCAAAACGCAATCACCGTTTGGGACAACAATTGCGCACGGCTTACTTTCACTCGCTCTCACACCGCAGTTCCTCTACGGACTTATGACCGTTGATTCCGCAAAAATGATGCTCAATTATGGCTACAATAAAGTGCGATTTATCTCGCCCGTTCCGTCGGGAAGCCGCTTGCGCATGAGTGCGGTGCTACGCGAGGTAGAAAGCGGTCCAGGCGGACATAAAGTGTATCTCGACCTTGCCGTCGAGCGCGAGGGCAGCGATAAACCCGTTTGTGTGGCGGAAAGCGTGAGCGTGGTGATGGAGTAGGTATTTGCCAAATGTATTTTGCGCGTCTTATATCGCTAACAAAAGTGTCTGCGCTACCGATGAATGCTGGCTTCGGTAGCACAGACACTCTTGTCTGTGCCTCTTCAAATATACTTTGGCGAATAATCTGCCAAATGTATTCAAAGAGGCATCAATAAGAATGCCTGTGTTACTGAAGTGCGTATCTATCAGTAACACAGGCATTTTTTTTTTTCAATAGCTCAAATTATCAAGTCCACACGCGCACCACAACTGAAATCAGGAATAGAATTTCAATTCACCATCTGCACGAATGTTCTGCAAGGCTGATTCTATCATGCGTTCAAGGGCTTTTTCGTCGAGGTCTTCATGGCGGGCTTTTTCGGTATTAAGTGTGCGGAACAAGGTTTGAAGCCAGCCGAAGTCAATGCCGTGCTTTTGTGCTAGCATTTCCAGCAGCACAAAATCATCGCTGCGAATACCATACTGAATGAAGGTGTTATCAAGTGTTTTTTGGGTCATACGTGGGTGTGTGGTTCAAATGGTTACGATTGTGGATACAAGAGTTTGGCATCTCATGGCGCAGACAAGAGTTTTACGCGCTACCGTATAAATACTGGCTTCGGTAGGGCAGACACTCTTGTCTGTCCAATATAAAGTAATTCACCTTACGCACATCGCCCTCACCCAACCCTCTCCCAGAGGGAGAGGGCTTCAGAGCTAGTTCTCATCAACCCTCGCCCTCTGGGAGAGGGTCTCGCGTAGCGAGGGGTGAGGGCGGCACGAGGATATGCGTAAGGTGAGTAAAGTAATGATGTCCACAACCTTATCGCAATAATTGTGCTTGCTTGGAGCCGCCTATTTGCTGGGTTTCGCCAATATCAAACTGTCCAATAAGTTCGCGGAGATTTTCCGTCAAGCCCCGCAAGGTCTCGGTAGAACCCGCAATTTCGCTCAAGCTCATCGTGGTTTCATGCACCGATGCGGAAACGTGTTCGATATTTTTTGCAATTTCAATAGAGACCGACGATTGCGTTTGCAAGGCTTGTGCTGTGCCAGCAATCATTGTTTCCACCTCGCGCGAACCGTTTACAATCCCCTCCAACGCAGTTCCAGCGCGGCGTGCAAGCTCCAAGCCTTCGCGGACTTCGGTATCGCCTTGTTTCATGCCTCGCACTGCCACATCGGTATCGCGTTGAATTTGCTTAATGGTCTGGCTAATTTGTTTCGTTGCTTGTGCCGTGCGCTCGGCGAGTTTGCGAACTTCATCGGCAACAACCGCAAAGCCGCGTCCTTGCTCGCCTGCGCGGGCTGCTTCGATTGCGGCATTCAAGGCTAATAGGTTTGTTTGGTCGGCAATTTCTTCAATTACCTGCACAATTTCGCCAATTTCTGCGCTAGAATTGCCGAGCTTTTCAACGACTTGCGCTGCGCCCGTTACCACGCGTGCTATTTCCTGAATTTTATTTACTGCCGCATCCACAACCTGTGCGCCTTCGGTGGCATTTTTGCCGTTTTGAACAGTAATGACATTTACCTTCGCTGTGTGTTGCGCATTCTCATTCGCAGACCGCGCCATTGCTTCAACGGCGGAAGCAATTTCGGCAACTTGTGCCGATTGTTCCTCGCTCGTGGCTGCCATTTGTCCCGATGCCGAGCTGATATGTTCAGCAATGGTGCTGGTTTGGTCCACATTATGAACAACCTGCTCAACCAATTTCCGCACCGATGTAACGCTGCGATTAAATCCCGTAAAAATTTTGTTAATATCGTCTTCGCGCCCGTTGGAATCTACGTTTGCAGTCAAATCACCAAATGCAAAACGCTGCATTGCATCCAGAATTTGCCGCGCACTTTCTTCTAAATACTTTTGCTGCTCCTGCACGGCACGTAAATTCTCTGCATCGCGCATCTGTGCTACTTCCTGTTCCTTGCGCAATTCTTCGCGTGCTTCTTCCACTTTGCGCTCGACCGAGAGTTTTTCGAGTTCTAATGCCGCTTCGGACTGGTGACGCTCGGTAAGGAAAAATTGGGTGATTCCAGCAAACACGAGAATCATAATTGCCGTTTGCAAAATCAATCCAACAGCAGGTTGCGCCTGAGCTGGCGGGAATTCTGCACCAATGCCATGCAATATGCCAATCCCAACGACCGCTACGAGCGAGATGCTCACCCACATCCAGCCGCTTCGTTGTCCTAAAATAAGCATTGGCAAAAGCGGTACTGCCCCAAAAAGCCACACACTGGCAGACTGCAAGCCGCCCGCAATCGAAACCGTCAGGACGGACACCACAAGCACCGCCGCGAGGTCAATACTGAGGCAGAGTTTCAGTGCGCCCGTGTACTTAAACACCAGCAAACACGTAAAGTGCGCAAGCGCAAAGCCTATTGTTACAAGAATGGATTGAAGATTGCCTGTCGCCAGAACATTGACAATCGAAATAAGTGCCAATGCCCAGTTTGAGAGAACAATGATAATGAATAAACGAGCGCGTTGGAGTTCTTTTTTGTTTTCGCGATGAAGCGTACGTGGAAGAAACCAATCTATGAAGCGAGAAAGAATGCCCTTTTGCGTTGCTGCCATAGTGCCGAAAAAATGATGGTTAATGAAGGTAGCACGAAGAATTGGGCAAAAATACGGAATTTTCCGTCGTGCGTACAAATATGTTTTGCGGAAAATGCGCTTTTGCGATAAGAAATTGCCCTATTTTCGTTGATGCTCACGGAATTTCTACGTAACTTCGCGCTTCGGTTTGTATTTGTCCTGTTCAGGACTATTCCTTACGTTTTCACCACATTGCTGTAAAATTGCTATGAAAAAACTCTTTCTCTTTTTGATATTCATTCTTTGGTCAAATCTCCTGAATGTCCCTTCAATCCTTGCACAGCAGCCTCCTCTCCAAGCCATTTCCGAAGCTCGCAAACAGCCACTGGCAACCATTGTGCGTGTGGCGGGGCGTGTTGGCTCGGCGGCAGAGCTTGGCACGACATCATACGTGCAAGATGCGACGGGCGGTCTCGCCATTTTCAATACGTCCTTTACAAGCGGTACAGCAATTGGCGATTCGGTAGAAATTACTGGCGCACTTGCCGAATTTCAAGCAACGGCGGGCGTTCTAGGGAGCGGTCTTCTGCAAATTTCTGGCAATGGCGTAACGTGGAGGCTTATTCCCGGAAACCGTGTGCCACCAAGCCCGCGAAATCTGGGCGTGCGGGAGATTGCGGAAAATTTGGAAAGCCTTCTTATTCGCCTGAACAACGTACAATTCCTTGACTCTGGCGTTTTTCGTGGAAACACCAACTATCTTGTTTCCGATGGCTCGACAACCGCACAAATACGTATCACCAACGGAACAAATCTCGTCAATACAAGCATTCCACGCGGTCGTGTGGCGGTAGTGGGGTTGCTGGGGCAATTTCGCGGTACATACCAGATTGCGCCGCGCTTTCTCGCTGATTTGGGACAATCTGCGCAAGCGAATCCGTTTGATTCTATTCCCAAATCACGCACACTGGATATTACGACGTGGAACATGAAATGGTTTGGTCGTCCGCGTGATAATGATGGTGTCACGGTGCTGGGTCCGGCGGATTCGCTTTTGCAACTTCGCAATGCAATTCGCGTGCTGGATAGCATTGATGCGGACATTATTGGTCTGCAAGAAGTGAGTAATAACGCGCTCTTTCGGCAAATTACCGATTCTCTGCCGCGCTACGGCATGGCGATAAGCACCTTCGCACCGCCACAACCACAATTTGTCCCGCAGCGCACCGCATTTTTGTACAAGAAAGCTGATATGGATACCGTGCGAACAACGATGCTGCTTACCAATACACAGTTTGCGGCGGGTCGCTTTCCTTTTTTGATGGATGTTCGCCTGCGCAATGCACCGCGTACAATGAGTTTTATCGTTATTCATGCAAAAGCTGGCTCCACAGCGCGTGATTACGAGCTTCGCACGTTAGATGCCATTCTTTTGTACGATGCGTTACGCCCGCTTGCTCAGTACGCCGCGCTTGTGCTTCTTGGTGATTTCAATGACGGCTTAACCGTTTCCACTGTGAGCAATCAAGTGTCGCCCTACGCGCCGTTTTTGAACGATTCACTTCGCTTTTTTCCTGCAACGCTTTCGCTGGGAAGACAAGGTTTAAGCAGCTTTGCAAGCGGAAATAGCATGATTGATAATATCCTCGTGAGCAATCTTGCCATGCGTCCGGCGATGATTCAAGGCGCGGAGAAGGTAGAAAATACGTCGTTTATTCCATCGTATGTACAAACCACCAGCGACCACTATCCAGTAACGGTGCGGCTTTTCCCCGAGCGCATTCTCAATATCATCAATAATGTTACATCGCCCTTTGAACAAGCGCAGACGCAAATAATGCCAAATCCCGCTCAGGATGCGGCTCACGTGCGTTTTACGCTGAAGCAACAAGGAATGGTGCGCTTCCGCGTCGTGAATATGCTTGGCGCGAATGTTATTGAAATCCCCGAAACCGCGATGCAAAGCGGCATACAGCATGCACTCTTGGATGTTCACACATTTCCTTCTGGGATGTACATGGTGCAAATCGAGTGTGCTGGCGCGATACAGCGTCTTCCTTTCACGGTTGTGCGGTAGTTGCTGGTCATGCCGTCGTTAGTTATGAGCATGACTTTCGCACAAGTGCGTTTTTGTGAGCAGACAAGAGTGTCTGCTCTACCGAAGCCGCATGACAACTGAGTTTGATAGTAGTGCAGACACTCATGTTTGCACCATTTACGAACGTCGTTATTTAGGATTTAGGTTATCATTTTGCTTTTCTTTGTTTTTTGTATGAAGTGCCTTTTCTTCCATTTTTTAGGATATTGTCGCTTCCAAGCGGCATCCATACAACACTTGTGGGTGTTGGGGGTATCTGTTTGCCTTGTTTTTTGTACGCTCATTTCTCCGAGTATTGCACAGGAGTCTCCCGCAATACCCGCAAATACTAGCGTTCAAGCAATCGCACCAACTCAAGTACGTATGCCGTTGCTTGTTGTCAATATTTACGATGAGTCCGACGTACAGCCAATACGCACCAATGCCGCGTATTTTCGCGATATTGAAGGAACCAGCACCATTGAAAGTGTGAGTTCGCCGCGCTTTGCAGAATTTTTTCGGCAAACGGAGGACGAACACCCCAATTTCGGCTACACATCCGATAAAGTCTGGATTCGTGTTACGGTGCGAAACACCCAAAATACGCCCATCACGCGTATTTTTGATGCCGCTACGACCATCGTTGATTCCGTGATATTGTATCAGCCACTTCCAGAGGGCGGTTTTATGCAAGAATACACTGGAAACGCGATATTTATTGACTCCCGCACAATGAAGCGGCGGCGAGCCGTGTTCACCATTGAACTAGCGGCACAGCAAACAAAAACGTTCTACCTCTGCGCATATGGCACCAATCCTCTCTTGTTCAATCTTGTTCTCTACACACAGCAAGGATTTACGCGGCTTGAGCATAGCGATTTTAATTTTTATGGCTTTGTTTGGGGCATCCTTTGGTGCATGATTCTCTTCAATAGCGCAATGTACCTT
This sequence comes from Ignavibacteria bacterium, assembly GCA_013298775.1. Classification (GTDB taxonomy): domain Bacteria; phylum Bacteroidota; class Ignavibacteria; order Kapaibacteriales; family UBA4661; genus PH2015. The sequence goes on along the minus strand of JAAFIV010000008.1, from coordinate 93,558 downwards.
GCCACGCTGAATCGTTTGTATTTTATTGTCGTTTTGCATTTGTTGGGGAGCTTGGGCGCACTCACCGCCGTATCGGGGGTGTTTGGCGAATTTCTATGGTTCGATATACCCCGCTATAATACAAGGGTTCTGACTGTTTGTGTGTTTGTGTCGTGTTTGCTTTCGCTGTTGTTCTCGCGCAATTTTTGTAATACCGCCCTCTACGCTCCTCGTCTCGACCGCATTATTCTTGGCGCGATGGGTGTTTGCGGGGTATTCATTATTACTTCTGCATTGGGCATTATACCGCTCGCAGTTGCTGGTGCAATTACGATTGTTGTTATCGTTTTGATTATTGCAAGCGGCTACATGGCTGCTCGGCGAGGCTCGGAATTGTTGCGCTTTTCGTATTGGGTGTACATTTGTTCGTGGGCGTTATGCAATGCAAGCACTATTTTTGCAAACTTTGTCGGCAGCAGCTTCCTTCCTGAGTATGGTGATTTTTTCTCGGCAAAACTTGGTACGCTCGCTGGAGCAGTGCAAATTGTGATGGAATGTTTCGCGCTCGGAATGTACAATGCTCAAGCGCAACGCCGATTGGCTGAAGAGAAGGAACAACGCTCCATTGCAGAGCGCGAGCGCGAACTCGAACACGAGCGAAATCTGGAGCTTGCCGAGATGAATACGTCCATTTTACGCCAACAGGAGATATTGCAGGAGCAAACACTCGAAACCGAGCAAGCAAACACAAGCCTTCAGCAAGCAAACTCCGAACTCGTGCATCAGCGAGAATTACTTGAAGAACAGAAAATGCTCACAGAGCGCATGAACGCTGAGTTGCAGGAAAAACTTGTCCAATTGGCGGAAGTAAACAATGAGAAAAATGAGTTTCTAGGAATTGCTGCACACGACCTCAAGAACCCGCTTACGGGCTTGAAAGGGATGATTGAAATTCTCCGAAGCGGCGACGACATCAAGCCTGGCTACCTGAATCGTATGGCACTAACGATGGCGCAATCGGTGGATAGAATGTTTGAAATTGTCCGCAATTTGTTGGATGTTAATGCAATCGAACAAGGCGCAATCAAGCCAAACATGCGCCAAGAAGACTTGCTCGCGCTCACAAAAAGCGTTTGCGATAGCTATCGTTTAGCCTCAGCAAACAAGCGCATCACGATTGAATTCAAAGCCAATGCGTCCGAAATTCCATGCTTGTTGGATGAAGGTTTGCTTCGGCAAATTGCGGACAATCTTGTTTCCAACGCTGTCAAATACTCGCCGCGCCAGACGACAATTTCTGTGCGCACCTTGCAAATTCGTCCTCATACCGACGATGTAAAAATGCACCCTTCCATGCTGGGAGCCTTGGGAATACAGGCTCTCGAACGCTTGCAAATACCCACTGCGCTGCTCGTGGTGCGCGACCAAGGTCCAGGCTTGACGGAAGAGGATAAGTCCAAGTTGTTTCAAAAATTCGCTCGCCTTTCCGCCCAACCCACTGGCGGCGAGCATTCGACGGGGCTTGGCTTGTCCATTGCCAAACGCTTGGTAGAAAGTATGAATGGGCAAATTTGGTGCGAATCCTCGTTTGGCAATGGGGCAGTTTTTGTGGTCGCATTTCCTTTGGAAGAGGCGTAAAATCTTACATAGGGCTTTCGCAAAATGTTCGTTTTGTGACACAGACAAGAGTGTCTGTGCTACCGAAGACACGTAAATCTGCATCACGTGGTAGCGCAGACACTCTTGTCTGCGCCATCTGTGCTACCGAAGACGCGTAAATCTGCATCACGTGGTAGCGCAAACACTCTTGTCTGCGCCATCTGTGAAAGTCCTAATAGTAAAAACTGGCGAAATACTTTCCATTTTTTCCTCTTGCCGATATGTACTCTTGCTGTCCTTTGTGTTCTTTCTTTGTGCGCACTGTGGCATTCTTCCTTGTTGCGATGCTCTTGTGCGCTTCTCTTGTCCCTATGCGGGTTCTGGGACAGGTTTCGTCTGCGCCGACCTTGCTGCGCCTCTCTGCCGATAGGGAAGAATACAATGCAAACAGCTTTTTGGAAATTCTCGAAGACCGCACGGGTAAACTGAGCTTCAAAGAAATATCTGCACAGGAGAATATGCAAGCGTTTACGCGCTATACAGGCACAAGCGACCCCAACTTTGGACATACAACATCGGTGTATTGGGTTCGATTGACCCTTGAATTTTCGCAAGAAGTATTGACTTCCGCAAAAGCGCATCACGACTGGTTTTTGGAGATTCCCTATCCGCAGCTAGACCATATCGTTTTCTTTACGCCCAACCTTTCGGTAAGTCCTGAGCCACCGAATATAACAGCTACGCAAGCCTATACAGCCGCCTATACAGCCGCCTATACAGTCTCCTATACAGCGCGTCAAAGCGGTGATATGCTTCCGTTTGCAGATGGGCGTGATATTTCGTACCGTATGCCATGTTTTCGTTTGCCGCAGCCTACAAGCCTCACAAATACTGGCATTCATACTGATTCATCGTCAGCACGAAGAATGGACGGAGCGCAAACGATGACGGTATATTTGCGTTTGGAATCGCAAGGCTCCATGACCTTTCCTATCATGTTCCGCACTGGCGAAGCGATGAGCAGGCACATTGCAAATGAGCAATTTTTGCTCGGAATTTTTTATGGTATTTTGCTCGTGATGATTGGCTATAACCTCTTTGTGTACATTTCGTTACGCGATGCGAGTTATTTGTTTTATGTCGCGTATATTCTGTGTTACGGGATGTTTCTTTTTATTTGGAATGGTCTTGCGTTTCAGTATTTGTGGGGCAATGCTCCTGTATGGCATAATCGCTCGGTGATAGTATTCATGGGCTTTTCGGGATTGAGCATTTTTGTATTCTCGCAAAATTATTTGAATACCCGCCACTTTGCTCCGCGAATGCACCGCTTTATGAATGTAATGATGGCGTATTTCCTTGTGGGAATGCTGCTTGCGTTCATTCTGCCGTACAGCACTGCTATTCGATTTATGTATGGTGCGCCAATTTTTACGTTGCCAATTATTGTCGGTGTTTCCGTTATTTGCTTGCGTAAGGGCTACCGTCCCGCCCGATATTTCCTTGTTGCATGGGTACTTTTGCTTACGTCTATCAGCATGGCGGCTTTGCGCAATTTGAACCTTTTGCCGAGTGGAATTTTGACGGTGTACGGTTTGCAAATTGGCTCGGCGTTAGAGATTTTTCTATTGTCGTTAGGGCTTGCAGACCGCATCAATGTTATCAAACAAGAAAAGAAAATAGCACAAGACGAAGCCTTGCGGAGTACGGAATTGATGATTGAAACGCTGCGGCAATCCGAACAAGAATTGGAAAGCAAAGTTCGTGAGCGCACACTGGAATTGGAAAATGCAAATGAGGAAATTTCTCGCGCACTCGACATCCAAACCGAGCAATCACGCGAGATTGAGCTTGCAAATACGGCGTTGCAGGAAAAAAATATCATCATTGAACAAGAACGCGAACGCTCGGATGAATTGCTCTTGAATATCCTTCCACGCAGCATTGCAACACGCCTCATGGCAGGGGAAAAGCTGATTGCCGACCGTTTCGAGAGTGTGAGCGTTCTTTTTGCCGACCTTGCTGGTTTTACGGTCTTTGCGAGCAAAACTTCGCCCGAAGAGCTTGTTGGTATGCTTGATACCGTCTTTTCGGAGTTCGATGCAATTGCCCAAGAACATGGCTTGGAAAAAATCAAGACGATTGGGGATTGCTACATGGCAGTTGCGGGGCTGCCACTCCCGCAACACGACCACGCCACACGCACCGCCAATACTGCCTTAGCAATGCAACAAGTAATTGCAAATCTCAGCACAATGTTCGACATTTCATTGGAAATGAGAGTGGGACTGCATTCGGGGTCGGTGGTTGCGGGCGTGATTGGCAAGCGAAAGTTTGCCTACGACCTCTGGGGCGATACCGTAAACATTGCATCGCGCATGGAATCGCAAGGGATTGCGGGGAAAATTCATTGCTCAGATATTTTTGCAGAACGCTTGGTGCAAGAAACAAAAAATGCTCCAACACAAGACTATATCTGCTCTCCACGCGGTGAAATCGAAATTAAGGGAAAAGGACGCATGAACACTGTTTGGCTGGAACGCGCTTGAACACTGTGCGCAGAAGGATAAATATTCAGCCGACACTCAAAACTTAACAATGACAACTCAATACCAGCAACTCAATACTGGCAACTCAACACCGACAACTCAACACTGATGAACAATGGCTTCTACTCTTTTCTTTAACAATCTCAGCGATGACGCGCTGAAAGAACATTTTGGCACTGCTCCCTTGAATGCCGCACAAAAGCTCATTGCGCAAGGTGCTGTGTTGAATACCGAATTCAATATCAGCGATAACGTGGTGTATGGAACGCTCCTCATTGAAGGCACAGAGCGCAACGTGGACATGAGCGAAAACGCCAAAAGCGGGCTAGTCTGGGATTCCGACATTGAAGGCAATCCTGAATTAGCTCAAACTGCCGTTCTTGCGGCACTGCTACATTACCGCAATACGGACGAGTATGCACGACGCTTTGGCAGTGCGAATGCTAGTCTTGGAGCGGCTTCTGGGACTGGTGTCATTGCTCGGAAATTGAATCGTACAAAAACCGCACAGGAGGCGGGCGCGGGAGGCGAAGGTGATATAAAAAGCAGCACCGCGAAAAGCACGAAAAAAAACGCCAAAAAAGGCGCGGAAAGCGTATTGCAGCAGCATTTGGAAATGCTCTCGACGAGCGAACTTACCACGCTGCTTGTGCAGTTTGCCGATAAATATCCCGACGTGAAGCGCGACTTGCTCATTCGCTTCCGTTCCAATAACGATGAGGTGTTGGAAGGAATTTCCAAAGAAATTTTCAAGATATTCCCCAGAAAAAATGCTGAGTTTAAGCGTTTCACCGCAACAGCATTTATGAAACAATTACAAGCCCTGCAAGCCAGTATTGACCAGCTTCCGCGCATGCACCAATGGCGACCAAAAACGGAAATTTTGCTGAGTTTGCTTGAGCTTTTTAGTGAAAGAACCGTGAATTCGCGCCGTATTGAGGATGCCTACGACGCTCTGTGCAAGGATGTTCTTACCATGAATCAGGAACGCCTCCCAACGCCCGACCAGCGAACAACCTTTCTTGAGAAGATTGCGAGTGTCGTGCGTAAACTCATCGTTTCTCATGCGTACGATGCCCGCCCAGTGTTTGCCTTTAGTCAGGAATTTTGCCTTGAGAGGGAGGATTATGATATTTTCACCAAAGAGTTTTTTGCAGTCACAAACTCGTGGGAAAAGCAAGCAGTCAAGCCATTTCTGGAGGCGATTTTCACCAAAACCAACGACAAAGCAGCGCGAATAAAAATGATGGAAAACAACCTCACGCATATCCCTGATTACGTGCAGTTTGCGAAGTTTTGGAAGGAGGAAGAAAAGAATATTCTCAAAGCAATGGAAATTGCCGAGCGAGGTATTTTGAAAATCCCGGGCAATGCACAAATGAAGCTCCCACTCTTGCAAATGCTCTCGGAATACTATGTTGCAAACAACAACTACGACGCGCTTTTGCGCATTTTTCTCGGACATTTGAAAAATGATAGCAAAGTACCAATGTTCAATGTTTTCGGAACACCCATTTTTTCATTTGGAAGTACCGCAAAACACGCTTCAAACCCTCTTGAACCCTTTCAGCGCAGTATGGACGCATTCGAGCATCCATTCTACGCGCTTTTGATAAAGCACTTCGTCGCAACGAATAGCTATGAGCGCATTCAAGAACTCTTCCGCACTGTTCTTAACGAAGGAAAATGGACTATTTCCATTATTACGGAATCAAAAAAATACTTGCATCCCGGCGAGGCTGCCGATATTCAACAACAGATGATTTCTGCTGCAATGAAGCTCTTGAAGGAAAATACGTATGCGTATTCAGGTTTGGTAACGCCTCTACTTGCGGGAATTTACCACGAGCAAGGCGATATGGCAAAACTCTGGAAAACAATTGAAAAAAATATTCCAGAAATGATGAAATACGAGGAATCGCTCATCATTACGCATCCCGCAGAATATGTTTTGCTCTACAAAAAGCACGTGGATACGCTCCTGAAAGAACATAAAGCCAATTACCACATCGACGCTGTGAAAACGCTACGCCGTATTCAGCACATTCAAAGCACTATTTTAGGGCAATCGCAGGACTGGCACGAATACATCAAGCATTTGCGCACATCAACAACGAGTTTGCGCAATTTTCAATCGGAACTTGCACGATTATAGAAACGATTATAGAAACGATTATAGAAATAGGATTTTCGCAAATGCCGCAGACAGGAGTGTTACGCGCTACCACGTGATGCAGATTGTACGTGTCTTCGGTAGCACAGACACTCTTGTCTGTGCCAGAAAACCAGCATTTTACCAAAGCCTCAAGAAAAAGCCTGAATCCATGCGGCATTCAGGCTTTTTTGTTTGATATTTTTATGGGAATTCTCCACAATGCTCGTACCTTCACCGTGCATTTCCTGCCCACAAACTATCGGAAGAAAATTGCGGTGTGCGGCGTGAATCCAAGTGTGTACGGGTGTAGGCGGCAGCGGCGGCAATGAGATTCTGCATTGCGTCAGGGACTTGCTTGCGCCACTGTTCTTGCACGAAAAAAGTGGAGTAATTGCCCGAGCGAAATGGCTCGGAATCAAGCGCGAAGAGGCAAAAGGGAATCGTGGTATTGAAGCCTGCAAGGTGATAATTTCGCAGTGCGTGAAGTGTGCGCTCAATAGCTTCGTGGCGGTCATTGCCCCAAACAATGAGCTTTGCTGCCATCGAATCGTAGTGAATACCGCTTTCGTAGCCGACGTACAGCGCAGATTCATTGCGGATATAGTCCGCTTCGGGCAAGGACAAGTACGAGATTACGCCAGAATCGGGGAAGAAATCGTTATAGACATCTTCCACACAAATACGGCATTCAATCGCATGACCACGCGGGGTGAGGTCTGCTTGCTTCAAGGAAAGTTTCTCGCCCGAAGCAATGCGTAATTGATGCTCAACCAAGTCCACGCCAGTAACCATCTCGGTTACAGGGTGTTCCACTTGGAGGCGTGTGTTTACTTCCATGAAATAGAAATTTCCTTTGGCATCAAGCAAAAACTCCAGCGTTCCAGCATTGGTGTAATTCGAGGCTTGAACAAGGCGGGAAGCCGCTTCGCCCATAGCTTTGCGAAGTTCGGGCGTAATGGCAGTCGAGGGTGATTCTTCAATCACTTTCTGGTGGCGGCGTTGGATAGAGCATTCGCGCTCAGGGAAATACAGCACCGTTCCATGCGCATCGGCGAGGATTTGAATTTCAATGTGGCGTGGCTGCACAATGTATTTTTCAATGAAAACACGGTTATCGCCAAATGCCGTCAAAGCCTCTCCCTGTGCGCCCGCGAGGGCTGACTCTAAATCTGCCATATCGTACACCACACGCATTCCCTTGCCTCCACCGCCAGCCGCCGCTTTCAAAATGACAGGAACGCCGATTTTTTCTGCATATTGGCGCACTTCCTCGAAGGACGCAACTGCGCTTGTGGAGCCAGATGCAAAGGGTACATTTGCTGTTTCGGCAAGAGCGCGAGCGGCGGTTTTGTCGCCGAGTTGTTCAATTGCCTCTGGCGATGGACCAATAAACACTAATCCTGCTTCCTTCACACGCCGTGCAAATACGTGGTTTTCCGATAAAAATCCATACCCAGGATGAATTGCTTCTGCACCTGTTTTGATTGCCGCATCCAGCACTTTTTCCATCACCAAATAGCTTTCGCGAGGCGTAAAACCGCCAATTGCAACGGCTTCATCAGCTTCTTGCACGTGAAGCGAGCGTTGGTCGGCATCGGAGTAAATTGCAACAGTCTTCACGCCCATTTTTTTGCAGGTGCGAATCACTCGAAGCGCGATTTCACCGCGATTGGCAATCAAAATTTTTGAAAACATACAGCAAGCAATAAAGATGAAAAAGAAGAAAAAATTTGTCTGCACCCAAGCCACGAATGTACGCAATGGTGCGCATTTCACCAAGAAAAACCTTTCCAGATATTGCGCTCATGACGCGCTCACGATGCCCTCAGGCTGCGCTCAAATACATTCGGGAAATGCTTGCGCGAGTGGTGCGAAAATTGTATCTTGTCGGTCAGCAATCAATACACAATCAACACAATGTTCCACTTTTATTGAATGACTATCATGGGTAAAGGCGATCGCCGCTCTCGTCGCGGTAAAATCTATGCTGGCTCGTACGGCAAACGTCGTCAGAAAAAAGGCAAAAAGAAAGCTGCCTAACGCAGGAAAGCTGCCTCATAACGACGCAAACAAAACAATCTCAAAGCCTCATCACAACAGCTTTGGCGGATATATTTCAAGCACACAACGTGCAAACAAGAAAGCCGTATTTATGCGCACGGAGCGCGTAAATACGGCTTTCTTATTGTAACATGTCCTACTCTACTACACTACCTGCTTTCGCGCCGATACTTCCTCGAAGGTTTCATCGTATTTCGCATGAATTGTACCAAAGAGTCTGTCCCAAATCAGCGTGTATAGCCCGTAGTTACTGGTTGCGTACTTGTGGTGCATATTGTGATTTACCGACGTATTTATCCATTTCCCCAACCAATGTTTGTGGAAATCCTTCGGATACAGCTCAAAACCTAAGTGTCCGTAGGCGTTGTAAAGCGTCATCAGCCCCAGCCACGTGGCTATCATGCCGATTGTATGCGGAATGGTGAAGGCAATGATGGGGAAAATGAGAAACTCTGTCAGTGCCTCGAAAGGATGAAACGCAAAGGCAGTAAACGGCGTGGGATTATGCGAGAGATGATGCACTTTGTGGACAATCGGATAGATTTTTTTGCGATGCACAATGCGGTGCATGAAGTAAAAATACACATCGTGAACGAACAGCATCATCACTACGCCACCAAGCCAGTATGCGGCTTGCAGAGCAGTGTTCGCACCAACAATCTCACTTACGTCGCGGTGAACTTGCGTATAGGGATGCACTTTTGGCAAATACACAATGGAAGCGATTGTTGCAAAGATGAGAAATGTGAGTACCGAATAGCCAATTTCCCGCTTGTAATCTTGCTTGGCGGGATATTTTTGCTGAATTTTCCGCGTCGCCCATTTTTCGCGGCGTACAATGTACCACCACAGAAAAAATACACCTGCAATCACGCCATAGCGCACGGAGATAAACGTCATGAGTAATGACCATGTAAGCCAGTAGTTATCAATATCGAGTATCATCATTGGAAGACCTTGAAAAAGAAAAATGTATGGTGATTGATGTAGGACTTTCGCAACATACTCATTGTATGGAACAGATTGTATGGAACAGATTGTATGGAACAGACAAGAGTGTCTGTTCTACTGAAGTCGTATGAAATCTCGTTCAGATGGTAGCGCAGACACTCCTGTCTGCGCCATTTGCAAAAGTCCTATAATTTTTTACTTCGGCAAAAATTCATTATCGCTAATATCGGGATTGAGCTGATATTTTGTTTTGCCAATCAGCGTGCCAGGTCCTGTGCGCAGTACAATCACGCTCGGAAGCTGCACCCCGCCAACCCGCTCGTAGTCTCGAAATTCTTGCACCGATTTGATAATTCCCTGCGGTGTTTGGCGCATTTCCTCAATCTTCGACAAGAGCATTGTGGTTTCATCTAGCATAAGCGTTTTGGTGGTACCGCTTGCCGCGCTTGCTTTTATCACAATTTGCCCTTCACGTTTTCCAAGCAATTCCGCCGTGAAGCCGCATGAATGCAGGGAAAGAAGCGGGAAAATTTGTGCATCAAAGAGCGCACTTTCGATTTCTTTTGCTTGGCGTTGTTGCAAGGGCTGTTCATTGCCCATCATTTCAATTTTATCAAATGCTTTCGCGCCGTCGCACCAGAGAGCTTGCAGCATCTGGGTTGCAGGGATTTCGAGAATACGCGAAATTTTATTCGGAGCTTTATGTTTGGTAACAATACTTCCTGGAAATTTCTGTCCCATTGCCGAAAGCTGCAATTCCGACGTAGCCACAAGCGATTGCAACGACGCAACTGCCGTCGTTCCGCCCAGTGCCTGTGCGTGTTTCTGGACAATTTCTTGCAAATTAAATTCCGTTTTTTCAAACGTCATAATCGGCTCCAACGCGTCAGAATAGCGATAGACCACGCGCGACTGTGCTACACCCAAGCCCACAAGCGGGTTCAACGCCTCTGGTGCGCCCACAACAATCATCGTAAGCCGTGCCGTACCGAGATATTTTTTTGCCGTTTCGCGTACATCCGAAAAGGTTGTTGCTTTCACGCGCTGCGGAGCGGCGAGCAAGTATTCAGGCGTGATGTTGTTCACCAAGCCGCTTTGGAGCAGCTCTGCGCGGATGTGAACGGAGTCCAGCATTGCTTGAACGCGGCGTTCGTCCTCGCTTTGGCGTGAAGCAAACGTAGAATCGGTTGGCATCTGGTCTTGTGCTGGATTTTCTCCTCTGGCAATACGCCCAATGAGTTTTTCAAATCCTGAAAATGGCGCAATCACGCTTGGAATCAGGCGTGTGGCGAACTTATTCGGCAGATACCATTTTTCTGGTTTGGGCAAGGTTTGCAACATCGCTTCCTCGTCGAATGCGCCAACAGGTGCGCCGAGCGAGGCAAAGACGGTTGCAGGGAAAATTTTTGCGGTGGAATCGCTGGCTTTGGTCGTATCAATAGGCGTGTACAAGCCAGCAATGACGCGCCCCGCGCGGATATATCGTGCTTTCGGAGCTTCTACAAGATAAATACCTTGCGGCAATGGGCGCGGGGTTAAATCGGGGAAACGCGGGATAACGCCTGATTTCCAGTTCTTAAACGCTTTTTCAAGCAGAGGCAATAGCTCTTTTTTGCTCATACCGCCAATGACGGCGAGTGAGGCGTTATTGGGCAAGAAAAAGAGCGCGTGAAAATCTTTTATTTCGTTAATGGTGAGCGCGGAAAGCGAGGTTTCACCAGCTCTACGGGCGTATGGATGATAATCACCCAAAAGCACTCGTGCCGACATTGCATCAATCAAATACTCGACGCTATGCTGCGCCGTCAGAACCCGCGTCAGAACTTGCTCGCGCAGGGTTTCCATATCGGCACGCAAAAACACGGGCGCAGATGCCGCCTCTACAAGCAAGGTGACAAGCGTGGGAAAGCGATTTGATGCGCCGCGCAGCGTGATGGTAATTGCATCGGGTGTAGCGGCGGCATTGAAGCGGGTTTGCGCGGTGTCGAGCGGCGGCACAACTTCGGTAATGCTCGTTTTTGCGTTGAAATTGAGCCATTCTGCCAGCATTTCTGCTGTGCCTTCCTTATCCTGCAAATCAGCCGCCATGCCGCCTGCAAAGTTGAGACGGAGAGTTAAATCGCGCTGCGAAGGGTCTTCAAAAAGCAATACCTGTAAGCCGTTTTTGAGCGTAAATATCTGTGGAGCAACGACTGGTGCGGCTTCTACGGGTGCTTCCTGCGAAGGAGTTTTCGATTTTTTGCTTTTTCCTTGTGCAAATATCGAAGCACTTTCACTGAGAAAGAAGCAGAAGCAAAAAAAGCAGAGAAGGCGCGTCAAAACAGGTGTTGTAGGCATGGTATTGTTTTTGGAATGCACAAAAAATGGAGTAACGGAAATTATTTGTAACTAGTCAGGTACTATCTCGTCGGGCGGCTGTTATCACAAGCACAGTAGCCCGTCCAGTGAGTGCTGTACAAGCGACGCACCCGCCGGACGGCAGCGTTCCTGTACTCTGCGCTTCGCGTGAGCCGCCCGACGGGAAGACCTGAACAATTACAATTATTTATTCACCTTACACGCAAACTCTCACGCCGCCCTCACCCCTCGCTGCGCGAGACCCTCTCCCAGAGGGCGAGGGTTGGTGGAGACTAGCTCTGAAGCCCTCTCCCTCTGGGAGAGGGTTGGGTGAGGGTCTTTTGCGTAAGGTGAGTTATTTATTTATTTATTTATTTATTTATTGCAAGCTCACGTACTTTTCAACCCTCAGCCCTCCTTGAGCGTTACGCTCAAGTTTCATCCTTTCCTCAATGTCCTTCGACGAGCTCCCGTGCGCTTTGCAAGGCAGCATTGGTGATTTCCTCGCCAGAGAGCAAACGTGCCACTTCATAGACGCGCTCGTCGTCGCTGAGAACAACGGCGGAAATGCGTGTGCTGGTGCTGGTTTGACGCTTTTCCACCATGATATGCGTATTGGCAAAAGCGGCAATTTGCGGCTGGTGCGTAATAGCGATAATTTGCGGATGCTTTGCCAGTTCGCGCATGGTTTTACCGACCTTCTGGGCAATGCGCCCGCTAATACCCGTGTCAATTTCATCAAACACCATCATTGGCAAGCGGTCGGATTCGGCGAGAGCGGCTTTCAAAGCCAGCATCACGCGGGAAATCTCGCCGCCAGAGGCGATACGCGCCATCGGTTTGAGTTCCTCGCCCGGATTGGCGGCAATGAGAAATTCAACCTTCTCTGTGCCGTTGGGATAAGCAACGATGCGCTCTGCGTCCAATGTCGCGTACAATTCACTTTCACTTGTTCCAGGAATAGCAAGTTCGCGGGCGAAGTTCACAGCAAAGCGAATATGCGGCATTCCGAGCGTTTGCAAGGTCGAAATAATCGTTTTTTCTACGCGGTCAGCAATGGTGCGGCGTTTTTTGGAGAGTTTTTCCGCGCTTTTTGCCAAGCGGTCGCGTGTGGCTTCAATCTCAGCACTGATGCGCTCGAGAGCGGCATCGAAATTTTCCGAAAGTTCTGCATCGCGCTTCAAATCGTCCCATTTTGCAAACAGCTCGTCCCACGAACCGTATTTCTTCCGCAAACGGCTTAATTGCTGCAATCGGTAGCGAATTTCTTCCAAGCGTTCGGGCTGGAACTCAATGTTTTCGCGGTATGCTTGGGCAAATTTGGCAATCTCGCCTACAATCGCAATCGCAGAGCGGCATTCCGCGCCGTATTCAGTAAATTCGCGGTCAATATTTGCCAATTCCTCTAAAATGTTTTTCGCCGATGCCAAGCGGTCGCGCACGGAATCTTCCTCATCGTAGAGCAAAGCAGCCAAGCGGTATGTGAGGTCGTGCAACTGCTCGGCGTTCTCGCGCAAGGAAAGTTCCTGCTCCAACGCCTCTTCTTCGCCGCGCTCTGGCTTTAATTGGTCAATTTCCTCCAACTGAAAACGGCGAAATTCCGACTGCTCGGCAAGCGTGCGCTCGCGTGAAGCGAGGTCGCTGCGCTCTTGAATGGATGTTTTCAATGCCTGAAATTCCGCTTGATAGGCGGCAAGCGCGGGAGCAACGCCTTCAAAATTATCAATAAAATTCACGTGCGATTCCGCGCGAAGCAAGGATTGATGCTCGTGCTGACCGTGAAAATCCACGAGTAACGCACCTAAATCTCGCATGATATTGAGCGGCGCGGGCGTATCGTTCACAAAGGAGCGCGAGGTGCCTTTTTCGGAAATCTCGCGGCGGAGCATGAGTTCATCGCCATTTCGCTCAATATCGTTTTGTTCCAAAAACTCGGCTAAAAGTTTATTTTTGACAATCGAAAATGTTCCTTCAATCACCGCCTTGGGTGCGCCTTTGCGGACGTACTCCGCCGAACCACGCTCGCCGAAGAGCAGCAGCAACGCATCCACGATGATAGATTTTCCGGCACCAGTTTCGCCCGTGATAATGTTTAAGCCACGCCCAAAGTTGAGGTCGAGTTCTTCAATGAGAGTAAAATTGCGGACAGTGAGTTGCTGAAGCATGAAATACTACGGTTGTTGGGGGAAAGATTGTGAGAAAAACACCTTTGGAGGAATGTGTTTGGAAACGGTATTTTCTCGCAATAATTTACAAAAGAGAACGTCAAAATTATGAAAAATACGCTTGCCGTCCGCGAATTATTTTCCTTCACGTTCACCACACATTTTCACCACATATTTCCACTTCTCACGCCATGAATCAATCTCACTACGACATTGCAAAAAACAGCGTTGCTTGGTGCGCATACCCGCTTGATACCGTGCTTGGGCGCGGCAAAGATATGCTCGACCTTTTGCAACGCCTCACCACGAATGACGTAACAAAGCTCGCAAACCCAGTAAATATCAGTTCTCCAGAGCAAGTGTCGTTGCAAAGCGAAGGCGTTGGCGTGCAAAATATCTTGCTCACCGACAAAGCACGAATTATTGATGTTTTTACGATTCTCGCTCGCCCGGAAGCCGCACAAAATGGTACTTCTCCAGCATATTTGCAAATGCTTTTTTCCGCAGGTTTTGGTGCGAAAGCGGCGGCATGGTTGGATAAATACACGTTCATTGAAGATGCAGTTGCGCAGGATGGTAGCCCAGAGTACGCATCAATACTCATCTTTGGGGCGCGAAGCCAGCAGCTTTTGGAAGAATTGACGGGATTAAAATTACAAGATTTTCGCCACAATGCGTGGAAAGACGCGCTCCTCAGCAGTATTCCTTGTACGATTATCAAGCAAGCTCCGTTGTGCGGATATTGCTATGTGCTACATTTCCCTCGTGCTGTGGAAGCGAGTGTTTATGAGCTTTTGCGGGGATTATCAGAAAATGCTGAGAATGGTGTCTGTGAAATTGATGCAGAAACCTTTGAAACACTCAGGATTGAAGCGGCATGGGGCAAACATGGCGCGGAATGGACGGACGAGCGAAATCCGCTCGAAGCAGGTTTGGTGGGCTTAGTGGATTTCAAAAAAGGATGCTACATCGGGCAGGAAGTGATTGCCCGTTTGGACACCTACAATAAAGTAAAGGTGCGGCTTTCAGGTGTTGTGAGCGATAAAGCAATTCCCCCAAATGCCCGCTTTTTCGATGAAACGGATGGCAAGCGCACTGATATTGGCGGCGTTACGAGCAGCACCTATTCGCCAGAGCTTCAGAAATATATTGCGCTCGGCTATATTCGCACTGCCTTTGCAAATCCAGGAGCGAGTATTGATGCGGCGTTGGAGGATGGTACTTCTGGCTATGCAGAACGCTTGGAGATAGTGAAATTACCGTTTGTGATGTGAGTTTTCCAGTCAGAGTAGATTTCCAGAGGCACCCGCCGGACGGCGAAGGGTTCGACCGGCGGGATAATGCTTGGGGTATATTTATTACACAAAACTAGCCAGCACAATCTCCACAAGCCGCTCTAAACCTTGCTTGTCATCATTATCAAAACGGCTATGAACGGGACTATCAATATCCAACACGCCTAACAACGCGCCATTGTGCAGAAGCGGAATAACAATTTCCGAGCGCGAAGCGGAATCGCACGCGATATGACCCGGAAACGCTTCCACATCTTCCACAACAACTGTTGCACGCCGCTCTACGGCTGCACCGCACACACCTCGTCCCGATGCAATACGCACGCACGCTGGCTTGCCATTGAACGGACCAAGCACCAGCTCATTTTCTTTCCACAAGTAGAAGCCCGCCCAATTGACCTCCGAAAAGGAATGATACAGCAACGATGCGACGTTGGCGAGATTGGCAATCATATCGCGCTCGCCATAAAGCAAATGCTCGGTTTGGACGTGTAGCTCTTTGTAAAACGAGGTTTTATCAAGCGCGGTGAGGGATTCGTCGAGTTGAAACATGGTTTGGTAAAATGGTGGTAGAAGAGAGTGAAAATGATACATTGAATATGCGAGGTAAAAAGTGCAATTGCAAACCTCAAAACAGCCCAGAACCTAGCGTTCAGTGGGCTTTTCGAGGTTTCCAATTGCATCTTGGATGTCTGTTACGCGGTCGGCAACAATCGTTTGCGCATCGAAAATACCACGATTGTAGTAGTACGCGCCAATTTCCTGTTCGAGAAATTCCAAAAAGGCTTCTGCTTCAAAGCGTCCGAGTTCCTGTTCCCATTCCCGACCCGCGTATTCCCTGAGTTTTTCGGTCATGGAGGCTTTTTCTTTGGCAGTGAATTGAATCATGTTTTTATTCGTGTGAATGCTGAAAACTGTTGATTCTACATACATGATTCTTGCATTACGCAGTGATAATGAACAATGCGAGCAAAGAACGCAGATTTGAGGATTTCGAGAATTGAGGGGATAAAAAAGTCCTCAAAATCCTGAGAGTCTGGGCTTCATCTGCGTTCCAAATAGTCATTGCTTCATTCAAGAATTCTGTACTACAACTCTTCATTCCAAAAGTCTTGATTTCTCTTGAGGCTCTTAAAACCAGAAATTTACGCCCACGCGCCCTTGCAGCATCACGGCTTGGTACGTTGAGGAAATACCCGAAATCGTGATAAAGTTTTGTCCTTGAAGATTGAGCGCACCTGCTTCAGCAAAGACCAAAAAATCGCCGAGCATCCACTGATAGCCGCCCATTGCGGAGGCATTCCAATACAGCGACGGAAGAAAAGAAAACGCCAAACCTGCTGTTGCGCTGAGGGAAAGATATGGCGAAGCAAGTGGCGACTCTTGGAATCGGTACATCATTGACCCCGAAAGCCCGCCGCCAAAGGTTGGCAGAGGAACACGTGTTGTCGTGATTCCACCTGTTGTTTGCACTTGTGTTGTCGCAAAATTCTGAAAAGTTGTGGATTCAAAGCCATATCCAAGCGCGAAACGTGGTAAAACCTCGTAGTAGAGCATAATATTACTTGTTGCACCCAACGCACTATTCAGCGTTTCCGAGCCAATGGGGATATTTGAACCAAGCGAAATACGTCCCCAAGCACGTGTTGGTGAGGGTTTTATGACGGTATCTTGAGATGTCGTGCTTGCTTCTGTACTTGTTGGGACACCAGTCTGTACACCAGTCTGTGCGCCAGTCTGTGGCGTTGCGGGAGCATTTGTTTTTGCTTCGCCGAGTTTCACTTCTACATTTGTGGGTAATCGCCACATGCCACCAGAAATTGGGTCGGCGAGGAGCCAGCCCAGTGCGCCAAATGACAAGCTATTTCCAACAATGTACAAGCCCGTTACTTCATGCTGCAAATACGCTGAAATAGGCGCAGAACCTTCTTTGGTGAAGGTTGCGGTATAATATTTTCCTTGAAAATATCCAGCAGACGTTGGCAAATTCACATACGTAGGCGTTTGCCCCGTAAAGACGACTTTTCCACGCTCGTCCGTAACTTTCACATCCGCTTTTTCTGGGACGGAGGTTAAATGTACCGTGTATTCTTTATAGCCAGAAATGGTTGCACAGGACGAGAGCGCACCAAAAAGAACAGCAACGAAAAGAGCAACAAAAGCTCTTGGTAATGATGATGCAAATGCAGGAATAATGCGGGTTTGCATCGGAATTATCTTTTGCATACGTGAACAGAATGAAGTGTAAAAAAGAGGATTATTGGACACATTTTTGGACGTATGTTTTGACCATGAGCAGCAATTGTTAAAAACAGAATGCCACAAATATACAGGATTTTACGCGTTCTGCAAGATGTTCGCTTTCTTATTTCCCAGTATTCAAGCGCGATTCCACCGTGAATCCCCGCTCACGCAGCAATGTTCCGAGATGCTTTCCATCAACAACCACGCCACGCAATAGGCGATTGAACGACACATCTTTCGCGGGGACGTTTTGGTCGGGGTAATGAATAATTTTTACTTGATACTTATTCGCTTTGAGAACAGAATCAGTAAAAGCTGTTGCTTGTACCGCTAAAACCCGCACAGAATCAAGGCTAATACCCAAACGTGCTGCTTGCTTCTTTGCACGACGAACATTGCGGTCGAAGGTATCAACGGTATCGGTGGGAATGGGCATACGCAAGCGGATAGGAAATATGCGGTATGTACGGTATTGCACCTTGTAGGTATCGGCATCGGTAACTTTTACCACTCTCACATTGATGGTGTCTCTATTCAAACGAGGTGTTTGTTCTGCATAGGCGGAAGCCGCACCAATGCTGGAGAAAAGAGCAAATACAGCAAGGTAAAGAGGAGAGGATATCTTCATTGGAACAGGGGAAAATGAACAAGAGAGAACAGAATTTCTTGGGAAATCAAGCTGCTTGGGCAATTGAAATTACACAATCGAAGGAAGTTCATCGAAGCTCGTAAGGATGCGGTCTGCATGGGCGGCAACGGTATCGCGGAAGATATTCTCTGTGAGCGCGTAAAACATTTCCGCTTCGCCGCTTGCTTTGAGCTGATAATCGCTAAAACCATCGCCGATAATAACACGGGGACGAGGAAGCTGCAAGTGGCGCAGGAGCTTGGTTTTGCCGTCTTCTTGTGAAAGGAAATTTTCCGTATTCGCGGCAATAATTTCGTCCTGCTCATTAAAAATAAATTTATTCGCGTACACGTTTTTGGGCAGAAAGCCAAGTTTCTCGACAACGGGGCAAATAAATTCTTTGAATCCACCAGAGACTACGTAGATTCTCTCGGCGTTTGAACGGATAAAATGAGAATGTTGTTTCAAAGAAGGAGTGATTTTACCATCCAAAACCCGCACCAATTCTGCAAGGTGTTCTCGTTTTGCACCCAGAAGCGGTACTCTGCGCGATAAGGCTTCGTCGAAGCGGAGAGTTCCCGCCATAGCTTGATTGGTGAGGTCGGTGATAGCACGGACGCGCTCTTCGCGGTCGTTGCAGCCTCGCAGGGCAATTGCAGCAAGGTCTTCCAGCGATTCTACCTGTACAATCGTACTGTCAAAATCAATGATGATGCTCGCAAAAGGTGGGAACGAAGTATTCATGCGTTGTTGAGAAGGTGCAACAATGAGAATGAATGATGGGAAACGTACTACACGATTCTTAACTTACGAAACGATTATTTGGAACGCGGATGAGGTCCCAGACTCTCAGGATTTCGAGGACTTTTCTTTATCTTCAACATCCTTTCAATCCTCAAATCTGCGTTCCTAGCTTACCTTTTCATTATCATTGCTTCATGTAAGAATCATGTACTTACTGAAAAAGGGCTTGCATCTGCGCACGAGGCATTGCGCTGACAACGGCGCATAGTGTACGGTGCGCCTTCACGGTTTCATCTTCCCAATACACGACGGTTGCTCGCGGGGTTTGCGTATGTTCTTCTTTTGTCTCCCAAAAAGAAGTGTTCCAGAGCCATTCGCCAGATTGAAGCATTTGCCATGCTTGCGGGGAAATTGCCGCATGGCGTATTGTTGCTGGAGTTTCTTCAATTTCCCACATATACATCAATTCTTCTTTTGCATCGGTTTGTCCTTTATGAGCAAACACGAGATGAGCAGATTTCTTCCCATTTTCCTCCGAAACCACGCCGCCAAGCAAGCGTGCGTCCTTAATGCGAGGATTCACGAGCTTACATTCCACGCCTTGCGCTTGGAAGAAACTATCCACTGCTTGAAATGAGGAACTTGCATATTGGAGCTTGATTTTCCCACGCACAACGGCATCGTAATTGCTCAATGATTCTTCCACTAGGCGGCATTGTACAAGGCGTGCATCAATATTTCCTGTATTTCCTGTGCTTGTTGCAAGCGAATGTGCCGAAGAATGCGACGACGCGGAAAGTCCTGTGAGAAGCCGCATGAAGGTAAGACCCACAGTAAGCACAAGCACTGCTGCAAGCAACAAACCGCGCCGTTCCCAGAACTGCTGTCGCCGCAACGAGGAGGCATCGCCCGTCATTTCGGAAAACGGCACGAGGTGGAGGATAGTATTCTTGCTCTTGTGAGCATTGCCATTTTTCACATTTGTTGCGCCTTGCAGCGAGTGGACGTTTGAACGTGAATGAGTTCCATTTGAACGTTGGGCGTTCTCTGTGTCTCGTAAGCGTGCCATTGTGCTGAGATGCGTCAGTTCTTGTTCCAATTTGAGCAAGGTTTTATGCCGTGCTTCGGCGGGAGCGTACCCGCGCAAGATTCCTGCACGCTCGCCTAAAAGCTGTTTTACAGCTCTCAGGGAGTGATATTCCGCATTCAGAGCCGCATTCGAGCGAAGTGTCTGCTCAATAGCGGTGTGCTGCTCCTGCGTCTCTATCGCATTATCCAAGAATGCGCTGAGGGAGTCTTCGGAAAATTGTGGGGAAACATTTGCCATGGCGGAAATGTGGTGTGCGAACGTGGTGAAAAGAAATCAAGAACCGTAAGGTTGTGGACATAATTACGTTACATTGAGCAGACAAGAGTGTCTGCTTGTGCCGAAGCCAGTGTTTATCAGTAGCACAGACACTCTTGTCTCAAGCCACGAGATGCCAATGTATTGTGTCCACAACCATAATGGGAATTAAGCAATGATGGACTGCGCAAGCGTATGACAACTGGACAACGCTATGGTGATGTATCGGTAAAATCGGTGGCTATATTGCTTGAATGTGCTTTGTTTTTCTTGGTGCTTGCGGTGTTTGTCTCAGTATTTGTGCCTGTGGAAGAAAATCCTTTCGATTTTGCGTAGTCAAGAAGCTCATCGCGCACCATTTTTCGCGCTCTATGCAGCCGCGAGCGCACCGTTCCGATAGGACAATCCAGCACTTCCGCAATCTCTTCGTAGGTGAGGCTTTCAATATCGCTCAGTATCAAAACCGTACGAAAGGCTTCGGGTAAATGCTGCAATGCTGCGGTTACTTCATCATCCAGCAAATTATTGAATAAGTGTTCTTCAAGATTATTTGCATCAACATTGACGGGGCGAAGGGTTTCGTAGTATTCTTCAATTTCATCGTACCGAACTTTGTCTGGCTCGCGTGTTTGCTTACGATAGCGGTTGATGAAGGAATTCTTTGAAATCTGAAACAACCATGCTTTGCAATTCGTTCCTTGCTGGAAGGAATCGAAAAAGCGGAAGGCTTTGAGAAAGGTTTCTTGCAAGAGGTCGCTGGCATCATCGCCATTGCCCGTGAGATTGTAGGCAAAATGGTACACAGCATCCATATATGGCACTGCTTCTCGCTCGAAGGCACGTCGGCGGGCAAGAAGTTGCTCATCGCTGAGGTCTTCTATGCGTACTTTGCTTGTGGTTTCTTCAATCCTAGTCTCAGTATTAGTCTCGGTATTGGTGTTTTCTGCTTGGGTGCTTTCTGTTTCGGTACGTTCTATTTCAGAAGAAAATGCAGCAATACGCTCTGCATTAGCGGGCAGAGGAGAAGGAGTGCTTTGTTCTTGCTGTACCGAAGAGGTATTCATTCGTAAGCCTTAGAGTGGAGATATCGGCAAGGTCGGACTGGGTGGTATGCGTAAAAAACGGTTGGTGTTTCTTACCGAAATTGGTCGAAATATATTCGGACAACAATCTACAAAAAAAGTTCTGAATTTGCCAGCCTTGAATTCAAGAGCGGTAATTCTTTCTCTTTAGATTCTCTTTAGATTCTCTTTAGATTCTTTTTAGACTTTCGCAAATGCCGCAGATAGGAGTGTCTGTGCTGCCAATACACTCAGATTTCACGGGGGCTTCGGTAGCACAGACACTTTTGTCTGTGTCGTAAGATTGCCATTTTGCGAAAGTCCTAATTCCTCTTCGCACACAGCATTCTTCTCATTCTGAAACGCTTTCCTTTGAGAATGAAGGGCAGTGTCCCGTTTTTACACATGTTTACACAGCTCGCCAAGAAGCGAGTATCGAGAAAAATTTGCTTGTTACCGACCTTTTCTTATGTTTGCTATATGAGAAAGTTATACGAGAAAGCAGGACAGAATGTGCGTTGTGGAATTTCGCTTCGTACTTTGCTTTGTCCTTTGCTTCGTGCTTTCGCGCCAAATGCTTGAAAAATCCGTGCTTTGGCATAGATTTTGAGCAAACTCGGAGGAGCTTATCTTCGACGGTATGCGGATTTCAGATTGACCAGATTATCAGGGTTTTTTGAATAATAATGCGAATTAAAAAGATAGTTTTTGACACTGATTAAAATGATTGAACCGATAAAGCTGATAACTGATTGAAGAATAATGATTTGAAAAGATTTCTTTTGTATCATTTCACATCATGTATCTGTGAAAATCATTTTTATTAGTTAAATCAGTGTCATAAAAATCAACTATTTAGACTAACTTTTAATTGGCATTAATATTTTGAATAATCTTTTGCATCAAAACAATCATCACATATCTGAACCGCCTATCATACACCGAGACCAATTTTTGTAATTTTTTATCGCTTTCATGCCTCGTTTCACGCTGCATACTTTTCGGATTTTTTGCATTATTTGCTGGTGCTGCCTTGCGGTGCTGGTGCATACTGCGTATGGGGTAATGGTATTTGCTCAAACAAGCACCACTGCTACCACGCAGCCGCCTGCGCTTGGTTCGCGTTGTGCCGACCCAATTTTATTGTGCCAAATTGAATCTATCCAAACCCGCACCGATTCTACCTTCCTGACGGAAACTGCTCCCGCTCTGCCCTGTGTTTCCAGCACAGCAACGGCGCAGATTCGGAACGCGGTGTGGTACAAAATCCGCATTCATAATTCCGGAAATCTTGGTTTTATGCTGCGTCCGCTCACCAGCTCTGGGCGCACCGATACTGAAGCAAACTATGATTGGGCGATATTTCGCCTTACCGATTCCACACGCTGTGGCACGCTTGGTGCGCCGATTCTGTGTAATACCAGTCCACGCGGCGGCTTGACGGGCGCGTCTGGTGTCGTCATTGATGAGCGCGGCATACTCAATCCCAACTTTACCCCGACGATTCCAAACGTCCGCGAAGGCGAAGAATACTTGGTGTTCGTGATGAATCCGAGCAATCATCGTACAGGTTTTGTGCTGGATTTAGGCTTTTCATCCTCGCCAGACGTTGTTGTGCAGCCAGAAGTCAATGTTAGCTCTATATCGGTTGCCTCGCGTGTATGCCTCACCAATACTATCACGGTGAAGTTTTCCGACCTCGTGCGTGTCAGTAGTGTTGTTCCGCAAGCCTTTCGCTTTGAAAGCGAGCGCGGTGTTGAGCGTCCGATAACGCTTGTTTCTGCACAACGCTTCGGTATCGCGAGCAGCAGCTTTGCGGTGGATGCGTTTGACAGTGTTTTTACGTTTCAATTCAACGACCCCATTAACCAAACTGAATTGTACCGCCTCCGTGTTTTGCGGGATATTCCCTCGCTCTGTGGCGTTTTACCTGCTGGAACGACCATTGCAACCGTTCTCAGCGTTGGTCCGCGCTTGGAAATACGCGGCTTGCGGGCGTATTGTTCTGGCGACGGTGCGCGATTGACCGCTTCCTCTGAACGCTTTGCTGCGTATCTGTGGACGAATCTTGCGACGGGGCGCACGATTAGCACAAGCAGCACTGCCATTGCTCCCGAAGGCGACTACCGTCTTGTGGTGGTGGATAATAACGGCTGTATTGGCGAATCCGTTGCAACGGTGCGCTCGACCAGTGCTGTGACATTAGTGCTGAACCCAAGCAATAGTCGCGGCGACCGCACGAATCGTTTTTGCAATTTCCCCGACGGACGCGATTACATCTTGCTCCAAACCTCGCCCGATTTCGACCGCTACGAATGGGTTGTCAATGGCGTTGTTACCACTGGCACCGTTTCGGAACGCTACGTCTTCGACGCGCCCGGACGCTACCAAGTACGCGCCTTTGCCAATGGTTGTATGACCGAATCGAATGTGGTGGACGTACAGATGTTTCCGCCGCCAGTCAAGCCAGAAATTCGACAAATTGGAAATTATCTTGGCGTAATGAATCGTGTGGCTTCAAGTCAGCAATATTACTGGGTTCGTTTGAATCGCAATGGTTCTTTCACGGGACAAGAATTTGGTTACGAATTCTCACCCGCACAAAGTGGTGTGTACGCCGTGCAGATTCAAAACGAGCAAGGCTGTGTGCTTCTTTCCGACACGCTCAATTTTATTCAAACACCAGTACGGGTGCGCCTTTCAACGGGTTCGTATCAAGCAAACCACGCTCGCCCCTTCGACATGCGCTTTACCGCCACGAATCTGCTTCGTTCCTTGCGCGATGTCGGCGCAACGACGCTTACTTTCACCGTGCGCATGGATGGTCGTGTTCTCGCGCCATCTCCATCGGTGCAACCAGGTATAATTGCGCAAACAAGTAGTACAAGCGCGTTTATTCGTCGTGTGCAATGCTCGTGGCAAACGCCCGCCTTGAACGTGCAAACAAGCTCCATTGGCACGCTCCGAATGCTGGGCTTGTTGCATCCAAGCACCGCAACGAGCGTCATTGCGCTCGAAAACGCATTTTGCCTCACGCCGAGTGGCAAGCGCATCAACGGGGTACAGTTTGAATTGGAAACAAATGCTTCCTTCCGCATCTCAAACGTGCCGCCTGGCTTCTTTTCTACCTCCGCAACGCTTGGCAATGAACTTGGGATACACGAAGCAAAAGAACAGAACACGCAAGAGCAATACGTTCAAGAACAAAAAGCTCGGGAGCAAGTAAATATCAGCCTTTGGAGCTATCCAAACCCGACAAATGATAATTGCACACTCCGCTTAACAGTGGATGGCAATACAAGCGCGGAAACCAGCGTCAATGCGTGGTTGCAGGATAAATTTGGTAGAATTTACAAACGTCTCATTGCAGGAGAGAAATTTACGTTTGGCACGCATGAACGCCGCTTTTCTCTTGCAGATGTCCCCGAAGGTGCGTATGTTCTGGTTGTTCAAACGCCAAATCATACCCATTCCTTGCTTCTCTCCCTTCAACGATGAGTGAACGCCAATCGCATATTTTTCCAACGACGATACCGAATGCAAAAGTAGCGCAAACACTACTGTCTGTGCCATTTCATTGGCATACATGGCGCAGACAGGAATGTCTGCGCTACCGAAGCCACAAGACTGCTTTTTTTCTGATTTTCCTCATTTCCTTCCCCTTCCTGCACGCACAATCGCCGCTCCGCGAACCAACCGCATGGCGCGTTGGTCTCTACGGCGGTTATGGATTAAATTATCACAATGCCAGCTTTGATGTATTTCCGGGAATGTCCCCTAGCACGTTCTACGACAGTGCCTACGGTGGCAGCATTGGCTTGGGTGCAACCGTAAGCGGATTCTTTGAAAAGCCTCTTTCGCATACCTTTTCGCTTGCTGCACGCCTCAGCTACACACAGCTTCACACCACGTTTCTTGGGCAAACGTCCATTTTACAACGTCCTTCTGGCGTAGATATTACGGGCTTTTCTGAGAATCGCTTGCAAACGCTTGTGCATACTCTTTCCGCCGAACCGCTTATTGCGTGGCATCCTTTTTTCGGTGCGTCGGTGTATTTGGGAGCAAGAATTGGTGCGGGGTTTGGGACGAGAACCCTTACACGTCGCATTCTTGACGCTTCGGGCGAAATTCGTTTTTTCGAGCAAGATAGCCTCACCAGTGCTGATGGACGCTCGCGTACAGAGTTTCGAGACACCACGTTGAGTAATCTTTTTTTACCGCAACTGGGCGCAATCTTTGGTGTTTCTTACGCCATTCCCCTCAACCCGCAAGAAACCTTTTTTTTCGCGCCAGAAGTCTGGTACGCGCAGAATCTTACACCCATGCTGACAAGTTGGGTGGATGAGAAAGGCATTGGTAGCCAAACACAAGGGAATTTCTGGAATGCAGGCTATCTCCGCTTTGGTGCAAGTGTGCGCTATTCGCCCGAAGCACCGCGTATTTTCTTGCCTCCTGCACTTGTACGCACCGCACAAACAAAGCAGCTTGCTATCAATATCGCTCCTGTTGCAATTGATACAACTGGCGCAGAATCGCCCTTGCTGCGCCTTACGCTGGAGGAAGTCGCCTCGCGGCAAATGCACCCGCTCTTGCCAATTATCTTTTTTGACAAAGCCGCCGATGTGATGCCCGCTCGCTATCTCCGTCTTCAAACCCAGCAAACATCAGGCTTTACAGAAGAAAAACTCGCTCGTTTGGGCAGCGTGGAAATGTATTATCACGCGCTGAACATTCTTGGAAAGCGCATGAAAGCTCATCCGCAAGCAATGGTGCGCCTTGTGGGAATGCTTGGCAATGACGAGCAGGAACAGGGAATTGAACTCGCCACGCGCCGCGCCGAAGCGGTGATGATGTATTTGCGCGATGTTTGGCGTATTCAGCCAGAGCGAATGAGCATTGAAGCCCGCATCAAACCTGATAAGCCGACAGTTTTCTTGAAACAGGGCGCAGATAAATTTGGTGCAGAAAAACAAAGCGCGGAAGCACTTGCAAGCGAGGAAAATCGCCGTGTAGAATGGTCGTCCGATGACTGGGAAATTATGAAGCCGCTTGTCTTTGCCGATACCTTGCGCGAAGCAAATCCACCAACAATTCTCTTCAATCTCCGCGCCGATACGAAACGCCCAATAAAACAATGGATGCTGACGCTTGAGCAATCAAAACGGCTCATTCGCCGTTCCTCTGACGTAGGTGCGCCACCAGAGGAATTGGTCTGGAGTCCGGCGCGTGAACAAGGCTCTATTCCTCGCACGGAAGACGTTGTACGCTGCAATTTCGATTTCACGGAAGAGTCCGGCGAAGGCGCGACCGCCACAATATCCTTTCCCGTCGAGCAGATAACCATAGCCGAGCGGAAGCGTCGGGGCGAAAGCGTGCGCACGCTGGACGTATATCGCATATTAAATACCGACAACACCAGTGCTGCACTGCCCGCCCAGCAAGAACAGCTTTTTCGCCTCATTGCAGCGCAGCCTTTTTATGCACGCGGTACGGTTACGGCAACGGGCTACAACGACAAGGCTTTCGATACGTATGGCAATCCCGCACGGAATCTCGCTCTCGCTCTCGACCGCGCCCGCGCTGTGAGCCGCGCACTGGCAAATATTATCACGGCTGGTCGGCATATTCCTACGGCAATTCCCAAAGCACGTGGTGGCAAAAGTAGTATCTACAATGAATCTTTACCTGAAGGGCGCATGTATTCTCGCATGGTGGAAATTCGCGTTGATACGCCTTCGGAGTGATTGAGAGGGAATTGAGGAGAAAGGACGAGACAGAAAGAGAAGAGACACTATACAGATGAGACGTTTTTACTTTTTAATAGTGGCAGAGACACATAAAATCTGCCTCACGTGGTAGCGCGTAACACTCCTGTCTGCGCCATTTGCGAAAGTCCTATAATGTTTAGTTTAATAGCAAAGAGAAACTTTATTGTGATACGAAAATCTGCTGAAGCCTGATTTTCTCTGGTGTTTGGAGAATATACACATTCCCAAACGTTCACACACCAAACTCGGCGCGTTGATTTTCAGATAAGCGTGGAAGGTCGAGAAAGAAGGTCGCACCTTGCCCGTACACGCTTTCACACCACACCCGTGCATGGACGCTCTCGGCAAGTTTTTTGACAATAGATAATCCCAAACCCGTAGAATGCTCGCCAGCAGTGGGTTTTGCCGAAAGGCGGGTAAATTTTCCAAATAGTCTCGACATATCCTCTTCTGTCATACCTTGTCCCTCATCTTTAATTGCCACACGAATGCTTCCATCTGGCATTGCACCTGAGGCGGCGCGTTCTTCAATGCTCACATACACGGCTTTTCCTTGCGGAGAATACTTGATAGCATTCGAGAGAAGATTATCCAAAATGTGGATGAGTGCTTTTTCGTCGGTGTAAGCAAATATGAGGTTTG
Organism: Ignavibacteria bacterium; assembly: GCA_013298775.1. Classification (GTDB taxonomy): domain Bacteria; phylum Bacteroidota; class Ignavibacteria; order Kapaibacteriales; family UBA4661; genus PH2015. The sequence goes on along the minus strand of JAAFIV010000008.1, from coordinate 66,035 downwards.
TAGAGGGAAAGTGCAGGGCTATATTTTTATCGCGGGCAGGATTTTTATAGTGATGTACTGTTTCAAGGAGAATATCACCAACATCTACGGGCATCATGCGAAATTTCATACCCCCGCGCTCAAGCGCATTCGCACTTAAAAGGTCTTCAATGAGCGAGAACATTCGCTCGGACGTTTCTAGCACCGAGCGATTTAAGTCGTTTTTTTCTTCATCGGTGAGGCTTTTGTCGTTGGTCAGGGTTTCGGCAATACTCCGAATTGCACTTAAAGGGCTTTTCAAATCATGCGCAACAATTCCCAACAACTCGTCTTTATCCTGCGAGGCTTGATGAAGCTGGTCATTGAGTTCTTGGAGCTGCTGATTGCGCTGCATGACAAGCTCTTTGGTAAAACGCAAATCCAGATGCGTGCGAATCCGCGAGAACAATTCGGCAGAATTAAAGGGCTTGGTAACATAGTCCACCGCACCAATTTCAAAGCCTTGAATGACGCGCCCTTTATCAGAAAAAGCAGTCAGAAAAATAATAGGAATATCACGGGTTTTGGGGTCGTTTTTGAGGCGATTACACACATCAAAACCATCCATATCGGGCATGGAAATATCGAGTAGAATCAGGTGTGGCGGGTCTTGCTCAATCAACGATAATGCTTGCTCGCCATGCTCGGCGAGTGAAACACGATACCCGCGCCGTTGCAACATAGAGCCAACAAGCTGTACATTTTCTGGTACATCATCTACTATCAGGATATGATTCAGTTTTTCCATACATCATCAAATTGTGATAACAAAAACAACAAACGAGAGCCGAGTTGGTACTAAATGATTTCAGTTGGAAATCACGTATGGTATTGAGTTGAAAAGGTAAAAAAACAAATAGTGGCACAGACATTCTTGTCTGTGTTTTTCACCTGAATCCCGCACTAATACTCACAGACAAGAATGTCTGTGCCACTCATGAGGTAAGGATTCTTTTCAACTGAAATCATTTAGCACCCTTTTGCTTTATACTTTTCCACCTCAATACACAAAGGCACGAGATGGGGGTATATTTTTGACTTGATTTTCAAAATACGATAATTTCTGCATGCAGACTACAAGTTTTTCGCACATTTCACGGCTCATTGCCATTTCATTGGATAAAAAATGAAAGAGCGATGAAGCGAGGTTTTATCGAATCTCCACGGCAATTACCTCTAGGGGGATGGCAATCTTTCTCTTTGTAATATTTCAAGGATTGCGTAGTATTGCGCTTTGGCTTATGCGCTCGTATTCATGGCGTTCAGGCATTGAGATACCTTTTGCATCATTTTTTCCATATCTATGGCGGCAACATCTAACGGGAAGACGCGCACAAACGCACAGAAAAAGTCTTCGACAACCACGATGAAAGAAGCGCAGCATTCTTCACGCAAAACTTCTGTCAAAAAGCCCACCGTATTGCGTCCTAAACTCGACGGAACAATGAGCAGCAAAGAGCATTTTCTTACACTGCCAGTAAACCACGAAGGCTGGAAATGCGAGTGGCGCAATGACAAAATAGAACTCAACGAAACAAGCCTTCTCTCCAAAGACCGTAGTATTATCAATACGCTTCTCCGTGCATTTACGCGTACAACGCACTTTGAGGAAGGCTGGCTCTATGCAGAATCGCGCTGCCTTCTGACGACCGAGAGCAAAGAAAGTATCAGGGTTGCAGACCTTGCATATTTCACCGAAAAGCAATCCCGCTCGCAAAAAGCAGGGAAATATACGGCACCGACATTTGTGGTGGAAATTGTCCACAAACACGACCGACGTGGGAAACTTCGGCAAAAAATCGCTGAGTATTTTGCAAATGGCGTGCGTTGTGTGTGGTGTATTCATGCGGATTCTGAGCGTGTTCGCGTGTATCGTTCGCCACAAGATTCTAGCCTCATTCGCAACAATGCTGTTTGCTCGGCTGCGCCCGCTCTGCCTGATTTGACGCTCTCTGCAAAGGAATTATTTGAATTTGTGTGAGATGGAATTGACATGGAAAAATTGATGTAGAAAAATTGATATGGAAAGATATTTTTGACCCACGGAGAACATTGTTCCCGATTTCGCCCTTGCATTGTGCAATGCCATGAATACTTCTCCCAATACATCGGAAGCTCAAACGCAAGCACCAGAGCTATCTGCCGCCTCGTCGTCTCCTCATACCTCTGCGCCTAAAACTCCTGTTTCACCAAGCACTTCTACCCAGAAAAATATCTCCCCAATCCAGTATCTGCGCGGTATTGGACCGCGCCGCGCTGAAGCATTGGCGCAAGCTGGTATTTTGACGGCAGCAGATGTGCTGAAATTCTATCCACGCTCGTACATTGACCGAGCAACGGTGCCGTCTCTGAGGGAATTGCGCAACGCACTCGTGCAAGCGCAACAGACCGACGCATTTTCTGACCAAAATATGAAGTTGCAATCGGAAATCACGGTGGTTGCGTATGTCCGTGCGGTACGAGAGCGGACGTTTGGGAAAAATCGCACAATGGTTGTGGTGGAATTAGACGATAATTCGGGCGTGAAAGCGGAAATCGTGTTTTGGAATCAAGCCGACTATTTCAAGCGCATTTACGAAGCAGACCAACTCTTGGCTGTGAGCGGTCTGGCGGATTTTGCCTACGGAAAAATTCAATTTGCGCATCCAGAAATTGATAAAATTGACCCCGACGATGCCGAACTCTACGGCGAAGGGCGCATACTGCCGAAATACCGCCTCACGCAAAAGATGAAAGATGCTGGAATTAGTATGCGGGTGCTGCGAAATGTGGTGCAATCGGTGATTGAGCAAGAGCTTCCCAACCTGCATGAAACCTTGTCGGAAAGCATTTTGCAGAAATATGATTTTCCTGAAATCCAACGCGCCGTGCGGCAACTGCATTTCCCCGATTCGCACGAAGAGCTTGAAAAGGCGCGTGAACGCATGAAGTACGAGGAATTATTCTTTTTCGGATTGCTGCTTGCTATGCGGCACAAAGGCACAAAAACGCTTGATGCTGCGCCGCCTGTGCAGGAAAAAAGCTCAACTGCGCGTGCAATGCTGGAGCAATTACCTTTTGAACTTACGAAAGCACAAAAGCGGGTTTTGCGGGAAATTATGGGCGACATGCGCACCAAAGAGCCGATGAATAGGCTCTTGCAGGGCGACGTAGGTTCTGGTAAAACGGTCGTCGCACTTTTGGCAATGCTCGCTGCAATTGATAGCGGCTACCAATGCGCTCTTATGGCTCCCACAGAAATCCTCGCCGAGCAGCATTACAACACAATTGCGGACTATTGCACAAAGCTCAACGACCACCGCACCGCACACAACCTCGCGCCGATAAACGTCGTGCAACTGATTGGCGGGCAAAAGAAAAAACAGCGCACGGAAATTGGCGAGAAGATAAGCTCTGGCGCGGCGCACATCGTCGTCGGGACGCACGCACTCTTCCAAAGTGCCGCAGAATACAAGCGTCTGGCGTTTGTGGTGATTGACGAGCAGCACCGTTTCGGGGTGTTGCAGCGTGCGGAGTTGAAGAATAAGGCGAGCGCGTCGTTTCAGGGAGACTTGCTGGATTCTCGTGAATCCCTCATCCCAACCCTTCTCCCAGAGGGAGAAGGGCAAGACACAGAGCTATCTCTGAAGCCCTCTCCTTCTGGGAGAGGGTTGGGTGAGGGATTGGCACAAGGAGAATGTCGCAATCAGGAAGATAAGAATACCTCAGAAGCAACAAAAAATCTCGCTCCCCACGTCCTCGTCATGTCCGCAACACCCATTCCGCGCACCTTATCCATGACCTTGTACGGCGACCTTGATGTTTCGGTGATTGATGAATTGCCCAAAAATCGCAAGCCGATTAAAACAAAAGTGGTCTTTGAAAGTAAAATGCCGCTTGTGTGGGATTTCATCAAAGAGCAGGTGCAGAAAGGGCGGCAGGCGTATGTCGTGTATCCGCTTGTGGAGAAATCGGAGAAAGTAGAGGCGAAATCTGCGGTTGAGCATTATGAATACCTGCAACACGAGGTGTTTCCTGATTTGAAACTTGGTTTGCTGCACGGGCAAATGTTTTGGTACGAAAAAGAAGATGCCATGAAAGCCTTCAAAAACCGCGAGTTTCATATCCTTGTTGCAACAACGGTCGTGGAAGTGGGAATTGACGTGCCGAATGCCAGCGTGATGCTCATTGAAAATGCAGAACGCTTTGGATTGGCGCAACTCCACCAGTTACGCGGGCGTGTGGGGCGTGGCGCGGAGCAATCGTACTGTTTGCTCGCTACGAAAGACCATTTTAAGTTTCATTTGAACAAGCGCGAATTGCAAGGCAAAAACGAAGGAAACGAGCGTAAAGCCTCGATTATTCGCCTCAAAACCATGCAGGAAACCACCGATGGTTTCAAGATTGCCGAAGTAGATTTAGGTTTGCGCGGTCCAGGCGATTTCATGGGAACGCGGCAATCTGGCGTACCAGAATTTGCGTTTGCGGATTTAATGAGCGATGGCGATGTCATTAGCACCGCTCGTAAGGACGCATTCGCGCTCATTGCTGACGATGCACAGCTCAGGAAGCCCGAAAACACTACAATACGCGAGGAGTTTATGCGTCAGAATAGCAAGGATTACTCGCTCTTGGATGTGGCGTAAATCCTTTCCATTCCACCCTTATTCCATTCTTGTTCTCACCAACTTTGTTCTTGAAAATCTATGGCTGGAAATGCTCATACAAACGGTCAGGCAGCGCATAACAACGCGCACGCAAGCCACGACCACAATCATCACGATGCTCATGGACACCACCACGACCACCACCATCAGCCCTCGACGCGTGAACTGTTAGGCAAGCTCTTTGGTTTGCTAACGCAGGAACGGCGTGACATCTGGGTTTTGGTGACATATTCGGTGATTGCTGGTCTCTTGGGGTTGGTCGTGCCGCTTTCCTCGCAAGCGATTGTGAACACGGTGCAACTTGGCGTGGTTACGCCACAGCTCATTGTCTTGTGCGTGGCGGTTGGTGTGGGAATGATACTTCTGGGGATTTTTACCGTGATGGAATCGTATTTGATTGACCTTCTCCAACGACGCTTGTTTGTACGAGCCGCGCTGGACGTTGCAACGCGCTTGCCCAAAATCCGCATGGATGCTCTTGCGGGCGAATACGCACCGGAACTTGTCAATCGTTTTTTCGATGTCTTGAACATTCAAAAATCACTCTCGAAATTGCTTCTCGATGGCTTGAGTGCTGCGCTTGTGGCATTGGTAGGCTTGGTGCTGCTTGCGGTCTATCATCCGCTCTTTATTTTGTTCGATTTCGCGCTCTTTTTCTTTGCCGCAATTGTTATTTTCGTGCTGTCCTACGGCGGTATGGAAACAAGCATCAAGGAATCGAAAAAGAAGTACGCGCTGGTGCAATGGTTGGAGGAAATTGCCCGCAGCCACGCGAGTTTCAAGATGTACAGCACCGAAGCCTTCATCATGCAGCGCGTAGATGCTATCACGAGCGAATACGTACAAGCGCGGAAGAAGCATTTTCGCGTCTTGGCGCGGCAACTCGTTGGTTCGACGGTCTTTCGTGCGATTGCCACCGTCGGTATTTTGGGCTTAGGCGGAATGCTTGTTATTGACCAAGATTTATCCATCGGACAGCTTGTCGCGGCAGAAATCGTCATTATTTCGGTCTTAAATTCGTTGGATAAACTGATTAGCCAATTCGATATTTTCTACGACCTTCTCACTGCGGTTGATAAAATGTCGCACATCACCGACAAGCCGCTTGAAGACACGCACGGCGAGAAGTACAACCGTCGGTATTCTCCCGCTTCGTTACGCTTTCAAAATGTACAATTTGCTTATCCCGACGGCAATAAAGCTCTGAAAAATCTCTCCTTTGAAGTGCCATCGTGTATGCACACGAGCGTGATTGGCGGTACGGGCGCAGGAAAAACCACCATTACGCAACTGCTCTCGCGAATGTATGATGCGCAAAGCGGTAGCATCATGCTGAACGGGCATGAAATCAGGCACATGGAGATGAAAGATACGCGCTCGGCAGTAGGCGTGATAACAACACAGCTAGAAATTTTTGATGGCTCAGTGCGAGATAATATCTTGCTCGGGCGTGATTTCTCGAACGACGACCTTACCTGGGCAACCCAAATGGTGCAGGTCTATGAAGAAATTATTGCCCTCCCCGACGGCTTCAATACAAGCGTTCAAGCAACGGGTGTGAATTTATCCGAGAGTCTTTTGTGCCGTCTTATGATTGCACGGGCAATTATCGGCAAGCCCCAACTCCTCGTCGTGGATGAAGCATTTCACACGCTGGATGAATCTATGAAGCTCAAAATTTTGGATGGCTTGTATTCCTGTGAATACTGGACAATCCTCGATATTTCCAATGATACAACGAATATCCGCCGCTCGGATTTGATTATCGCGCTCGACAACGGCAGCCTCGCAGAATCGGGAAAACCCAGCGATTTAGCTGCTAACACGACCAGTATTTTCTCACGACTATTCCCAGATTTGGCGCGGGATTTGCGCGGGTTTCGGACGAATTAATCGAACAGAAAAGGGAATGTTTCCATCAACGGGAAGATGAATGCGTCGTCCGCTTGAGTTGTTCTTAGGAATGGAGGTAAAATAAATGGATGAACTTCTTTTGGCTTCAGTGGCACAGACATTCCTGTCTGTGAGTCCTGATGTGAGTTTGAAGACTCACAGACAGGAATGTCTGTGCCACCAATGAAAGAGAAAACGTACATTTATTCTTTTGTCATTCCTTAACTAAATTTTTGCCATCATGCTGCAACGCTTGATATTACTACGTTCCACGCCTAGCTTCGTCGTGTTTCTCTGCGCGGTGCTGCTCGTACTTCGCCAATACGAGATATGTGCGCAGACCGCATCAGCACAGGTTTTTCCGCCGAATGTCATAACGTTGGATTCAGCGCGTGAGTACAACATTTCTCCTCAATGTACGTTCTACCGCGATGCTTCGGGAATAATGAGTTTTTCGGATATTCTCCATATAGCCGAACAACAAGGTTTTAAGCCACTTGAAGGGGTGAATAGGAGTGTTCTCGAACGAGTTTCCTCTGGACTACGCGTGCGTGGCAAGGAGGCGGTGTGGGTGCGCTTTACGGTGCATAACACGAAATTGCTTGATTGGGTGCTGCTTATGGGCAATGCGCGTATTGATTCTGCAATATTGTACACGCCAAACACCGCTTCAATTCAGGCTTTGACGGCGAATGATTTTATGACTTCCGTTACGGGAGAATGTACCGAATTGCGCCAACGCGCCTTGCAATCCAAGTATTCTGCCTTTCCGCTTGCCCTTGCCGATGAAGAATCCTACACCTTTTACGTCCGTGTGATTGCGCTCTACACTCCTGCTGCTTTAACCTTGCGTATTAGTCCTGCGGAATCATTTTTGGAAGCAAATCGGTTGTGGGAAACCGCAGCATCGGTGATGCTTGGAATGATTCTTTTTGCTGCCGCTTTCAATATGATTCCCCTTGTCATTGTTCGCGACCGCGTGTATTTCTGGTATGTTGTCCATGTTTTATCATTGTTTTTGTACGCATTTTCAACGGCTACATTGCTCTCGGAACGTTTTATTACACTTCCCGCAAAACCGCTTGCAAACGCTGCTATTCAATTGGGGACGTACATCGTGTTTATGCAGTTTGTACGCGTTTTTATGTCGATTCGAGAAGAATTACCCAAAATTCTTGATAGACTTTTGCTTGCAAGCATGGCTCTAACGCTCATGGTCATTTTCTTCATCCCGCTCGGCTGGACAGCGCATTATACCGTATGGCGTGTGCCAATTTTGATAGTGAGTGGTCTTCTGTTGCTCGTCGTTCTTATCCGCGAGCTTCTCCGCACTCACGACCTTTCCACGCGCCTGTACACGCTTACAATGACGATTGCGGTGGTAACAAAATTTGCAATGTACGTGATAGGTCCCGTTCACGAAGCCTTGATTACAAGCGGTGTTGGGGTTGCCGAAACGATGCTGTTTTCTTTTGCCCTTGCTTCTCGCCTGACGCAAATGCGGGAGCAAATCGTGGAAGAGCAGCAACAACGCGCCTTTGCGGAGAAAATTAACGAACAAGAACGCATTCGCAATAAAGAATTGGCGAGCGCAAACGAGGAAATAAGCCGTCAAAATCAGATTTTGGAAGAGCAATCACGCGAAATTGAACTCACGAACACGCACCTGAACGAAGTCATTCTGGAACTCGATACCGCACTTACCGACCTCAAAGAAACACAAACACAACTCGTTGCAAGCGAGCGTTTAAGCGCAGTTGGTATGCTGACTGCTGGCGTGATGCACGAAATTAACAACCCCAATGCGGCTGTATATGCGGCATTGGAGCAAATGCAACTCAAGGAACAAGATATTCGCACGTTTTTTGTTGGGCTTTTGAACGAAGAAGATAAGGAGTCACCTGACGCAAAGAAATTCCTCACGATGGTGGATGAAGTCAAGCGTATGAACACGCTCGCAATGGAAGGCTCGAACCGCGTCAAACAAATCGTTGCCTCGCTCCGCACCTTCACCAAACACCAAGAAGCGGGCATGAAAACTGCGTCCCTGAAGGATGAACTCGTTTCAACAATTGAAATGTTTCGCTATCAATTCAAAGCGGTGAGCATCAAGCAGGAATACATCGGCAATGCAAGCATTGAAGCGAACTTTGGGGAAATCAATCAAGTCTTTTTGAACTTGCTTGTGAACGCTGCGCAAGCTGGAGCAACGGAAATTATCCTGCATTCGGAGGAGCGCGGGAATATGCTAGAAGTTCTCGTGAGCGACGATGCAGGCGGCATTCCACCTGATGTTGTCGCACATATCTTTGAACCATTCTACACAACCAAAGGCGCGGCAAATAGCGGCTTGGGACTGAGCATCAGCAAGAAAATTATTGAACGCCACAACGCCACAATGACCGTAGAATCCGAAATTGGTAAGGGAACAACATTTCGGCTCACCTTCCACACGTCGCTGACACATCTTCAGCGAAATACCTCAAACAAGGCATGAGAACTCATTCTTACGCTGTTTTTTTACAATACTGCCGATGGTGGTGCAGACAAGGTGAGGTATTCTCCTCACATCTGCGCTACCAAAGCCAGTTTTTGGGCATTCAAGAATGCTCACACAGTACGGGAGCAGCATCTTCATTGGTAGCGCAGACACTTTTGTCTGCGCCATTGGACGCTTGTGGTGGCGCAGACAAGAGTGTCCGCGCTATCGAAGCCAGAAGAAGTTTGTTCACGTATTTTTTTTACATCCTCAATAATGTGATAGTCTGCTCTTGCCTCCTTCGCCTCCTTAGCAGCGCACCACTTCATGCACAACACCAGCCCGTCAGCATTCCCATTTTTAACCAAACACCGCAGCCACACTTGCTTTCAAGCGTTCCTATTTCCCGCAATGCGCAGCGCATTTGGAAAACAGACGACGGGCTGCCGCAAAACTCGGTCACCGCACTCTGTCAAACGCGCGACGGCTATATGTGGATTGGCACCGAAGAAGGATTGACGCGCTTCGACGGGGTGAAGTTCGCAACCTTCAATAAAACCACAACGCCCGCTTTCAAAAATAATTGGGTCAATGAACTCTTGGAAATACGCCATTCAGACGGCACTTCAACGCTGTGGATTGGGACGCTGGGTGGATTGATTCGGCTCGAAAAGGGCGTGTTTACGTGCTTTACAACAAAAGACGGTTTGCCGAGCAATATCATAGTTTGCCTCGCCGAAGCACGTAACGGTGAGCTTTGGGTAACAACCCGCGACGGTGGAATAAGCTGTTTTGAAAATGGTACGTTCACCAATTTCACCGAAGCAAACGGCTTTCCAAGCAATGTTACGCACGGAATCGCGGTTGGGCGCGACGGTGCGGTCTGGGTGGGTTTGGATGGAAAAGGGTTGTTACGAATGCAACAAGACGCTGCGTCAAAAATTTCTACCAAGCTGTACACCAGCAACGACGGTCTTTCCAGCAATAATGTCTGGCGCATCCTTGTGGACACAAGCAACCCCGCGCACGATGTCGTTTGGGCGGCAACCAACGGCGGTGGCGTGAGTAGGCTTGAGAATGGCGTAATTACGTCGTTTTCGAGCAAAGAAGGTCTGCAGAATCCAATCATCTCTGCACTTTGGCGTGATGGAGCTGGCGCAATGTGGTTTGGTACCTGGGGCGGTGGCGTGAGCAGGCTTGCAAACGGCATCGTTACAAGCTATACCGCCAAAGAAGGGCTTTCGCACAATGTCGTGTACAGCATTGTCGGCGACCGCGAAGGTGCGCTCTGGATTGGCACACAAGGCGGCGGCATTACGCGGCTGCATACAAGCTCGTTTACGACCTACACCACGCTTGATGGCTTGGTTGGCGACTTTGCCGTGAGTTTTGCACAGTCTGAAAAGCGCGTGAATAGGACTTCGGCAGACTCCGCGCTCTGGATAGGAACGTACAACGGTCTTAGCCGCTTCGATGGAAAAACTTTTACCAATTACACCACGAAAAACGGTTTGCCAAGCAACAATGTTCATAGTTTGTGGCAGGATTCCTCCGACGGAACAAGTAATGGTGCGCTCTGGGTAGGCACGTGGGGCGGCGGCTTGAGCCGTTTGTTGCAAGGAAAATGGACAACACTTTCCACACAAAAGGGTTTACTGAACAACATCGTAACCGCGATAAAACCTGATGTTCGCACACCAAACGGTCTTTGGATTGGCACGTGGGGCGGTGTGAATTACCTTGAGAATGGCGGAGAAAAGAGCATTATTACGCGGTCTATCACCGCAAAAGAAGGCTTGCCGCTCAACTACGTGTTTTCGCTTCTACCGGACAAGTTTGCTCACGCGCTCTGGGTCGGAACGTGGGGTGGCGGTTTGGGGCGAATAAACCTTGACAACGGCTCAGTGACAGTGTTTAACGACACCAACGGCTTGGCAAATACGTTCATTCGCGCGATTGTGCAAGACCGCGACAGTGTTGTGTGGGTCGGGACGGTCGGCGGCGGGCTGCACCGTTACTCGCGCGGCAAATGGACGATTGTCAATACGTCCCATGGTTTGTTCGACAATCACGTGTGGTCAATCTTGGAAGACGACAACGGCTGGATGTGGATGTCATGTAATCGTGGCGTATTTCGTGTGCGGAAAGCAGATTTGACGGCGTTTGCAGAGGGTAAGCGGTCGTTTGTCGTCTCACAAGCATTTGGCAAAGCCGATGGCATGAAAAATCCCGAATGTAACGCGGGTTTTCTGAAGTCGTTTGATGGAAAACTGTATTACCCAACCATGCAGGGCGTAGCAATGGTGCAGCCTTCAGAGCTTTTTATGAATCATGTTCCTCCGCCTGTGGTGATTGAATCTATCCAAACCGAGAGCATTCGTGCGCAATACGGAACGTTGTGGCAGGGAGATTCTTTGCAAAATCGTACAAATACTAGCGCAGCAACGCATTTCCCGCCTCAAACAGAAAAGTTTGAATTTCATTATACCGCTACGAGTTTGCTCTATCCCGAAAAAGTGCAGTGTAAGTATATGTTGGAAGGCTACGACAAAACGTGGGTGGATGCGGCTTCGCGGCGTGTGGCGTATTATACAAACCTTCCGCGCGGGCGCACGTATCGTTTTCGCGTGATTGCTGCAAACAACGACGGCGTGTGGAATGAAGCGGGTGCGGCGGCAGAATTTTCTGTGGATGCGTACTTTTGGGAAACGTGGTGGTTTACCGCACTGGGCGGTGTCTGCGTGATTGGAGCTGGGTTTGGGGCGTATCGCGCCAGAACGCGCCATCTCAATCGTCGTGCAGAAGCATTGGAAACACTTGTTCGGGAGCGCACGAGCGAACTCAGCGAGGCGAATGAAGAAATCCAACGGCAACTCGACATCCAAGCCGAACAAGCGCGTGAAATCGAGCTTGCCAATGCGCATTTGAACGAATCAAACATCCAGCTCGACCGCATGGTTGCTGACTTACAGTCCATGCAAACGCAGCTGGTCGCAAGCGAGCGCGTTGCGGCGGTCGGTATGCTCACAGCAGGCGTGATGCACGAAATCAATAACCCCAATGCGGCTGTTCATGCGGCATTGGAGCAGATGCGCATAAAAGCTCATACCGTGCAGAATCTCTTGTCGTCGCTGGTGGATGAAGAAAGTAAACAATCGCCGGAAGTGCAAAAATTGTTCACAATGCTCGGCGAGCTAGAGCGCATGAATACTATTGCGCTGGACGGTGCGCAGCGCGTGAAGCACATCGTGGCATCGCTGAAGAGTTTCACGAAACATCAGGAATTGGGCGCGAAATCAGGACGTTTGGAGGATGAATTGCGCTCGACGGTGGAGATGTTTCGCTATCAATTCAAGGACGTTGCTGTTTCCATGAGCTTTGCAAGCGATATTGTGCTGAATGTCAATTTTGGTGAAATCAATCAAGTATTTTTAAATCTCTTTGTCAATGCCGCACAAGCTGGAGCGAAAGCGATTACGATTGAAGCCGAGGAACACAAGGAATCACGCCGCGTAGAGGTGCGTGTCAGCGACAACGGAAGCGGTATGACGCAAGAATTGACAACGCGCATATTCGAGCCGTTTTTCAGCACCAAAGGCGGCTCAGGAAGCGGTTTAGGCTTGAGCATTAGCAAGCAAATTATTGAACAGCACGGCGCAACGCTGATGGTGCATTCGGAGCAGGGTACAGGCACGACCTTTACGCTGACGTTTCGCACGTAGAATCAGCCTTCAGCAGCACAGACATTCCTGTCTGTGTTTGTCGCCTGAAACCCGCACCAACATTCACAGACAAGAATGTCTGTGCCACTATTAAAACTATTCAAGACGAGAAACAACTAATCTGTATGACTTGAGTTCAAGTAATTTCTATTACTCCATGAAGTACCGCATCCTTTCACTCATTTTGCTTGGTTGGCTCTTCTGCGCTCGTGCTGTTGCGCAAGAGAGCGAGATACTTCATGTATTCCCAAGCACTGACCAATACAAGGTTTCTAAGGAGTGGTCGGTATGGGAGAGGATTCCACAGGTAAAAAATTCTGCTGAACACCGTAAAATAGGTTCTCTAGCAAGGGCAATTGTCTCGGCGGCGGAAATTGTTCAGACTACAAGACAACGCCGTTGCAGTGGTGCTGGATGTCGCGGGCGATACAACAATCGAAGCAAATTTTGGGGAAATTAACCAAGTATTTCTTAACTTGCTCGTGAATGCCGCACAAGCAGGAGCAACGAGTATCACGATTGCCTCAGAGCGCACGAATGCAGGTTGTACGGTTCGTGTCAGTGACAATGGCGGTGGTATTCCATCGGATAGAGTATCACGCATATTCGAGCCGTTTTTCAGCAGCAAAGGCGCGGGAAATAGCGGTCTAGGCTTGAGTATCAGCAAAAATATTTTGGAACAACATGGTGCAACGCTGAACGTCGCTTCAGAACTAGGTTCCGGCACGACGTTCACACTTCATTTCGTCAAATGATTATGAAACTTAATCTTACCCCATCGGATAGTTCTGTCCTCAATAGTAATATTCCCCCCGAAGCCGCACCAAAGCGTCCTTTGCTCATTGTTGATGATGAAGAAATTCTGCTTGCGGTGCTGTCCGACATTTTCGCCGAACAGTATGAATTGCAAACTGCACCTTCGGGCGAAGCCGCACTACGCCTCTTGGAGCAAGGATTTCGCCCCGAAGTGATTATCGCCGACCAGCGCATGGGCGGGATGTCGGGCGCACAATTTCTCGCAAAGAGCATGGAATTTGTTCCTGCGACGGTGCGCGTGATTCTAACAGGCTATACTGACGTGCAGGATATTATTGACAGCATCAATCTTGGCAATGTCTATCGCTTTCTGACGAAACCTTGGCAGCGAGAAGAGCTGGTCGAGGCTATGCGCCTGTGTTTTGAGCATTACGACCTTACCACGAGAAACAATGAATTGGCGGAATCCCTGCAAAAAGTGCGCGACCTCAGCAGTGAAAAAGACGAGGTATTAGGCATTGTTGCGCATGATTTGAAGAATCCCTTGCAGGTTATTCGCGAGTATGCCGAGATGTGTAGCGACGACGATGACATGGACGCAAGTATGCGCAAAACCATGCTCAAAAGCGTTGTCAAAACCTCGAATCGAATGTTTGATATTATCCGCAATCTTTTGGACGTGAATGCGTTGGAACGCGGCGCAATTCAGTTTATGCCAGTTCCTTTGCCGCTTTCAACCATTCTTGACCATGTGGTGAATGAATATCGTTCGCGGGCAACAGCGAAAAATATCACGCTTCATTACGCGTCTTCACCAACAGCGCGTATTTATGCTGATGAATCGTGGACAATTCAAGTCTTTGACAATCTCATTTCTAATGCTGTCAAATATTCACCACACGGGAAGAATATTTTTATTTCAATTGTTGATAATGCAAGTAATAATGCGGTTCGCATTGAAATCCGCGATGAAGGTCCAGGTATTTCCGAAGAAGATATGCAAAAACTCTTTGGGAAATTTGCCCGCCTCTCGGCACAACCAACCGGAAACGAGGATTCAACAGGCTTGGGGCTGTCTATCGTGAAAAAAATTGTGGAAGCAATGAACGGAAACGTTTGGTGCGAATCCGAGTTTGGTAAGGGCGCGACGTTTATTGTGGAATTGCCCATGAAAGCCAAATAAAAATAGGGTGGCCGTCCGTCAGATATATTTGCAAAGTCGCAGACAAGAGTGTTTGCGCTACCGAAGCAAGAAGTTCATCATCAAAAGCGCACCACCGATACACATCCCCACTTCCTTTCACCACAGGAATCCTTGATTATATGCGCCTTGTAGCCTATATCTTTTTAACTGCTTTTGCCGCTCAAAGTATATTTCTCGTGAAAAATGCTTCTGCACAATCTGTATCTCTTGCCCCTTCAAGCATAGGAACGGTGCGCTTGAGCGGGAGTATTGAGTTTTTGAGCCAATTCCATGCCGTGCAGTTTTTGAATATGCCGCTTGGGGTGCGCGAAACGATTGACAACGCAGAACCCAACACAGCCTATACCTTTCGATACGGCATGGGAACAGGGTTTGCAGGAAGTATTGGTGCGGAAATTCCGCTTGCATCGTGGCTGAGTGCGGGATTGAGTCTTCGAGTTGCCCTGCCACAAGCAATGCTGCGCTCCGATACCTTGCGCACGCTTGTAGGTCGCGCAGACGGCACAGAAGCTCGTCTTGTTTCGCTCCGCATGATGGACACGTACTTGCACACCATTGGCACAGAACTCCTCTTTCGTGCGAATCCTTTACCCGCTCCACTTCAAGGAGTGAACCTCTATGCGGGCTTGCGCGGCGACATTATTTCTCGCAAAGATTACTATGTGCGAGAAGAAATGCTTCCCGAAAGTGATGGCGGTTTTGAAAATGGCTTGCGTGTGCGCCGCGAGAAGCGCGATGAACTGCCAGAAGTACGGAATTGGGGCATTGCAAATTTCAATGCGGCGGCAATCGGCGGGCTTGGTGTGGAATTTGAATTTGGAACAAATCGTGTATTTTCGATAGAAGTTCGCGCCCTTGCGGATATTGGCGTATTCAACATTTTCCAACGAATGGATGCCCAAGGCGAGTTTTGGCGAGTGAACAGCATTCGGGGTGGAATTGCGCTTCGGTACTATCCTGAGCGGGAAAATGCTTTGACGGAAATTGAATATCGCTTGCGGAAAATTCAGGATATGGAACGCAATGTTGTCACCGAGCGAGCGAGAATTCAAGAAGATTTGCGTGAATTAAAGCAAAGCGGCATTGCAGCAAGTATTCGGCGGATTGTGGGCATTGATGAAACAGGAAAAGAGTTGGAAAATCCCGTCATTCGTGTTGCGGAAATACAAACCGTTCGGACGCAGGAATGGTTACCGATGGTCTTTTTTACGGAGCGGTCGAGCGTGATTCCCGCACGGTATCGGCGTTTGACGCTTGATGCCGTCAAACGTTTTGGCACAGAAACTCTTGCCAAGCAAGAACCCATGCGCTCGTATTACCACCTCTTGAACATCATTGGCAAACGCTTACAAGAGCAAACACAAGCATCTGTGAGGCTTACAGGCTATACATGCTTGGTCGGTGCCGAGCGCAATGATGTGAATCTCGCCAGTGAGCGCGTTCGCTCTGTACGTGAGTATTTACGCGCCACGTGGGGAATTTCGCCTGACAGAATGCAGGAAAATGTGGAACGCGTTTCGCCCCCAGAAAACACGCCTGATTCGTTACTGAGCGAATACCGCGCCGTGCGCATCAGCTCTGCAAATCCAGAAATCATGCGCCCTCTGGAGTTTCGGGGTGTTGTAAAAACAGCAAGCCCATCAACGCTACGCATTGACCTAGATATTCGTGCTGGCGTAGGTATTAAAGACTGGATTTTGGAATGCACGCAGTTCGACGGGCAGGAAATCAAAACATTGAATAGTATTCGTGGCAGAAGTGAATATCCAAGCAGCGTTTATTTGAACATGAGCAATGAAGCGGGTTCTGTGCCAAACACGGGGAGCGCAATGTCGCTCAAACTTGATGTGACGGACTTCAGTAATCGCAACGCCGATGTGCCGCAATTGGAAATAGAGGTCGTTCCAGAAAACGCAGCAGTACAGAGCCGCAAACGCTTGTATTCGTCCACAATTACGCCCGATTCGTCTCCGGCGGTTTTCTCAACGAATTCACAAACACTCGGCACATCGAACAAACGTTTTGCAACGCTCACATTTGCTGATGCAGAGCCGTCCCCAGCATTTTGCGATGCTCTTGCCGCTCGGCTTGCTCTTCCGCGTACTGCATTGCGTCTTGTTGCGCAAAAGCAATTCTCGGATGGCACAATCAGCACGGCTCGGAGTGAACATCTACCAGAGGTAAAATTTTATCAACGCCTTGTGCGTGTGGATGTTTCTGAGGAGTAGTGCAAGTCGGATTTCGTTCTGCCTAGAAGCGATATTGCTTCAAAGCGAGAATTCCTCAATGTCTGCCGAAACCAGATGTAATCTTGTGCCGAGCCGTGTTCTCACGAATTTTCACACTGCTTCAATTTCCTTTTTCGCTCTCCTGCTTCAATTCCCCGACGAAGTGTGGTCGTGGATAATTTTCCAGCCTTGCGCAGTTTTCCGAAACGTGAGCGTAAACAAGCCATTGGGCGTGTCTTTCTCGCGTTGAAGCCGCCACTTACCAAAGACGAGCGCGGCATCGGCTGAAAGTACGGTGTATTCAAGTTCGGTAAAACTCAGAACACCCATTGCTGCTCTGTTTGGATAGCTTTTTTGATACCGTTCCAACGTCACTTGCCACCCACGTTTCACCGTTCCACCAGAAGCAAAGCGCAAGGAATCTGATGCCCAATAGCCCTGCATAAATTCTTCGATTTTCCCTGCGTTCCAGGCTTGTACTTGCTCGTCCAAGACGGCGCGAAGAACCTTTTCTACTGGTTCTTGTGCAAAAGTATCGCTTGCTGAAAAAATCACGAGAAAGAAAGCAACAACAGCTCTCCATACGAGTTTTGATGCGATGTTCATGGTATATAAATTGAGGTTAAATAAAAATGTTCATGTTTCGTTGTTTTTCTCACTGCTAAGGGTACGGGCGAAGAAAAATGTGTTGTGATGCGGCTTCGGCGAGGATGCTGGCTTGCAGTTGCTTGTCTTCTTTGTTTGGGAAATTCTCCCAACCTTTGATGTTCACGTGGCGCGGCGGAGTATTGTCAAAATCAAGATTACAAGCGGTTTTGGAGAATTCTGCTTCAGGAATTACGCCATAGCCAACAGGCGGTCTATTATTCGGTAGAATCGGTGGGTCATTTTTATCCGCTAAATCAAGGATTTGTGCGTGATCGAGCATTTGTACTTCAAAGCAAGAGACTTCTAACCGAGAGCCAATTTTCTCTGGCGGCATGAAGGCATTTGCATGGATGCGAGAGTTATTCTCTTTGAGCCATTCCTTTCGCAAAAAGCGTCCAATTTCGTAGGGAGAATCGTAATTACAGGCTTGATTCATGCTTGCTTGTCCTTGTAGATTTTATCAAGTTCTGTGAGGATAAGTGGCGGAATATCGTTATTCCACAGCAAGCGAGATTTGATAGACGTACCGTGAAAAAGTGAAACAAAATAGAGCGCACCATTTGCACCAACAATCACACTCGCCCGCGCTCCCTGCCGTCCGTACCATTCAAAAATAAATTCTCCTTCGTTATCGACAGTCACCGATGGCATAAAATCTGGGCGGAGGTGAGGCGCGAGTTTTGTGAGGAACAGTTTGAATTGTACCGAAGATTGTTTCAAGTTTTGAATCGCTTGTAACGTCTGAAGCGTTTGTATTTGTATCGGTGCAGTTTGTAGAGAGTGCGTGTCAGTATTTTTCTCCACTTTGTGCCATTCTTTTACCTGTTCATCCAAATCTTCACCCCAAATTTCTATTGCAATTTTAATGTCGTTGAGGATAATATTTTCAAGCATGATAATTTTACTCCAAATCAAGCAGTAAAGTAGTCATGCAGTATAGTCAAAAGGCTCTGTTAAGGTCTCAAATTCAGGCTTATTCAAAATAAGCCCTTTTGAGGTACAATGAACTTCACCGCTATCGGAGATAATATTGACTCGGTTAATGTATCGCAGCACGTCTGCGCTCAAGAGTTCGTATAATTTATCAATTACAAGATTGAGTGCATCATTGCAATTACTCATTTCATCAAGCCACGCAGCATATACCTGAACAACATACGATGTGTTAAGTAGTTGGAGATAAAGAGGTGCAATGCCGACAAATTCAAGCGGTCTGCCTTCTTGCTCAAAAGCATTGATGACCTTTTGTAATTCCACTTTGAGTTTATTTTGTGTTAATGTTCGAGTATCCATTGTGATATTGTATTGATAGCGTTCATAAAATCACGAACTGTACAGTCGTCACGCTTGCCACTGGAATCATAGCGAATGCTTTCGCTCCAAGCAGCCTCAGAAATACAAGACCAAGCGGAGGTCAAATGTTTCTGCGTTGTTTTCTCCTGTTCAAATTGTTGATGTACTCCTGAAAGAAGGAATAACCGATTAAAATTGTGAACAAGAAATGTTTTTGATAACTCGCTTTTAGGAGCGTGAATCGAATAGAAATCATCAAGATTCAAGCATTCACAAATTTTTGCTTTCAGGTAAAGTTCCAGTTTATAGCCTGCCAAATAAAACGCGCCATCGTATTTCTGATGCAAAAAGAGCAATTCTGCTTCCTCCATACGCAAATCAGCTATTGCTCGGATTTCTGTTGGGGTGGTCATTGTTTGGACTGAATTTCAAGAATACCAATTTTTACGGTAAAAAGGTGTGGTAAATGCACTACAAAAATACGCTCTTTTGTGGTTCTCTGCAATGATATTTCCCCTACCATTCCCACCACTTCACCGCCCGCTCCCGCAACTCGTCCTTCCATTCCTGCAATTCGTCGAAAGCTCTGCAACACCTTCCAAAACCGCACCGTATCTTGCGTATAGTTACAACGATACGAACAGCTTTTGGAGAACAATCATGCGGATATTACTACAACTTTTAGCAATTATCGCACTGTGCAGCACCAGTACACTTCATGCCCAACCCGCAAAGCGCATCATCACTGGTGTTGTGATGAATGAGCGTGGCGACTCGCTTGGCTATATCAGCGTAAAAATGAAAGGCACGAAAATAGGTGGGGTAACAAATTCAAAGGGTATGTTCACAATCACAACCGACCTCAAAGGCGCACAAATACTTGCTATTAAGAACCTCGCCTACGAGGCGTTTGAACAAGAAATCCTGCTTGAGGGCGACACAACCCGCATTGCTATTCACCTTCTGACCAAAGTCGTGAATCTGAAAGGCGCGACCGTTTCCGCCAGCGCATTTACATCGGGCGAAGTGGAAGGCGTAACCTTGAAACCGCTTGAAATCTTGACCACGCCTGGTGCGGCGGCAGATATTTTCCGCGCTTTGCAGACTTTTCCGGGCGTAACCTCACCCGACGAAGGTTCTGGGCTGATTGTACGCGGCGGCGACCTCACCGAAACAATTACGCTCATTGACCAAGCCAGCGTTACCTCGCCCTACCGCGCTGCTGCGCCCAATGGCGGCACGTTTGGGTTTATTCCACCCTTTTTTGTGAGCGGCACCTTCTTCTCAAGCGGCGGTATGCCGGCTCGCTACGGAAATGCGCTCTCTGGCGTGGTGGCATTGGAAGGACTGGGAATGCCGACAGGTAATCAATTCAACGGCACACTTTCCACAGGTGGTGTCTCGCTGGGAGGCGCGTCGGAACTGCTTCCCGGAACGCTTGGCATCCGCGCATCGGGGAATTATTCCAACACCGATTTGCTTTTTCGCTTGAATGGTTTACGAACGCAATTCAACGAACCACCGACTTCGATTGACGCTAACGTCAGCCTTGTGTGGAAGTATTCGCCGACGGGCAAAATAAAGTTTTTTAACTACGGCTCAAGCAATGGTTTGTCCACATTCTATGGCTTAGGCGCGGATAAAAATCTTTTCAAAACCGCACAAACGAATACCATTCACAATATCCAAATCACCGACGTTTGGCAGGAATGGGTGATAAAGTCAAGCCTTTCGGCGAATGTTATTCGCAACACCATTGATGAAGCCAGCTTTGGTATTCTTACGCAACAAATTAACCTCAAAAGCCGCACCGATGCTGAAAAAGACCTCTCGGATTGGGTGCGCATTCTGGCGGGCGTGGAAGCAGAATACGACGAATTGGAAGGCACAAAGATTATCCGCAACCAAGGCAGCGCGGAGGAGCGATTTTCCTCCAAAGGAGGAGCAGTGCGGCTTGGTGGCTATGTGGAAGCGGAAATGAAACTCACACGAAATCTTTTGGCGGGCGTTGGGATTCGTAGCGATTACCAAACACTCGCGCAAAACCTCGTGTTCGACCCACGTGTATCGCTGAAGTACGTGTTCGCGCCGAGTTTCAACCTTCGCGCTGCGTGGGGAATTTTTCACCAATTCGGTCGCCCCGAACAGCTCAATACCGCGCTTGGTGGCAACCCTGAATTGAAAGCCCAACAAGCAACGCACTACATTCTGGGCGCAGAATACACCGAAGGCGATGCGCAAATTCGTGCCGAAGCATACAACAAAACCTACGCAAACCTGATTCTACCGACAACGAGCGGCATTCCGCAAAATCTTGGCTATGGTTACGCTCGCGGGCTAGACTTTTTTGCAAAATATGGCGAATATCTCAAAACCGATTTCAACGGATGGCTTTCCTACTCGTTTTTGGAGACGAATCGTCTGCAAGCACGACGCACGGAGCAAGGAATTGTCTATGAAGAAGGCGCAACGCCGTTTGACATTCGGCATAATATCGTGCTTGTGGGCAAAGTTCGCGTGTGGGAAGGCTTGAGTGTTGGCACAACGGCACGATATTCGACAGGACGAGCAACCACGCCGATTGTGGGTGGAATGCGCTTTGTGGAAGGGCAATACACGTGGTTCGAGCCGATAGATGGAAGCGTAGGCTCGGAGCGGCTTCCCGACCAAATGCGCTTCGATGCCGATGTTTCCTACTTTCTTCCCCTGAACGACAAAGCATTTATGGTCATTTTCGCCTCACTTTCCAATGCCACAGGACGCGCAAACGTGCTTGGGTACACGTATTCAGCCGATTATTCCAAGCGCGAGGCAAATGTGAGTTTGAACAGGCAGTTTGTATTTATTGGCGCGACGGCGACGGTGAAGTTTTGAGTGTTGATTAGTGGGAAGTGAGATTTTACGCGCTTTGTAAGCTCATTCTCCGAAAATCTTTCCCGACGAAATCATGCGGTGAAACAAGCGTAAAAATGTTATCGGTAATATCGGCATAGTACAAGCCCGCACCAGCAATCATGCGCTGTACATCATCGGATGCGCCGATTCCCGCAATGATGCCGTAAAGATGTTTTTCGGCGTGTTCGGGAAAAAAGTCGGGAAAATCCGCAAGAATTCTGAGCATCTGCTCAACATGGCGTTCTTTCACAATGTCTTTCACTTCGACCACATACGCGGCATTTATGTCGCCATTGCGATAGCCGAAATCATCCAGTTCAATCATTCTCTCACCCAGTCGCCGACGGACGCGTGTAGAAATATGTTCCAACTGACCACCAAAGCGTTCATGCAGCATTCTATCCATCGAAGGCAAAATCAAGGCTTCGGTGTAATGCCCAAATTTATTGCCGATACCGCCGATTTGCTCTGAAACAGCCGCAATTTTTTTGTCGAGAAGTTTGTCGCGTTCGTCCGCAGCTATACGCCGTTGCTCGTTCTCTTCACGCAGAGCCTTAATCACTTCCTCGTGTTGCTGACTCCTTACGTCTGCTTCGCGTTGAGCTATCGCAATATCACGCAAAATTGACCGAATGTCATCAAGTGTTTCCATACATCAAATTTGAAATAGTCAGAAAGTTTTGTTTCACAAATTTACACATTTTTTCTCATTTTTCGGAGTTTTTATTATGCGTGCTGTTCTCACAACCCTAGCATTGATGCTGCTTACAAGCATCTCTACGTTTGTTTTCGCACAAAGCGATGACGTAATTTTGAAAGCAAAAGAAGCCGTTCAAAAAGCCGCTGTTACGGGCGAAGCAGCAGCCCTCAAAGCCGCACGGGAAATGGCTCAAACGGCTGCTTCTCAAACAACCCAGCCGAACAAAAAAGCAGCTGCGCTCTATTTTGTCGGTTATGCACATTATAGTCTCGTGAACCTTCCAAGCGAGAAAGCATCAAGCGAGCAGAACGCTGATGCGGGAATTGCTGCGCTGGAAGAGGCAGTAACTCTGGAACCTGCTTTCGCCGATGCATATGGGCTTTTGGCAAGTCTCTACGGACAAAAGGCAGGAGGCGGTATGATGGCGGGTATGAAATACGGTCAGAAATCCGCCGTTACGATGGAACGTGCTATTACCTTGCAACCCAAAAACCCGCGTATTCTTTTGCTTGAAGGGGTGTCGCTCTTTTTCAAACCCGCAATGTGGGGCGGCGACAAACAAAAAGGACTTGCCAATCTCCAACGCGCTTGCGATCTCGCCGAACAAGGTGCGTGCGCTGCAAAAGAAGCATTCATGCCTGATTGGGGACACGCCGACGTTTTTGCATGGAAAGGATTGATGTTTGCAAAAAGTGATGAATCCGATACTGATAACGCTAAAGCCGCTTACGAGCGTGCGTTGCAGGTTGAACCTAACTATAATTGGGTGAAATACGTTCTTTTGCCAAAACTGGGCGCGAAGTAAGCGATTGTCCACGAATCGCATGAATGAACACGAATCATTTTCCCTAGCTCATGGGAGCAAGAATTCATGAACTCACCTTACGCACATTCTCGCGCTGCCCTCACCCCTCGCTGCGCGAGACCCTCTCCCAGCAGAGGGCGAGGGTTGATGGAGACTAGCTCTAAAGCCCTCTCCCTCTGGGAGAGGGTTGGGTGAGGGTCTTGTGCGTAAGGTGAGTTCGTAAAGATTCGTGCGATTCGTGGATAATTTTTGGTATGTTCATTCGCTCTTGAGTGCAATTTTCGTAACTTTCAGTATGATTACCAAACGCTCCATATTCTTCCTCTGGCTCGGACTGATGCTGTATGCAGCAGTTCAGGCGTTGCTTGTTGCAAACTCAGGTGCTGCGCCGTTTGTCGGTGTTTTTCTCTACAACCTCATTTCCGAAAATTTTCGTTTCGCGAGTATTTGGGCGATGTTATGGTGTTCGGGACGGTATATGCAGCATTGGCATATTGGCAAGCAAATCCTCGTGTATGCCGCATGGGTACTCGCTACTTCGTTTACGCTTATTGCTACAAATCTTAGCGTTGTCTTTGCGTGGGGGCGTATGGAAGCCTTTATCGGCATTTGGAACAACAAGCACTGGATTTTTCTACAACACACTCTTGAAAACGCTCTTATTCTCGCGGGCTTTGTGGTGATGCGCTTCCGGCGGGAAATCAATGAACAAAAAAAGCGTGAAAAAGAATTGCGACATCTGAATACCCAAATGGAGCTTGCCGCCTTGCGTGCGCAGCTCAATCCGCATTTCCTTTTCAATGCGCTGAATGTCGTGAATGCGCTCGTTGGCGTAAGCCCGGACGAAGCGCGGCGCGTTTTGGAGATGCTTTCGGATTTGCTGCGCTATACACTAGAGAGCGACAAGCGAGAAATGGTGACGCTTCGAGAGGAATTAGACTTCGTGCGAAAGTATCTTGCTATTGAGCAAGCCCGCTTTGGTAAACGCCTACAATACCGCATAGAAGCGGATGAAACGCTGCTTGATACACGCATTCCACCCATGCTTTTGCAGCCGCTTGTGGAAAATGCCGTCAAGCACGGAATTTCCCCCAAAGCAAGTGGTGGTGAGGTCTCTGTCAGGATTCTCTACGAAAAAACGAACAATCGCCTACTGGTGGAAATACATGACAACGGTGTAGGACTTCAACGCAGCACCAATACTCATTCCACAGGTATTGGGCTTGCAAATGTTGATGCACGTTTGCAAAAACTTTTTGGTGAAACCTCAGCGTTGAAGATTGAGAATACTGTACCCGAAAATGGCGTAACGGCGAGCTTTCTCGTGCCGATACAGGTAAAAAACACTGCTGTATCATATACCGCCGTGCAGTGAAAAATTACTCATTTTCAACTACTGCGTTCCAATGAAAACAGGCATAGAATGTTTCTTCTCTCACTGTTGCTGTAATATATCGTTGCTCAATCGCCTCAGGAGCAGACATTCCAAAACTTGCTCCCACAATATCCGCACAATTCGAGAGACCAATACCATTGCCTTCGTTCGTAATTCCACCCTTGAATAATAAGGAAAAATCATTGCCGATATGCTCTTGAAGCCAAGTAATATTCTCAGGTTGTATCTTGTTTTCAACCACCCACCGCAGAATATTTCCAACAGGAAAAATGGTGATGGTGATAGTATCTTCCTTGGAAAAGCGAAGTGCATTATTGACGAAATTGTACACCACGCGGTCGAGAGCGGAAGCCTCTAAACAACAGGTGGTAACGTTTCCTTCAAAATAGCATTGTACTTTCACCGTAATTGTGCGGTCGTTATGGTGATATTCAAAATTATTCCATTTTTGAACGTAATCGTAAATGGAATGAATCCGAATGCGTTCGTCGGCGGCGCGGGTCATAAGGTCAATATCATGCACTGCATTGCGCATCATCTTGGCTTGGTCGCGGGCGAGAAACACGAAACTCCGCATAATATCTACTTCGTGGTACAAATTCATGGCTTTGATTTTGTTTGCATGGCTTACCATCGACATTAGCGCACCACCACGAATATCATGCAGGATTTTTTGTATATGTATTGATGGATATTCATCATTCGCTCCTAAATCTTTGGCAATCGTGAGAAAACCTTCGGAAAGAAACCAATCTGCATTGGGTTGGAGAATCCTATAATTGGGTGCTTCTTTCATGTACAGCCATACATCGTAAATAGCTTTGATGTGTTGATATACCGTGAGCAAGGTTTGTTTATCTTGTTCTGAAAATTCTTCCAAAGAAGCACTAAAACCTGTGCCGTCGTACCGCGTTGATTGCTTGTTTTTAAGGTTTGTTGGGGCGAGGGAAAGATATTTTTGTTCCATAACGTTTTGAATAATCCGAGTAGTGGAAAAGTGTGATACCACACCCTAAACACATAAACAATCAATTTCGTTTGTTCAAATGAAGTAATACCGAAAATAAGTACACAACCCATACACAAAAGCCTCACGCAGACTGTCTGCATGAGGCTTTTTTGTTGTTTTTTGCGATACTCGTTTTTTGCGATACTCGTTTCGCGCAAAGATTATTCCGCCAACACATTTCGTGCAATCACCATACGCTGCACTTCGCTTGTTCCCTCGCCGATGGTGAGCAGTTTTGAATCGCGCCAGAGTTTTTCGACGGGATATTCTTTGGTGTAGCCGTAGCCGCCGTGAATCTGCACGGCTTCTTCGGCAATCTGCACGGATATTTCGCTAGCAAAGAGTTTTGCATGTGCGGCTTCTTTCGTCATTTTCATTCCTCTGTCGCGCATCCATGCGGCTTTGAAGGTGAGCAAACGTGCGGCTTCTACTTTCACCGACATTTCGGCAATTTTGAACTGCGTTGCTTGCATATCCGATAACGCCTTGCCAAACTGTCTCCGCGCTTGGGCGTATTTCACCGAGTGCGACATTGCGGCTTCCGCCAAACCCAGACTTAATGCGGCAATTGAGACACGACCGCCATCCAAAATTTGCATGGTTTGAATAAAACCTTCGTTCAAATTGCCAATCATGTTTTCTGCTGGAACCCGCACATTATCAAGCGTCAAGCCCGCCGTGTCGCTGCATCGCATTCCCACTTTATTTTCTTTTTTCGAGCCGAAAAATCCTTTCATGGATTTATCAACAACAAACGCTGTCACGCCCTTCGTACCTTTGGAGCGGTCGGTGACGGCGAGAATCACCGCAATATCGCCCACGTTGCCGTGCGTGATAAAATTCTTCGCGCCGTTCAGAATCCAATCGTCTCCGTCTTTTACGGCGGTGGTGAGCATTCCACCTGCATCGGAGCCAGAGCCGGGTTCGGTGAGTCCCCACGCGCCCATTGTGGAGCCGCTTGCAAGGCGCGGCAAGTATTTTGCTTTCAATGTTTCGCTGCCAAAGCGAAGAATATGCCCCGTACACAAGCCGTTATGCGCGGCTACGCCAAGCGCAATCGCAGGGCAGGCTTTCGCAATTTCCTCGACAATAAGAGCGTATTCTACATATCCCATACCGCTTCCGCCGTATTCGGGGGGAACCATAATTCCCAAAAAGCCCAAATCACCGAGCTTTTTGAAAATTTCGTGGGGAAAATCTTGTGTTTCATCGAAATGCAACGCCACAGGAGCAATTTCATTTTCGGCGAACGAGCGTGCTGTATCGCGCACCGCCACTTGCTCGGAGCTAAGGTCGAAATCAAAAGCGGTCGGTGCTACAAGCGTATCTGTCATAGCAAAACTTCCTGAAAAAATGAATAATGAAGTGAACAGTAAATGTGAAATACACACAATGAAGAACAAGGACAACTGTAAACGGGTACAGATGCATATCGGTACAGAAAACAAAATTACAAAATATTTCGCTTATAGCGAAATCTGATTTACATAGTGCGAGCAAAGAGAAAGAGCAAGTGCATTCAACAAAAAATGGCTTGTAGAAATTTCTACAAGCCATTTTTTTATTCAAGACCCTATCGCTGTGGTCGGCATGAACACTTATTTCTTTGGCATAATCACGGTATCAATCACGTGGATAACGCCATTGCTGCATTCGATGTCTGTTTTTTCTACTTTTGCTGCATCAACCATGACGGTTTTGCCATCAATTTTAATCATTGCTTCCGAGCCTTCTACTGTTTTCGCGCCTTTGCCGTTCATCGTCATCACGTCTTTTGCTACTACTTTGCCAGCAACTACGTGATACAACAATACTTTTTTGAGTGCTTCTTTGTCTTTCAACAAGCCATCAAGCGTTGCTTTCGGAATTTTTGCAAATGCCGCATCGGTTGGAGCAAACACTGTAAAAGGACCTTTGCCTTTGAGTGTTTCAATGAGTCCAGCTTCGGTGAGTGCCGTCGCAAGTGTTTTGAATGAGCCAGCCGCAACTGCTGTTTCAACAATATCTTTTTTTGCATCTTTTTTTGCGGTCTGTGCAAACACTGTTGTTGTCAAGGCAAGTGCAAACGCAAGTACCATTGTAGAACTGATGATTCGACGAATCATAGAGAAATCCTTAGAGAGTAAAAAATTGAGTAACTTATACGCAGATAATTGGGCGTATAGGTGCTAAACACCGTTCTTGCCCAAATAATTCCACGTATTGGCAAGGTATGCCTCACATAGTGAAATTGCTCCAAAAGAAAAAATTGGAAAATGCCAACAAGTGGCGTAAATTCTCGGTTTGATTATCCAAATTATCTCACAATATCTCATTCTCATCTAAATTGAAGTGTAGATAAAATTCTGAAACCCGCATAAAAACTTGCGTTCACGATTGCCCTCACCCAACCCTCTCCCAGAGGGAGAGGGCTTCAGAAGCGTTCGATGTTCTTCGTCTTAGCTCCTTCTCCTTCTGGGAGAAGGCGGGGGATGAGGGCAAAAGCGTACGATTTTATCTGAACTTCATCTAAAAAACTATATCGAATGATACCAGACGTTCAAGACGAGCAACTCAAAGCCCGCGTTCATGATTACTGGAATGCCGACCCCTGCGGCACACAATTCACGCATGTAGAACGCGGCAGCAAAGAATTTTACGATGAAGTAGAGCGTTTTCGCTATACCATACAGCCCTTCATGGAAAAACTCTGCAAATTCAAGGAATTTCGTGGTAAAAAACTCTTGGAAGTTGGTTGTGGTTTAGGCACGGACACGTTGCAATTTGCTCGCAATGGCGCACTCACGACAGGTGTAGATTTAACCGAAAATAGCGTTGCCTTTGCAGAAAAACGCTTCGCGCTCTACGGCGTACCGGGCGAGTTTCGCACCGCCGATGCAGAAAATCTCCCCTTTCCCGACGACACCTTCGATGTCGTCTATTCTTTCGGCGTGCTGCACCACACACCGCGCACACAAACGGCAATCAATGAGGTACATCGCGTTGTGAAATCGGGCGGCGGGCAGATTGTGATTATGCTCTACCACAAGCAGTCGCTCCACGTCTGGCTGGGAACGCTGCTGTTTTTTCTGACAGGATTACTCAAAGGAAAATGGCGCACCTACGATGATTGGGTGCGTGTGTACGACGGCTCAGAAAACCCGCTTGGCAAAGCGTATTCGCGCTCGGAATTACGCGAAATGTTTGCACAGTTTCGGAATGTTCGCTTTGCCGTTTGCGACCCGCTTCGCCGCCATTATCCACGCTTCTTGAATATCATTAACCAAAAATTCTTTGCCTCGTGGTCAGGGTTTTGGGTAATGATTTATGCAGAAAAATAGAGCCGAATGACGGCAAAATTTTCCAGTATTGCTCATCAGGCTTCGCCAAATTGCAACGCGCACAACTTCGCATAAAAGCTCGTTTGGTCGGCAAGCAAGGATTCATGCGTTCCCGACTCGACAATCTTTCCTTTGCTGAAGACGAAAATCGTATCGCACCGACGAATGGTCGAAAGGCGGTGCGCAATAATAATCGTTGTACGCCCCGTCATAAGCCGCTCCATTGCTTCTTGAATGAGGTGTTCGGTTTGGGAATCAAGCGAGCTGGTTGCTTCATCCAAAATGAGCATGGGCGGATTTTTCAAAATTGCCCGCGCAATCGCCACGCGCTGACGTTGCCCGCCAGAGAGCTTCACGCCTCGCTCGCCGACCAGCGTTTGTAATTTTTCGGGGAATTGTTCGATAAATTCTGCCGCATTTGCCAAACGTGCCGCCTCCCAGACCTCATCATCACTTGCATTTAGCTTGCCATAGCGGATATTTTCTGCAATCGTGCCGCCAAACAGCACAATATCTTGCGGCACAATCCCAACGCTTTCGCGTATTTCCCGCAAACTGAGGCTGGATGCGGCTTCGCCGTCGAATAACATCTGTCCGCTCTCTGGTGCGTAGAAGCCTTGAATTAACGCCGCCGTCGTGCTTTTTCCTGCACCTGATTCTCCCACAAACGCTACACGCTTGCCCGATTCAATGGAAAACGAAACATTCTGTAAGGCAGGTACATCCTTGCGTCCAGGATAGGCGAAGTGGATGTTTTGAAACTCCACCGACTGCAAACGGCGTACCGGTGCGCCTTCTCCAGCATTATTGGTTTTATCCAAGAGTTCTGGTTCGGATTCTAAAATCTCACGGATGCGCACCGACGCGCCGAGCGTGCGTTGGATTTGCCCAAATAATTCCGCAAAACTGCCCAAAGCACCGCCCACAAACGTTGTGTAAATGATGAACGATGTTAAGCCGCCCATCGTCATTGCGCCAGAGCGTACCAAACTGCCGCCGTACCAGAGTACACCAGCGATTCCGCCAAACAGCACCATCAAAATAAACGACACAAACGCCGAGCGAATCCGCGCACCAGAAAGTGCCAAACCGACCGTATTCATAATCGCTGAGTGATAGCGCGTGGCTTCATAGCGTTCATTCACAAACGATTTCACGCCCGCAATGGCTTGGAGCGACTCCTCGACAATCGTTGCGGCTTCAGCGAGGGCATCCTGCGTTTTGGTGCTGTATTTGCGAATGAATTTTGCAAAGACAAGCGCAATTGCCACAATCACGGGCAGCACGAGCAGAATCATCACGGTAAGCTGAATGCTCGTGGAGGCAATAAGCACGACGCTTCCAAGAAAAAAGACCATTTGGCGGAGCAATTCCAAAACGCTAAAGGTAAAGGTTTCTTGCACAAGCGACAAATCCGAAGAAAGCCGTGAAGATAGCTCCCCGACACGTCTTTCAGCAAAAAAGCTCATTGGTAATCGGATAATCCGCTCAAAAAGCTCTGTGCGCAAGCTCGCAAGCGTATTTTCGATAATCGTTGCCAACGACATTGAGGTAAAATAGCGCGTGACAGACTGCACAAATAGCACCGCAAGCAATCCGCCAAAAATAAGGCTAACGGAATATTTCGCGGTTGATTCATTCAGCACGGCATCAATGAGGAGTTCAATCGCTTTCGGAAAGAGCAATGATGCGGCACTGGAGAGAACGAGTGCCAAAAGAGCGAAGGAAATGCGCCACTTGTGCGGCGCGAGAAAGGTGAGTAAAAATCCAAGTTGTGCGCGGGTTTGTTCGCGGGTAAGTTTGGGTGTGTCGTCGTCGGAGCGGCGGTGGTTACGTCGTTTAGCCATAGTTTGGGCGATTCAAATGAGTGGTGGAATTGTCAAAACAAGTCATTGGAACTTTCGATAAAAAGATTCCCTACAAAAAAACGCTCTTGTGCGCTCTCCTGCAAGACGTTTTTTTCTAATGCGCATTCCTGCTTGCGATTGATTTTCAAAACCGAGTATTTATCAGCTTTTGAAGATGTTTTTTTTCAAAATTATTCTTTGTCAAAAAAGGTGTAGAGAAGTGTGCGTGCCTAAAGTTGTTGGAAAATCGGGAAGTAAACCGTAAATTTGTAATCTTTGTCAGTTTTACAAAACCGCTTTTGTGATGAATATTTTCCAAAGAAATATCTCCTGAGAGCCGCGTGAAATCTGGCTTTGTTTCTTCA
This sequence comes from Ignavibacteria bacterium, assembly GCA_013298775.1. GTDB lineage: Bacteria > Bacteroidota > Ignavibacteria > Kapaibacteriales > UBA4661 > PH2015. The sequence goes on along the minus strand of JAAFIV010000008.1, from coordinate 34,811 downwards.
GGTTTTGGCAGCACAGATGCTCTTGTCTGTGCAATTCGATGGAACGTCGCAGACAAGAGCGTCTGCGCTCCGAAGATTACACCGCGTAAACAATTCAATTATTCTTTTTATTCAGTTTTTCAAGGAGTTTACCTCCAATGGGTACACTTTCCAAAATGCGCACGATTTCGCCTTATGTGTTGGTGGTGATTGCCGTGCTGTTCATTCTCTTCATGGTGATTTCGGATATTGACTTGCCGACAATCACCTCTCAAGGTCAGAACCTCGCAACAGCAAAGCTCGGTGAGGTAAATGGCGAAAAAATTATGTATGCTGAATTTGAGCGTCGCGTGAAAGAACAAGCGGAAATGGCGCGTCAGCAAAATCCAAACCAAGAAGAATTCGATGAAGCTCCCGTGCGCGAGCAAGTCTGGAATGAAATGGTGGATGAGATTCTCATGCGCCAAGAAGCAAAAAAACTTGGTATCACTGTGAGCAACGACGAGGTTTTGGACGTATTATTGGAAAACCCGCCGGATGTGTTGCGCCGTCCTTTCACGGATTCGGTCGGTCGCTTCAACCGCGATATGTATTTGGAATACGTTACCAATCCTGACCTTATTGCTCAACGCGGTAGCGCAGAACAAGCGGCTAATTTCAAAAAATACCTTGTGCGCATTGAAGATGCTATCCGCATGGATAAACTCCAAAACAATATGCGTGCGGCGGTTGGCAGTGCCTTTGGCGCGATTGACCCGCTCTACGTACAAAATCGCTTCACGACTGATAATTCTACGCTCGACGCGGATATCCTTCAGTTGAACGCAAACCTTATTTCCGATAGCGCGGTAACCGTTGGCGCGGAAGAAATTGCAAACTACTACAAAGCGCATGAATCCTCGTACAAGCAAAAAGCAGTTCGCAAATTGAACTACGCTATTTTGCCAATTGTACCGTCGCAAGCAGACTCTCAGCGCGTTCAGAAGCGTCTTGAGCGCATGATGGGCGACCTGAACACCGCTCAAACACCTGGACAGCGCGACACCGTTTTTGAACGCTTCGTTGGTGATTACGGTGGACAAACCGTTGATTTCAAATTCGTACAAGACGTTCCACCGCAAACACTCGTGATGCTGAACAACTTGCCGTTGCGCGGCGTTGTTGGTCCGATTCAAACACAACAAGGCTTGACCTTTATTCGCTTGGACGACCGCCGCTCTGGTGTGAATGCGCAAACCAAAGCAAGCCATATTTTGCTTCAGTTCGGCGCGAACAAAGACAGTGCAAAAGCAGAAGCAATGCGCATCATGCAGGAAGCGCAATCGGGTAAAGATTTCAACGCCCTTGCAAAACAATACTCGAAAGACCCAAGCGCGGCACAAAATAGCGGTGATTTGGGCTTCTTCGGCAAAGGCATGATGGTAAAACCCTTTGAAGATGCGGCTGGCACGGCTGCTGTTGGTTCGATTGTTGGTCCAGTAGAAACACAATTCGGCTGGCACATTATCAAAGTAACCGACCGCAAGACCGATGAAATCAAGTATAGCGAAGTTACGCTACAACCAACAATTAGCCAATCAACCCGCAGCGGCTTGTTCCGTGCGGCAGCGAGCCTGAAAGAGCAAACTCAAGGCGGCGCGAAATTCTTGGAAGCCGCACAAAAGCTCGGCATTCAAGCTGGTGAAACAGCATACTTCCGCCGTATTTCATCTATCTTGGGTTCACGCACCTTGACAAATTTTGCTTTCGATGGTAACGTCGGTGATATTCACGACCCAATTGAAATCAAGAATACAGGGATTGTCGTTGCACAAATCGCACAAAGCCGCTTGCCAGGTATTAAGCCGCTTGAAGATGCTCGCGAGGAAATCCGCATGAAACTTCTTACGAGCAAGAAACTTGATGCGCTGAAAGGCAAAGCACAAGAAGTCTTCGCAAAAGTTTCTGGTTTGGATTCCTTGAATAAAGCAAAAGGCGTAGATTCTACCTTGATGGTCGTCAATTCTGCTGGTATTACCAATAACGGTCGTTTGCCGCAAGTGGGCGCGGATGTTGCGCTTTCGGCAAGTTTGTTCGCGCAAGCAGCGCAAGCGGGCGGTAAAATTATTGGTCCGATTCGCGGTGAGCGCGGCTACTACGTGGCGCAAATCAAAGGCAGCAAACAAGCCGATGCAGCAGCATTTGCCGCACAACGCGCTACGCTTGCTCAAGCAGAACGCACCAAAGCAATGGGACAGCCCTTCTTCAAATGGCGCAACGAACTCCGCGAACGCTCGGATATTGTTGATAATCGCAATAAGTATTTCCGCGATTAAGAGCGAAAATGTTTCGATAAAAAAAGGCAATTACTCACAAAGTAATTGCCTTTTTTGTTACTGTGAGGCTCTCACTTCCTAGTGAGGGTCTCACTTTACCTGTACTTCCCGTTTTACCAACTCGTTTTACCAACTCGCTTTACCAACTCGCTTTACCAACTCGTTTTACCAACTCGCTTTACCAAAGTGAGACCCTCACTAGGAAGTGAGAGCCTCACGCGATAGTTCTACTGCCGAAACAAGGGGCTTTGCTGGCGCATATACTGAACATCCCGCAGTTGCCCAGCTTTCATGCCAATCCGAAACATAAACCCCTGCGATTGCCCAATCGGATTCCACGTGAGGCTCATTGCCCAGCAGTCCGACAAATCTTTGTTCAGCGTGAGCGAAGGTGCGTTGAATTGCCCGGAGACCGCATCAAAACTGAAACTGGTGGAGAAATTCCACGTGCGCTCGAAAGTTGCACTAAAGTTTGCTGAAATAAACGCACTCAGCGTTGGGGGCAGATTTGGTCCAGCTTTCGGAGAATAGTTGAATGCCGCATTGTAATTGGAATTCCACGTAAAATCAAGCGGGCGGTAGCCTGCCGACTGTTCACCAAACCAATCAAGTTGCTGATAGGTATTGTCCATGCGCTGTTGGAAACGTGCGCCGAGTGCGAGGTCTTCTTGGCTGGGTCCGCCCTTTTTCGCTGTGGTGTCGGCGTTGGGAGCGGCATTGGGATTATTCAACTGCGTACTTCCCGGAACATTTCCCGCACCATTTCCAAACGATGTACCGTTGCTACCTGCGCTGAAACCCAGCGTAAAACCTATGTTCGTGAGCCGAACAGGGAATTTTCCTGTCGAAGAAGCTAGGAAAGTATTAATGCGACGATAAAATACGCCTCCTTCTGCTGTGTCTTGGTCGTACACGTCAAAGCCCGCATTGCCCGAAAACTGTAGCCCGCCGAGATTATTGCTAAAACTCATACCTATCGGACTCCATTGAAAGGTTCGCGCTGCAAAATTGATACTTCCATTCAGATTCACCGACATAAGCTGTATCGTTTTTTCCGACGTATCGCTTTCGGCAATTTTTGCCTCGAAATTATTGTCCAAACTCCAGCGCAAACCCGCGACAATACCTGGATTGCGCACCGAACCGCCATCTCGTTCAAAGCGGGAATAATTGATACTATCGCCATTTTTGTCTTTATACACTGTTGTCGAATCCGACCTAAGAACCTGAGCAACCATGCCGAGTTCTCGCAAAGCAAAATTTGGCTGGTAGTTCAGACCAATCGAAGGACTAAGCGTGTGTCGAAGCGAGTTCAGCCCTAAAATACGCGGGTTTACAATGCCGTAGAGCCGTGTGCTAATGCTGATACCGAAGTCTGCTGAATAATCACGAAAGAAGCCGTTCTCAACCGTGCCAGTAGTAATCGTTGCAGTGGTGGCTTCGCTCGTAAAATATCGTTTGCTGATGCGCTGAAAATACCACGTTTCGCTGTATGAAACATTGGGCTGTACCGTAAAATATCCTAAGCGCGGCGAAATGTTGATAGATGGCGAATGCTGCACCCGTGCCGTAAATGGCTGTTTCGTGGAAAGACGGCGCAAACGTTCGACGCTGGTTTCATTGGGAATGGAATCAGGAATCGTCTCGAAACCCGCATTGGCACTTACGCTGTAATTGAAGAAAATATCGGAAATCCACGAATCGCGCGAGACGAGATTTTTGAACGGATACCATTGCGGAAAGCCTGTTTGCGCGATAACGGTCTGGCTAATTTCCTGCGTTGCGAGGTTCTGAATGCGAGAATAGGTGAGGCTGAGAGGGGAATTGTTATCGAAGCGGTGATTAAGCGTAAAGTTAGAATTAACCGTCTGTTGCGAGCGCGTGACGACATTGAACTGCGTTTGACGATTGAAGCCAGGCGAACTAAAATCCAGATTGCCCGTCAGGCTTGTAAAGGGCGTAAATTCTTGGCGGTGATTCAAGGCGAATCGCCATGTTTCGGTAGAGGCTTCCGTTGGCGCATTGCGGACGTTGCCATAGCTAACATCCACGCTGCCCGTCAAGCGTCGCCCAAAATTGTAATTCCCCTGCGCACGACCAACGATGCCGCCTTTGGTGAAAATTTGCGCCGTTACTTTCGCATCCAGATTATCATTAATTGCAAAATAATAACCGATGTTATCAAACATAATTCCGCGCCCCGACACGGAACCAAGCGGGCTAGTGATGACAACGTTTGGAATAAGAACGCCCGAACGCCGTCCCGACGGACCGCCCAATTCCACAAACACGCCAAACGGTACGGCAAGCAAGGGAATGTCCTCAATGTAGAAAACAAGCGGGTCGGCGAAGACTTTATCCTGCGTAATGAGCTTCATTTTTGGCGACTTGATATAAAAATGCGGATGAACTTCTCTGCACGTCGTGTAGCAGCCATCTTGCAGGAAAAACGTATTGTCCGAAACTTTTTTGATGCGCTCGCCAAAGACAAATCCATCGTTCATTTTCGTCTCGGCAAGAGCAATGGTGCCGCGTTGAGTGCGGAAATTGTAGGTGAGCGATGCGCCGTAGTAACTTTCTTTTCCATCGCTAAATTTCGGCACGCCATACACACGCCCCAAGGAATCACGCGCTGTTTGAGCTTGCATGTAGCCTTTGCCAAAATATACATCAATCACTTCAGCCGATAAGGTTTGTTGCTTGTTTTTCACGTATGCGTTGCCGCGCAAGCGCAAACGCTTATCGCGCACGAAATAGCGCATGGAATCTTGCGCTGCAAAGACAATGATAGTATCTATGCCACTTTTGGAGGTGCTGATGGAATCCGCACCGTTTGCGCCTGTGCCGTCATTGGTGCGGATATTCAGCGATGTTCGTGGTGCGGTAGAATTCGGTGCTGCCGTGCTTGAACTGCTGACTGTTGCTTGTGTTGGGAGTATCGTTTGTGTGGCATTACTCACGCTTGGCGAAGTAATGGTTTGTGTGCGTGGAAGCGGCGTTGTTGCTGACTTTTTTCGTGATGTGCTTGATTGTTGCGCAATAGCAGTGGTGTGAAACAAGGCATACAAACACAGCGCAACCAAGAATGCAGGAAACGCTTTTTCGAGCAAAAGGCTGAAAGGCGCGTAAAATCTTGTTTGTGCAGTTCTCTGTGCAAGAGAAATAATCGGATATGAAGAGAGGAATTTCATCATTTCAAATATAACAAAAAATGCGTTCTCGAACGCGTTTCTTGCTGTCTTTTACCAACAAAAAACACACGAAAACCGTGCAGGTATCGTCTGTGTATGAGATACTTCAATGTTCTTTGCACCACTGTTTTATACCAATTTTTATACCAATTTTTATACCAATTTTTATACCAATCATGCCTCTATACCGCATCAAATCTCGTCTTCACACGCTTCTTGCAATGACAAGCGTAAACGTTGTGTTTATCCTTGCCAGTGCTTGCACCGCTCAACCACCACCGACGACACAAAACCCAGGAACAAAGCCGCCAGCAGGCAGTACATATCTCACGCCCACACGCGACGCGGGATTGGTTTCGCAAGCAATTGAGATTCCATCACGCTTTCAGCAGTTTATTTCTAATCAAAATGTGAATCTGCCTGCGGGCTGGAAGGCAAAGGTGTTCTACGCAGGTTCGCTGCTCTCGAAACCGCGCTTTATGGCGTGGAGTCCTGATAGCGTCTTGCATGTAGCCGATATGCGGGCGAATAGAATTATTGCTCTGCCCGACCGCAACCGCGACGGCGTTGCAGACACGGCTATTATTGCGGCTTCTGGGGTTTCGGCGCACGATGTGAAATTTTACAACGGCGCGATGTATGCTGCCGAAGAACGACGCATTCTGAAATTTACCGACGCAAATAGGGATGGTATCTACGAAACGCGCAGCACCTTCATTGACGGCATTGCTGAAGGCGCACAGCAGCCTGGCGGCGGGCATACCACACGCACGATTGTGTTCGACGCGGCGCGGCGCAAAATGTATCTTTCTATCGGTTCGCTCTGCAATGTTTGCCGCGAAGACCTCCGCGCAATTATTGAAGAATGGAACGATGATGGCACGGGAAGGCGCACGTTTGCGAGCGGTGTGCGGAATGCAGTCGGTATGACGCTCCACCCACGCACAGGAAAACTGTGGGCGGCGAACAACGGCAGCGACTGGCAGGGAAATGATATTCCGCCTGAATGGATAGATGTGGTGCGGGATGGCGGGTTTTATGGCTATCCATTTGCGCACTCGTATCAAGCAATGTTTGATTACAATGCCAATGGCGATTACCGCGCACTCTTGCCCATTACTGCGCAAGACAGCGCACGCATTCGCACAATGCAAGCACCCGCAGCCCTGATTACCGCTCATTCTGCACCGATGGCGATTGAGTTTTCCAATGCGAGTTTGCCTGAAAATTACCGTCGTGGTGCATTTGTCGCGCTGCGCGGTTCGTGGAATCGCTCACCGCTTACGGGCTACAAGGTTATTTATCTTGATTTTGCGAATGATACCGACACCGCCGCAAGCAGCGTTTCCGACTTCCTCACAGGCTTTTTGACCGAACCAACGCTAGGTTTACGCTGGGCGCGTCCTGTTGGCTTGGAGACAGATTCGCGGGGGAATCTGTACGTCGGCAGCGACGATATTACGCGGTTTATTCTGATTGTTTCGCCCAGCGCGACCCAGAAATAGCGGCAATTTTTCTCGCCCAAGCGGCTGTTATCACAAGTGCAGTAGCCGTCTGGCGAGTTTCTTCACTGTCGAAAAACCCGCCGGACGGTCAAGAAACCGCCCGACAGGATAATTCCTCACCAGTTGCAAATAACAAATCACCTTACTTTTCACTAATGCTTATGCGCCAACGCCTCGCTTTTCTCCCGTTTTGCACAGCATTTTGCATCGTGTTGTGCTGCTCGCTCGGATTTGCACAAACACCCTACAACCCGCATATTGACGTGCTTCATTATCAGTTCACTCTTGAAGTGAATGATAAAAACAACGAAATTCGCGGTGAAACAACCATTGAACTTGCCTTCAAAACAAGCAGCGTCCAAACGTTCCAACTTGACTTTGTTGGTAAAGCCAAAGGCAGCGTAAATGCTAGTGCGGAAGGTATGACCGTGCTTTCCGTGCAAGAAGGTAACGAAGTAGTGCGCTTTACGCATGAGAATAATCGCATTACAATTTATCCCGCGAAATCCGCACAAATGCTGGAGCGGCGGCGATATACGATTTCGTATCGCGGCATTCCTTCGGATGGGTTGATTATTTCAAAAAACAAGTTTGGCGAGCGCACATTTTTTGGTGATAACTGGGCTGTGCGCGCTCGGCACTGGCTTCCGACGGTGGACCATCCGTCGGACAAGGCGACATGTGAGTTTCTGGTGACTGCGCCGAATCGCTATCAAGTCGTGGCAAATGGTGTGCTCATGGAAGAAACGGATGTGGATAGCGCACGGCGGCAAACACATTGGCGAGAATCTACGCCGATTGCTACAAAGCTGATGGTGATTGGTGTTGCGCAGTTTTCAGTGCAGCGATTATTGTCGCAAAAAGGGAAGCAAATTGAATCGTGGGTGTTTCCACAAAACCGCACAGCAGGCTTGTACGATTACGCCCAAGCCGCACCAATACTTGATTTCTTTGAGCAGCACATCGGCGCATTTGCCTACGAAAAACTTGCAAATGTGCAATCCAAAACGCGCTACGGCGGTATGGAAAACGCCAGTGCGATTTTTTACAGCGAGGACGCGCTCGACGGGAAACGCAGTAATGAAGGGCTGTTTGCGCATGAAATTGCCCACCAGTGGTTTGGTGATGCAGTTTCGGAGAGCGATTGGCAACACATCTGGCTCAGTGAGAGCTTTGCAACGTACTTTGCCGATGTGTATTTGGAATATCGCTACGGGCGCGACCGCATGGTGCAGAACATGAGCAAGGAGCGCGTGAAGGCATTGAAATACGCCAAAGCGCATCCCGCCGACCCGATTGTAGATACGGTTTCTGCGGTGAATTTTGAAACGCTCCTCAGCCCGTTGGTGTACGAAAAAGGCGCGTGGGTGCTTCACGGCTTGCGCAAAGTGGTGGGCGACGATGCGTTTTGGAATGGTATTCGCACGTACTATGCACGTTTCAAAAATGGCAATGCCAGTACAAACGATTTTCGCCACGTCATGGAAGAGGCTTCAGGTCTGGATTTGCGGACATTCTTCCGCCAATGGCTCTATACGCCTGCCCATCCCAAGTTGCAATATTCATGGACGTTTGATTCCACCGCAAAAAACCTGACACTGCTTATTCGCCAAGCACAAACGCCGCTTTTTGAAATGCCTCTTGATATTGGCATCTCCTCAGGAACGGCACGAATGCTGACGGTAAAGACAATTCAAGTACGAGAAAAAGAGCAGACCTTTACGATTCCGTGCGAAACAAAGCCATCTGAACTGGTGATAGACCCGCACTCTTGGCTCTTGTACGAAGCGGAGACGTTGGCGGAAAGTGCCGTAAATACACGCTCTTCAGGGCAGAAAAAGTAAATTACAAAGTAAGTATTTACGATTTTTTGATAGCATCATCAAATAAAAAAGCCGCTTCAAATCAAGGTTTGAAGCGGCTTTGAGTCTTATTGCTCTTTTGCTATTCGCTGTTGTTCCAAAATGTCTTCAATGCGAACTCTGAGACTTTTCATAATCCGAAAAATATCGAAAATTTCCTTGTTTGCGCAGGAATAATCCTGACTAATAGCGTATTTCTTGCCCTGCAGCACCATAAAGTACCATGTCCGTCCAATCACATAACAGCCGTACACAGGATATTTGCTTGCGTTCAGGTGCTGCGCGGTAAGCATCGCAATGAGTGCTTGCCCTGTCGGGTCGCCGTTTGGGTCTGTTCCACGCTTATATTCTGCAAGCACAAAAAACGGTTGTTTCGGGTTGCGAAAGCCGCCCGCAATAAGTCCATCGACCTTGCCAGAAACTTCGTATTCACCGAGCGTTGCAGCCATATCACGTTCCAAGAAATACGAAAACTGCTGCGTAGAAATATCGGAAAAAATAATGAGTGGGCTGATGAATTTATTTTCCAGCTCTGTTTCGTTCCAATGGTCGCCGCCTAATAAGTACTGTGCTTGTAGCTTCGATAAATACTTGGTTTCATACTCATCGGCTTCGTAGGAAAACGAAACAAGCTCGTCTAATTCATCGAGTTGAAAAACCTGCTCTACGCCGAAAGCCTCTTCAATGCTATCCAGCGTCCATTCGCGGAAATTTTTGCTAATCATAGTGTTACTCGAAAGATGTGTGCAAAAAATGTTTCTGCGCGTCTAAATTAGCGAAAACCGCATCAATACTCAAGTCCTTTCAAGGTCAAGAATAGACAACAACGCATTAGCAATCAAGGTGCATTCCGTTTTTCAGAATATTCCACAAGAATTTACAACTCATTCCATAGCTTTTTGCTTGTTGCATTACGTACTGTTTCATCGTTCCTATGTCGTTGAAATCATATCGTTTGTTGTTATGAAAAACGGTGTTTATACTTTGCGTATTGCGTATATTTTCCAATGGATTTTTGTCCAATAACAACAACGACGATTTTTTGCCCACCGCAACACTACCGTATTCATGCGAAAGACCGTAGTATTCTGCGGCGTTGATGGTCGCGGTTTGGAGAGCCTCAGCATTCGTCAATCCAGCTTTTACCAATTCCTGAAGTTCTTCATGCAAACTGATTCCGTAATAGACATTTCGGTCAATGGCATCGGTTCCGGCTAAAATTTTCACGCCGTGGTGATGCGCCAAATGCGTTATGCGCAGCCCACGCTCGTAGTATTGCTTCAGAACAGGTTCAGCCTTTTGTTTGTCGTAACCTGAGGTATGAAGCCAGTTCACAGCCTTCCATAACCATAACTGCACGCTTTCGACGTACTTGTTATTCGCGTTCTCATTGAAACCGCTTTCAAACGCCAAGTATTCTTTGCGATTGGATGTTACATGAGTTGGTGTGTAATAAACACCATGCGCTTTCATTGCTTCAAACACCTGCCGAGCGACCGTAGAATCTTGGTTCTGCAATTCATACGTTTTACGTTCAATATCTTTGCCATCCAATTTTTTCGTTTTCACGCAGTGCGGAATCAGCGCCCATGCGTGTTCTACGCTTTTGAAGCCATTCTCGCAGACCGTGTGTATTTCCACATCCGGCGGCAAATGCCCCAAAGTAGGCATATTTGCTTGCTTGGCGTGTTTCTGTACTTCGTAGAAGAATTCAGGTGGGCAATTACTTTTTTCCAGTTGTACTTTCACAAACGGTTCGTTTCGCGCCTTTAATTTCTCGACTAATTCCTTCGCTTTTGCCGCGCCATTGCTTGCATTCACGCCATCAACTTCCTCAACATGAAAACTCGTTGCTTCCATGATGTTCGGCATCAGCAAATTTTCATTTTTCGCTAAATCTTCCCAACGTGCTTTGTCTCTCACACAGCGATTATCAATATCGGACGACCACGAATCGCCATCGCCCATGTCGCGCACGTGCGTAACGCCACTGGCAATCAGCAAGGGGAAATGTAGTTGTGGCGATAAGGAAATCGTGTGAAGGTGCATATCCCAGAGCGAAGGAATGGCGTAGCTGCCCCTTGCATCAATGATTTCAAGCCCCGTAGTGGAAATGCTCGCACTCATGCTGTCAATCGCAGTAATGATGCCGCCTTTGATGGTTATTTGCCGATTTGCATGAGTACGATTGTTCTGAATATCAACAATGGTGCAGTTGGTAATGACAACATTTCCAAGCGAGTGTTGATGCGCTTTGTAGGCTTCATTCGGCATAAATATACCGATACAAAGAAGTATTGCTGCCAGAAGTGATGCGCTCAACGATATAAGAATCAAGAGCTTAAAAAATCTTTTCATTGGGTATTTTTCTTTGCTTGGGGTTTGATACATTTCACGGAAAGCCGCGCTAACACTCGAATTCATTGCTGCTACTTCTTCGTCTGCGCCGCGCTTTGTTCTTTCGGTTTATCCTCGCGATAAAAGATTTTATTCACGATTTTCCAGCCTTCGTTTGTTTTAAGCATATTCATAAAATCAATGAAGGTGTGAGTGGGGTACACCAGTTCAAGCCTTGCCGTTGCTGCATTTCCATAGATTTGTATATTGGTGATGCGGCAAACACGATTCAGTTTTTCGCCTGGTTTCATGCCACCAACAAAGTCTTTTAAAGGTAGAATTTTTACTGTGTCTTGGTGCATAAAAATCATTTGCCCATCCAGCATGAACGCCTTTGCAAACGTGGCAGAATCACGGTTTGTGCCGCCTTCGATGTAATAATTCAGCGTTTTAGTGATAGCCGCGTATTCGTCGCTTGAGTGTTGTGCAAAAGCGGTACTGGTCGAAAAGCAAGCAATGATGAGGCTTGCCAGAAGAATGGATAAGTTTTTCATGGTTTTGGTAAAAATGTGAAAAATGTGAAAAATCATAAATGAAAGTTATTTCTCAAGTAATGATGCCCCTGCGCGAGCAATTCTGCCGTCTTGGTCTGGTGCAGCACCGGAAACACCGATTGCACCTATCACTTGTCCTGCAAAGCGAAGTGGTACGCCGCCTTCAACAGGCAACATACCTGGAAATGTGAGCATTCGCAAATCGCCTTTCGTCAAAACTTCTTCGTGGTCTTTGGTTTCGCGGCGGTAGTTCATTGCGTGGCTTGCTTTTGCAATAGAAATTTCTACGGTCGCATTGCGTGTGCTGTCCATACGGAGAAAATGTAGCAACCGCCCCGCGTCGTCCACGATGGCAATGGACACATTCCATGAATTAGCGGCGGCTTCACGCTCGGCAGCAGCGATGATTTCCTTCGCAACAGCGAGTGTGAGTGATTTTTTCGATGCAAGTTTTGTCGAAATGCTGGGCGTGGCATTTTGTGCAAAAACATTGAGCGAGCAAGCAATGATAAGGCTTGCAAGGGCAAAAAATACTTTCATGAGGCTTCAGAAAAAAGTAAAAATAAGAGAAAAAGTTGCTTTGAGGGTAAAATTTTTCCAAGTAAATTGAAAGAGATGTTTTTAATTTACTTGGAAAAATCAGAGTGATAACAATGAGACTTCAACGAACTATCACCGAAAATCTGCTTCAGGCACTTGATGAATACCCGATTGTCGCGCTTTTTGGTATTCGCCAAGCTGGAAAAACAACGCTGGTGCAATCCTTACGCCTTCCAAACAAGGAAATGCTCTATCTCGACCTTGAGCGCGAAAGCGACGTGCGACGTTTAGCATCGCCCGAATTATTTCTTTCGCAATATAAGGATTCCTGTGTCATCATTGATGAAGCACAACGAATGCCTTCTCTCTTCCCGCTTCTACGCTCGCTTGTAGATGAAAACCGAACAACAGGACGCTTTATCCTGCTCGGCTCGGCTTCTCCGCTTCTGAAGCGCGGTGTATCGGAATCTCTTGCGGGACGCATTGCCTATTTCGACCTCACGCCGTTTCATCGTGCTGAACTTCTCGCCGATTCATCGGTCAATGCCAACGAAGATGCTTTTTCTCTCATGCAACTTTGGCTTCGAGGTGGCTTCCCGTCATCGTTTCTGGCAAAAAGCGAGAGTGGTTCCCTGCGGTGGCGGCGCAATTTTATCCGAACCTATATTGAGCGCGATTTGTCGCAACTCATTCTCAGTACAACTGGCAGCAACAGCGCAGGACGCTTCAGCGATGCACTTGCCATGCGGCTTTGGCGGATGTTAGCGCATTATCAGGGCAGTGTGCTGAATGCCTCCGAACTTGCTGTTTCGCTGGGCGTTTCGGCTCCGACCGTTACGCGCTATATTGACCTCTTGGACGATGCCGCGATTGTACGCCGCATTCCGCCATATTTGGCAAACACGAAAAAACGCCTCGTGAAGTCGCCTAAAATCTACATTCGTGATTCTGGCTTGCTTCATGCCCTTGCAGATATTCCTACGCTTCACGCCTTGCAGGGACATCCGATATTGGGACAATCATTTGAAGGATTCGTCATTGAGCAAATTACCACATTTCTCGCCGAGCGTGGTGAACACCGCTTCGAGACGTGCTTTTATCGGACTCAAAACGGCAACGAATGCGATATGGTCGTCCTAAAAAACGGCGAGCCGCTTTGTAGTGTGGAAATCAAATATAGCGATGCTCCGCGCCTCACCAAAGGTCATGCTCTCGCTCTTGAAGACCTCCAAACACCGCATAATTACGTCATTATTCCGCAAGGCGCAAGTTATCTTGCCCGTGAAAAAACAAGAATATGCTCCTTGGATGAGTTCTTACTCAGATGGCTGCCAATGTACGTATAGCAAAGGTTCTATCACGCCTTCAAGGTTTTCAAAACATTCACAAACTGCCGCATTTCCTCTGGCGTTCCCATGCTTACGCTGTACCAGCGTTTGTTCATGTCTGTAATGTACAATTACTGTAGCTGGTCAGGTCATCCCGTCGGGCGGCTGTTATCACAAGAGCAGTAGCCGTCGGGCGGGTGTTGCACAAGCGACGTACCCGCCGGACGGCAGCGTTTCTGCACTCCTCAGCCGCCCGACGGGATGACCTGACTAGTTACCAATTACTTTTGTGTTGCGTCGTAAAATACGGATTTACCAGCGAAAGCACGCACAAACGCTCGAAATTCATTGGGTTTGAGAGCGTTCAAAAGTTTCGTGCCTTCGGGCTGAATTTCTTTCATCACGTCGGTAAACCGTTTTTCAATGGCTGCAAACTGCGTGGAATCTGCGTAGCGCGTAATCAAAATGGTGTCGTAGCCTGCGCTTGAGTCCTTAACCGAAACAAGCTCGTAGCCCGCGATATACCTGCGTTTGAGAGCTTCTTTTCGGAAGGCGAGCCAGTTATTTTCGTAGAAATATTGTTTTTCAGCTTCTTTGCCAGCATGCGTTTTTACGAAGTCCATTGTGGTTATGCCTTGCGAACTTTGTGCGTGGAGAAGCATCGGGCAAACAAGGGTAAACATCAGCAATGATGAAGTTTTAAGAAAGATGAGTTTCATAGTGTTCTGGTGTGTCGTTGAAGAACGATGAATTGCACAAACGTAGTCATTTTCGATATATTTGATGAAGGCTTTTCGCTGAATAACGCGTCATTACTGCAAAAAGAGGTATTGAGCAAAAGTTGCAGTCGTTCAGCGACGAAATTCTGTTGTTGGGCGATTTTTTACCACTTGAATTCAAGCCATCTTTGTACCTTGAGCGCATTGCTTTATAGAGCGCACTGCTGCATGGTGGGATTTGATAAGCCGAGGGAATACGGGATTCCCAACGAGAAACAAGTTTGACAAATGTCGTTTGTGCGCTTTGTGTTGCATCTGTGGTAGGACACATCGCGTGAGAGCAAGATGATATGCCGCGTGCAACACGATAAGGCTGCCTTACGTCTGCTTTTCGTTTGGCAGTCCGCACAAAATTTTGTTATTTAATTTTTCCCATAACAACATCTTTCTTGATTTTAAGCCTCTTCCACCACGAATCATGCGCATCTCAGAACGTTCTCCCAAACGCTTGTTCCCGCTATTTTTTGCTTTTGTTTGCATTGTCTCGCTTTTTGTTATACAGCCTTCTTTTGGTCAAATTACACGAGAAAGCAATACACCAAGCAAAAATATCTTCCGCTTGGAAGACGCTCTGCGCCTTGCCTTAGAGCAGAATTTCGCCGTGCGGCTTGCCAAAAATTCCCAACAAACTGCCGAAAATAACAATAGCGGACTGCGCAGCGTGGGCGCAGCAGGAATGCTCCCTAATGTGAACCTGAATGCTACATGGAATGAGAGTTTGGACAATGCAGAGCAACGTTTTTTGACCGATACCACTGGAGAGCGTATTTTACGACGAACTGGCGCACGCACAGACCGCTACAATGCTGTTGTACAGCTTGATTGGACGCTCTTTAATGGCTTTAGAATGTTTGCGGTAAAGGAGCGTTTGGGCGAGCAGGAGCAGCGCAGCGCAATTCTCACACGGCAAGCAATGGAAAACACCGTTGCGCAAGTAATGGCGGGCTATTTCACGATTGTAGAACAGGAAACCTTGTTGAATGCGCTCCGCACTGCGCTTTCGCTTTCGCAAGAACGCTTGCGTATTGTTGAAACAAAAAATCGCGTGGGAGGCGCGTCAGAGCTTGATGCACAAAACGCACTTGTGGATATGAATGCCGATAGCGCAGCATTTATGCGCCAAGAAGCACAAATGCTGAATAGCAAAGTAGCACTGATGCAGGTATTAGGAAATACCACACAGTTCGCGCCAAGCGCGGTGCAGATTCAAGATTCTATCGTTGTGCGCATGGCACTTCGTTTGGAGGAATTGGAAGGGCGCGTAAAAGCGCGTAATTCCTTGCTTCTCGCTTCGGTTATTGACCAACGCATTGCAGCTCTTGCCTTGAGAGAAGCGGAATCTTTTCATTATCCAACCCTAACGGCGTTGGTGAATTACAATTTTGCTGGAACCGAATCGCAAGTCGGAATTTTTGCGTATAACCGTACAAATGGCGTAAACTTTGGCGTTGCGGGGCAGGTAAATATTTTCAATGGATTTAATATTGAGCGGCAAATACAGAATGCGAAAATTGACCAACTCTCTGCTGAATTGCAATACGGTGAAATTCAAAACCGCATCACTGCACAACTGCACCAAACCTACCGCAATTTCCAAAATAGTTTGTCGCTTGCTCGCTTAGAGCAAGAAAATGTGCGCCTTGCGAGGTCGGCTTCCACAATTGCGCTTGAGAAATTTCGCTTGGGTGGTCTCAGTTCTTTGGATTTACGCCAAGTTCAGCAAAACTACCTTCGCGCCGAAAGCCGCCTCATTACTGCTCTTGCCGATGCAAAGCGTGCAGAGATAGAACTGATGCGCCTCTCAGGGGATTTGGTGCAGTGATTCTTACGCCCTTCACGTAACAGACATTATCTGGATTCGTGATTTTTGTTCTTTAATAGTGGCACAGACATTCTTGTCTGTGAGTGTTGGTGCGGGTTTTAGGCGACAAACACAGACAAGAATGTCTGTGCCACGATTGAGGAGTACAAACAACTGAACTGTATAACGTCAAATACATGATTCTTGAATGAAGGAGCAATCGTGAAAAATGCGAGCAAAGAACGCGGATGTGAGGACTCAAAAGGGCTGGGAGGATGGAAAAAAGTCCTCAATATCCTCTCAAGTCTGGGCTTCATCCGCGTTCCAAATAGTCGTCGCATAATTCAAGAAGCATGTACTTAAAACCGAACACTGTATTGCACAGCAACAAGGTGCAAATTTTGTGTCGAGCGGAAGGTTGCTCCTTCATAAATCTGATTTACCGAATTTTGCTGATTCACGCGGTAGAGCGCGTCCAAGCGTCCATTCGTACCAAGATAATATCCAACTCCCACAGCACCCGTCAGAAGCGGGCTTACGTCGGCTTTTCCGTCAGCAAACGGCGAGGAAGCGTAATTACAACTCCCCCGAACCACAAATGGTGTTCCTGCAAATTCATATTCCGCGCCAAGCCCCACGCGCACTTGCGTCCGCAGCAAATCACGCGCCGCAACGTTAATCGCATTTGCATCAAGCTGTGCGCCCGCAAAATTTCCTCCTTGAAAATTCAACCCTTGAAAATCCATGTACTCCGCACTACCACTCACGGTGAGACCGTCTAGGTGCGTAGAAGCTGCGACATTGAACACAAACGGCGAAGAAAAGAGATAGGAAATCGTCGGGGAATCGGTTGGATTGTATGCAATGGAATCGGTGATGGGGTCGAACCGAGCAATGGCATTGCGACTAAAATTTTCGTTGATACGTGTTGGCAAGGGAAGCGTACAACTCGCACCAATCCTCGTTTTTTCACCAATACGCCCCTGTGCGCCAATCACAAACTTCAGCCCACTGACGCTCTGCGTGAGGAGTTCGGCGTAGGACAGGCGAAAAAAATCCACCGTGCTGAAATTGATTCTATCCAAACGATTGTAGCGATTTTGTAGGTCAATTTCCTGAATGCGCCGAAAAGAACGCAACTCGCCAAACGTGCCGATAAACGAGACACCGAGCGCGATTTGAGGCGTAATGTCAATACCAAAACCAACATTGACATTGTGCAGTTCGCCACTTTCGCGCAAGCTCATGTTTTGTTGAAGATTATTGCGCACGGGCGTAACAAAGCGGCGATTGACGGTATCGGCAAGTTTCAAACGCCATGCAAAGTTATTGGTGAGATTGTTCGTGCGCTGCCCGTCCACCCACGAGGAAATAAGCGTGGACTCAGTATTGAAGCCAGAAAGGGAATCGAAGCGCGTGAAATCGCTCTCGCGAGCATAGCTGAAGGAAAAGCTGAAATTACCACTTTCCCCCACGCGTACAGGCAAGACCAATGCTAGATGCGACGGCGCAATAGTATTGCTATTGCGAACAAAGGTATTTCCCAAATAGGTGGAAGTATTATTGTTGAACAATCCTTGCAGTCCCACGCTAAATTCAGCGGCGGGAAGCAAGGTCAGTCCGGCGGGATTGGTAAATGCGGCGGCGGCATCATCGGCGATACCGTTGTAGGCAAGCCCCAGTGCGCCTTGCCGGACGCTATACATATTGTTTGGAAGTGTGTAACGGAGCGCATCCTCGACGTATTGTGCTTGCGCAAAGCCTTTTTGCTCGCTCCAAGAAAAAAGCAGTAAGAGCGCACAAATACTGGTCGCGAGCGGAAATTGACTGAGTGAGTGTGAAGTTCTTATGTTAGTATGTGCCATGATGACATCTCTCATAATTCTAATGAGAATTCTTGGGAGAATTCTATGAAAAATTCCGTTCAAAATGGCTGGAAGCCGCATCAAACGGGCGTAAAAAAAGGCAGGAGCAATGCACATCGCATTGCTTTCTGCCTTGTTAAAATGGAAAAGCACGGGTGAAAAAAGGACGGAATCTGGGTGCTAAGGTCGGGCATGCTGAAAGCCGCGCACTTTATGGCTTATCGCTTCCCACCACCACCGTAGCCACCGCCAGCTTTCCCGCCACCACCGCCAGAACTACCGCCAGAACTACCGCCATAGCTTCCTCCGCCACCGCCAGAACTACCACCATAACTGCCGCCACTAGAACTACCACCACCACCGTACCCACCAGAAGAGCGACCACCACCATAGCTACCACTATTGTAGCCTGAGGAAGAACTAGAGTTGTAGCCAGATGAAGAGCCTGAAGAATATCCTGATGAAGAATACCCGCCACCGTAACCACCAGACGAGCGTCCTGAGCCGTAGCCGTAGAAACGGGCATTGTAGTCATTTGCGCCTGCGCCCGTGGAATAGGTGCTGGTATTGTACTGGGATGCTTTATTGTTCAGCGAGGTAGATGTTGCGCTATACGTTGCAACATCCGAGCCACGTGAGCGTCCGCCGCCGTAGCCGCCGCCATCGTAGCTGCCCATGTACGGTGCGCTATTGGCTGTATTGGTATTGGAATATGCTCGCTGTGAGGCTTGTGCGCGGAGTTCGGGGTTGGTGAAATTATCCACCCGCGTACCGCCTGTTCCTGCGCCGCCGCCAGCCATATTCGGATTGGTAGGATTATTTGAGTTATTCACGACATTGATAACATTTACGAAATTATTGCTGCTCCACCAACCAATTGGGCGATAAAATCCAAACGGGGTATAACCACCAAAGTATGGATTGAAATTATACCAAGGGCAGGAATAATACATGAACGATGAGCCGAAACCGCCATCCCAGAAGGGGTCGTAGCCCCAAGGCTGCCCCCAACCCATACCACCGCCAAATGCCCAATCATTCCACACACGGAAGCGTAAACTTGGGCGAGAAAACACGCTCCAACTGTCGTACCACGGCGTAATAATCGGGACAAAAGCAACCGCACTCATAACATTGCTCCGCATGGGATTTGTCCAGCCTGTGGAACCTTGAAATGTTCCTTGCCCGTTGCCATTAAACTGGTCGTCGGCAAGCGGTGTCGGCGGGACGGGAAGCGTATTGCGATAGCTAAAATACTCAGCGCGTGTCGCAAAAACAGATGCGCAACTTTGGAGCAAAAACGAGGGCGCAATAATACTTGCACTCACGCAGAACACCAGCAGAACACGCAAAAATCGCATACGCGAAGGCGAGGACGATACACAAGGCGTTTTCATAATGAAACTCCGTTTAGAACAGAAAAATAAAGCGAAAATAGTAGAATTCGTTGTGATGATAGACGCATGAATGCTCGTCTTGTTGTATTGGTGTTTCTCGTATTGTCATGCGTTCTATAAGAGATTCTATAAGAGAAGAGTGGCGAGGGGCGGAAAAGTTACATCAGGGACACAAAAAAAATTATGGGAGAGAGAAGTCGTCCATCGGTATTTTTGTTCAACAATTTTGCTAGCGAAATGCTCTTGAAAAATACCACAAAAGCAGAACCGAAGCTGCAAAAACACTGAGGACAAGCGAGTACCACGCTTTCCAAGAAGAAAAGACAGGCACTTGCTCCGGTGGGGTAGGAGAAGGTTGAGAAAGTTGAGAATTCATAGCAAAAATCCTTCGTTCAAGTGATTGGCAAGGTGAAGAGCTTGTATTTTGTCGTACTGAGCTTTGGTGAGCGTTCCGTAGGCAAAATGCTCTTTGTACGCGCCGTTGTGATGCCAAAAGGCTTGCACTGCCTCTTCGAGCCGCTTAAAACCTTGCAGCGCATCGCCGTCGTTCTGAATGCTTGGTGCGTCGGGAATAGGCATGGAAATATCGTGTGACATCGCGCCTTTGGCAAGAAAGACGTGCAAGGCAAGTTTCCCGACCGTATGCTTGAAGAGCGAGGATTTATGCGCTGGATAACCTTGCAAGGAAAATTCAATGCTCTGCGCACCGTGACTAAGCGTTTTGTAGAGCGACCACGCACCTGTTTTTGCCTCCACGCCTGTTTTGGCGAGGTCTTCAATGCGACGGAGCGCGTCTTCGAGCGATGAAAAGGTGAGAATACTTGCCATAAACAATTCCTTATGAAAGTACGATTTGCGAAAAAAATTATTCCATTTCCCGTTCTGGTACATTCTGCAGAGTGCGTAATTTCTGGACTTCTACGACTGATAACCCCGTTACATCGCTTATTTGCTGATCGTTGAGAATAGGTAAGAGTTTCAGTGCGCTGGAGAGTGCTTTGCGTTGCTCACCTTGTTCGATACCTTGTTCGATACCTTGTTCGATACCTTGCTCAATAGCCTTGCGCTCAAAACGAGATAAATACGGCATATCTGGCTCCAATTCTGAGAGAATAGAAGGTCATTTAGTCTGCGCAGCTCGTAAGTTCTGCACTTCTACAACTGACAGCCCTGTAACATCGCTTATTTGCTCATCGTTGAGAATAGGCAAGAGTTTCAGTGCGCTGGAGAGTGCTTTGCGTTGCTCACCTTGTTCGATACCTTGTTCGATACCTTGTTCGATACCTTGCTCAATAGCCTTGCGCTCAAAACGAGATAAATACGGCATATCTGGCTCCAATTCTGAATGAATAATATCGTCAAGTTTGTTTTCTAAGTCGCTTGGAAGGGTAAGTACCCAATCCAGAAAGCGGAAGATTTCGATGATTTGCTCTTTGGAAAAATGCCGCTCGTAGAGCATTCGCACCATTCGCGTTTTTACTTCAAAACGCTCTTCCGCTTTGGAAGGCGTTGCACCGCGTGTTGCTTGTGCTTGTAAGTGCGCGAGAGTGAGAAGGGCGAAAGGATTGAGTGGTATTCCTCCTTCAAGGCGTAGGCAAGGCTCAACTGCCTCGCGGAAATCCAGCAATTTCGCGCTTCGGAAGTGAAAATGAGTGCTTGTGCCAAAGAGTGTTTGGGTAAATTCCTCTGGTCGCCACGATGGCGATTCATCGGTCAAAACAGCAAAACTGGCGGTCGGTAAGCGATAGCGGTCGAAAATACGATAGTGATAGGTGTACATTCGCTCGGCAAATCCTGCTTCTGCCTGACCCTGAATCTCCACGTGCAGCATCAAGACTATCTCTTCGCCACTTCGCTTGCGTACACGCACGAGGCTATCAGCGTAGCGATTCCCTGTCGTTGCATCCCGTGAGATTTTTCGTAATTCTTTATCCATCACGGTATAGCCTACCTTCCAGTCAATTTCCTCCGCCACAAGCGGAAAGTAAAACGCCATAAACTCTGGGAACAGCGAGCGAAGAACGTCTTTCCATGGCGTATCGAACTCTTGTTCTCTTTTTTGTGTTTTAAGCGAAGAATTTGATGTGGAGCGGGCTTTGGGCATGCAGCAAAGATAGACGTTTTGGGGGAGAATTGCAAGCAGCACCCAAACTTCGATGCTGTCTCAGAGCCGTTGGACGGGTTCAAAAACCGCCTCTGGCGGCATAGGTAGCGTCTAACACGTAGTGGTGTATACAGTTACACAAGCAGCTTCTTCGCCACCCAAGTGTGACTTCTTCTTCACGTTCTCAAAACGCCTTCGGCACAAATCCCTGTGGCATTGAAAAGGTCATCAGTTCATCGGCAAATCCTACCACATATAAGCCTTCCTGCACGGCAGCTTGAAAGGCATCCTCGTGAACGTCGGCAGCAGCAATCCTCGCATAAAATGTTTTGTCGGCAAAAATGGGAAAATACGAGCGGATATTGCGCATAAGTTCTAGCACTTGTTCAATGGCTCTCATATCCAGATGAATCTTGACTTCTACCACGTAGCCCTCATTCCGTGCGCCATTGACCAAACCCAAGCCGTCAATTTCGATGCGTTTGTCGCCAACGTGCTTTTTCCAACGTTTGTGCAATTCGTCAATCTGGAACGTATCAAACAATAACGTTTCCACAGATGGTAAAGCCAAACCTTCGGTGAAGGAGCCAAATTTATTGCCCAGTCCGCCGATTTGTTTGCACAGTTCTTTGAGTTGTTTGTCAATTTCTTTGAGTTGTTTGTCGATTTCTTTCGAGCGTTGATCGGCTTCGGCGGCACGTTTGTCGGCTTCTGCTTTATATTCTGCGAAGAGTCTATCAGCTTCGGCTTTGGATTCTGCAAAGCGTCGGTCGGCTTCCTCTGCACGTCGGTCGGCGGCTTCTTGCGCGGCGGCGAGTTGGTTTTTGCATGCCTCTATACTGAGAATACTCTGTGCAACAAGGTCGCGTAATTCTTCAATGGATGTTGTCATAGCAGTACGTCGTGGATTTGTAAAAAATCTTGCTTCACAAAAATATGAAACTTCTGGCTTGTATTGAATTGAGCATTTCATCATCAAAAAATCCCCAGCCCCGCCCTGTTTGCATCTTTCCTCGCAATACCTCTCTACACCTCACTTCGCCACGTTATGTGAAGTAAATTCACATAACGTGAATGCAAAACATGACAAGAACCTCAAAAATTCTGATAACAACGTAAAAAATCCTGATAACAACGTAAAAAATCCTGACAACAACGTGAAAAATCCTGACAACACCATCAAAAATAGGTGAGGGGTGTCACTTGTGCTTAAAGGGGATAGTCGGTAATTTTGCGTTGGTACGCTATTACTATGCATTCTTTTTACACATTCCAATTTTTCACCTTTTTACTCTCGTGCTATGATACTCAAACATTTACCCCCCCCCCCCCCCATAATTCTCACTAAAGAATTACAAACCAACAGCTTACAAAAAACAACTCGCGCCCTGCTACTCGCCTGTGTGCTGCTGCTCTGCACTGCATGGCACACCGCCCTCGCGCAAAGCAATACTCCGCTCACCACCTTTCCTACCTTTAACGGCGGTGTCCTTGCCATTGCTGTTTCTGGCACAACGATATACGTTGGGGGTGCTTTCACCCAAGCCACCGACGCACCCGCGAATGGTGGCGCAACCGTAACGCGCAATCGCATTGCCGCTATTGATGCTACCACTGGCGCACTTCTTTCATGGAATCCGAATGCGAGTAATGATGTTTCTGCCCTCGCGGTGATTGGGAGCAACGTCTATGCCGGAGGATCCTTTACCACCATTGGCGGAAGCGCACGCAATCGTATTGCCGCCTTGGATGCTGCGACAGGAACTGCTACGGCGTGGGATCCTAATGCTAATTCTCTTGTGTACGCCCTTGCGGTGAGCGGTAGCACAGTATATGTCGGAGGAGCATTTACCACCATCGGCGGGAGTGGGCGCAATCGTATTGCCGCCTTGGATGCCGCAACAGGAACAGCCACCGCGTGGAATCCTAATGCAGCTAATTTCGTTTACGCCCTTGCGGTAAGTGGTAGTACTGTTTATGCTGGAGGAGATTTCTCCACCATCGGCGGGAGTGCCCGTAATAGTGTTGCCGCTTTGGATGCCGCTACCGGCACAGCCACCGCGTGGAATCCGAATGGGAATGCTGGGGTTTACGCCCTCGCAGTAAGTGGCAGCAATGTTTATGTTGGAGGACAGTTCAGCAACGTGGGCGGTACAGCACGCAACCAACTTGCTGCTTTGGATGCTGCCACAGGAACAGCTACAGCGTGGAATCCGAATCCGGATAGTTTTGTTTATGCCCTTGCGGTGAGCGGTACCGCCGTTTATGTCGGAGGAGCGTTTACTACCATCGGCGGAAGCGGGCGCAATCGTATTGCCGCTTTGGATGCCGCAACGGGAACAGCGATGTCGTGGAATCCGAATGCCGATGCCAATGCCACGAGTCTTGTGATAAATGGCAGCAGTGTTTATGCTGGAGGATATTTTACCACCATCGGCGGTGCGGCACGTCAGGGCTTTGCGGCGTTTGGACCGCCACCATCAGCCGCATACTCTGGCACAACCTTCCCCGAAGCCGCACCAAACAATGGCACTATAACCCAAACCCGCACTGTTACGCTCACGGGCGACACGTGGGTTCCGGCGGGAGCGTTCACAGGCGGTGGCACACACTTCACCGCGACGGGTGTTCCGGCGGGCTTGGCGATTGCCATCACCCGCATCACACCGAGCATTGCAGAGATTTCCTTCACCGGAACGGCTGCTGCCCACGCCAACGTGAATGACGCAACGGTAACGCTCAACTTCACCAATGCAGCCCTCGCAGGTGGCAATGCGGCGGGCGTTACGGGACTGAATCCAGCAGCACTTACTCTTGATTTCTCCGATGCAACGGCAACCTTGTCCGGCAGCACATTCCCCGAAGATGGCGCGAATACTGGTACGATTACCGCTACGCAAGACCTCACGCTCGCGGGCGACGCGTGGGTTCCAGCAGGTGCTTTTGCCAGCCCCGCGGACTTTACCGCGACGGGCGTTCCAGCAGGCTTGACCGTAGCCGTGAACCGCATTTCGGCGACGGTAGCGCGTATTTCCTTCACCGGAGCGGCAACGGCACACGCCGCCGCAAACAACACCAGCGTTACGCTGAATTTCACCAATGCCGCCCTTGCTGGCGCGAATGCTGGCGCGGTGGGCAGCTTGAATCCGACGACGCTTGCTCTCACGTTTTTGAATCCGCCACCACCGCCCACACCGCCCGCACCCGCGCCTGTGCTGCCCACAGCACCGACCGCGTTCCAACTAGGCGCACAGGTAACGCTGCAAGCCTCGTTCAATCTACCTTACGGACTTTCGCTTATTGCTAATGGTTCACCCGCGCCGACGTATAGCCTTCTTGCGGGCGCGTTGCCACCCGGCTTGACGCTTTCGCCATCGGGCGTGCTTTCTGGCACACCAACGCAGCAGGGCGGCTACACCTTTACCGTACAAGCGAGCAATGATGCGGGTTCTACGATGTCGCTCGTAACGTTTATTGTTGGTCCGCCGCGTCCTTTGGCGACGTTTGTTGTACAACCAAGCGGCACAATCGGAACGCCAGTAGTCATTCGTGGCTATAATTTCACTGGCGCGACAAGTGTGAGCTTTGGCGGCGTTCCCGCCCTCAGTTTCACGGTGGACAATGACGGGCAAATTACCGCCATCGTTGGCGCGGGGAACTCTGGCGTTATCGCCGTTACCACGCCGAATGGGTCGAGCCTTGCGCCGCAGCCCTTCACCTACACACCGCCCACGCCGCCAGTGATTAGCGATATTCTCGCTGTCGGTGGTACGGGACGCAATGCACCAAGCGGCGATGAAAACTACCGCGTCTTTATTCGCGGTGAGTATTTCTCACCCTTTGCGAGCTTTACCGTCTTGCCTGTCACGGGAACAACCGCCAGTTTCGCATTCCCGCTTGATGCAGTGCCAGAATTTGTAAATTCCACCCAAGCACAGCTCGTCTTGCCGCTTGCCTCGCGGACAATCGGCGTAAAGCGTCTTGTGATGCGCTTGGGCAATGAAATTACCTCCGTTACCTTTGCCGTTGTGCCGGGCGCGAAGCCAGAGATTCTTTCGCAAACTGTTCCCGCCACAACCGCAAGTTCAGAAGCGTTCAGCACGGAACTCGTCGGTAAAAACTTCTTCCGCAATGGCTTTGCAATTATCACCGTGAATGGTAATCTTGCGAATGCTCGCGTCATTAGCCCAGACCGCGCTCGTGTGGAAATTCCAGCAGCCTTGAATGTTCTTGGTTCGTCAATTCAGGTGCGCCTCACGAACTACGATGGGCAGTTTGCGGAAGCCACCGTCAAGGTGCAATCGCGCGTCCCGCCGCAGATTTTGAGTATGCAATCGCGCCTCACGCCAAGCGGCGCAACGCGCTTCAGTGTGCAGGGAACAGGCTTCTGGGGTGTACGCCGTGTGGCGGTGCAGAATCGTACCGTTCTTTTGGTGAATTTTACGCCAACGACCCTAGAAATTGAGCTACCAAGCGGCTTTCCGCTTCCAAGCCTAACCGAAGAATCGTGGGTGTTGGAGGTGGAGAATCTGGATGGACAGAAATATGGCTTCCGCGTCGCGCCGCAATTGTTCTATCCAAGCGTAAAACAGACATCGGAAACGAACGCGGCTCATTCTGGGCAGAATGTCTTGAACGCAAGCAATAATGAGGTTTTAGGGCAAATGATAGTAACACCAAATCCCGTCACAGAAACATTGATGGTGAGCGCACCAACTTTTTCGGGTCGTGGACACTGGCACATGGTGAATGTTCGCGGGGAAGAGGTGCTGAGTGGCGTACTTACTGGCGGTGAGCGTGTGCCAGTGGATGTGCGCTCGCTGCCAGGTGGGGTGTATATGGTGCTGCTTACAGGTGAGGGTGAGAGAGTGCAGATGCTTTCGCGGGTGGTGGTGATGCGGTAAGTGGGTGTTTAGCCACCTCGGGCGGCGAAGAAGCCGCCGGATGGCGTAGTTTCCACAGCGTTAGATGCTGTACACGTGTAGCCGTCGGGCGGTTAGAGGCTTTGCCTTAACCCGTCCGGCGGCTTCTTTTTTAAATCCTTCTGAATACAGCAAAACCATGACTTTTCGTCACTTGTTTTCCGCATGAAAATTTTGTAAATTCATATCTGTTCACGAGTTTATACTTGTTTGTGTTTACTGTCCTTTTCTCCTTTTGTGATTTTCTTCCATTCTGGGGCTTTTATGAAATCTGCTCTTCTACAACCTTGTGTGGCAATGCTACGTCTCTGCGTCTTTTTGCTGCTCATCTCTTTTTCCGCTTTCCATAATCTCCAAGCGCAGTATGTCTATAATAGCGGCGACCCTTCCAATCTTGCAAATTGGACCGGCACACCCGGCAGTTTTAATATGGGAACATTCACCATCAATGGTGCTGCCACTGCTACTAGTAATTGGACGTTGGGTGGTACCGCACAACTCATTATCGGTGCGACAGGTTCATTGACCGTAAACACTGGGTTTGTCGTCACCGCAAATAGCAATGTTACTGTGAACGGCGGATTGACGTTAAGCGGCACGGGCGACCAGCTAGTTTTGAACACATTGGTTCCGATAACGCTTGGTCCGAGCGCAACGGTTACTGGAACGGGGCTCATTAAAGCGAATAACAATAACACTGTTACGATTCAGTGTGCGACGCTCAGCCCAACGTGGTTTACAAGCGGATGGATATACAGAATCGTCATTGATCGCCCAACAGACGTAACGTGTAACGCCTCGTTGGGGGTTCGTCTAGGTGGATTGCAACTTGCTAACTCTGGCAATCTTTTTTTTCCAGGTGTCGGGTACACACTAACGATTGAGGACGGTGTGGGCGTTTCACAGACTGGAACTGGAAAAATTAGTCTTATCGGCGGTGGAAATTCTCTTATCATGCAAGATGATGTTTTGAATGGTAACCACTATGTTCCAGGGATGAACAATCTGTACGTTGACCGTCCGCTGGGGGTAAATCTTACCAATACGCTGGATATTGCTAATCTCAATTATACATCTGGCGACCTCAATATTAACAATACAGGTAACCTCATTTCCTCCATTTCTGCTGGATTGATTGTTCCTGCCACAAGGACGATCAATATCAACAACGGCGGGCGCGTCACAGTTCTCCCAGGAAAATATTTTAATAATGATGGTGTGGTAAACGTCGCCGCTGGAGGCATGGTCGTGCTGGATGCAGACATGACAGGTAATTCATCGGTGGGAGGGATGAATACTATCAATTACATTGCCGCAACATCAATTTTGCGCTATACAGCCACTGGTACGCCTCCTATGGCGATGCTTGCAGGTCCAGAACTTCCTACACCCACAATGCTCGGAAGAGTGGAAGTAGCAAGAATAGGCGCGAATGTTCTGCAAATCAATAAAGTAACGAATATTCAAGGCGGCGTTGTTGTCCAAAGCGGCTACTGCGATTTCACTGCTGCAAGTAATGTCGTCTTGGGCGTAGGCAGCCAAGTCCAGAACGGTGCGTATATGCGGGCGTTGTCGAACAGTACTGTGAGCGGTGGCGCGAATCTGACGGTTCAGACAGGGGGAGTATTGTCATTTTCTGGTACAACTATCTCGTGGACAGGCGCACCAACATATCAGACGGGCAGTTTGCTTGATTACTCCGCCATTACTCGCACCACACTTCCTGAACTTCCCTCACCAATGAACGGTGATGTGCGCCTTCAGGGCGGGTCTGCAATTACGCTCAGTGCGAATACCGTAATGAATGGAAATTTCTACGCTCTTGCCGGAGCAAACACCTTGACTGTCCCCAGTCCACGTGTCTTTACGCTCACCAATACTGGTAATTCCATCGGCGCAGGTGCGACGCTAACCGCACAACTTGGCGGCGAAGTGCGCATCACTGGGAGCTTGGCAAATAGCGGCGCAGTGGATGTTCCCGGAACCCTGACGTTATCTGGTGCAGGCGCACTCACAGGAACTGCACCCACCATGTTTACTGGAACATTGCAATATCTGAACATAACCGCGAATCCGTACACGACACTGACTGAATTCCCCGCAAGCGTTGGGAATCTCATTATCAATAGTGCGGCGGCTGGTAACGTTATTATTTTGGCAAATACAAAAACGGTAACTGGCAACACCACGATTACGCAAGGCATTTTGCAGAGTTCAGCCGTTGGTACGTCGCTGACGCAAAACTTAGGTATAGTCAGCGTTGCAGCCAACGGAAGACTGCGTGTGCAGGAAAATAGCACGATGAACGGCACATACACCTACGCTGCACCTGCGGCAACGCTGGAATACGCTGGAACAGGCGCATTTACGAAAAGCGCAACAAACGAACTTACCTCTGTTACGCCGTTTGGCGGTTCAATCATCATGAATAACCCTGGACACGTGGACGCGCCTGCTTCGCTGGTCAGTATGACAGGCGGAGTTGGGGCGAATTTTACCCTCTCTTCTGGACGGTGGCGCATTCCCGCAGGTGGCGAACTCCAGCTTGGTGCTGGGGTTGGGTATATTGGCGGTAATGCAGTTACGTTTGTGGAGCTTACTCCCGCCCCAGACGTCAATAATGCTCGCTTGACACGCAATCTCAGTGTTGCTGCAAATTGGCATATTGGCAACTCGGCAGCTTCCTATCGTCTTGTACAAACGGGCACGCCAACCGTCTCGCCGACAAACATCACTATTGGTGCATCATTAACAGGTCCTAGTGCTGGAACTGCAACTGCGCCTTTTGCTTCGACCTTTGCCGACGGCTATTGGTATTTCGCTGCTAATCCCGCCAGTAGTGTAGTAATAACGCTGCGTTATCCCAGTGTTGGTGCGGCTTCGCGCTTGGGACGATTCACCAACAATGGCAATGCAAACGGCGCGTACACCAATGTACCAGCCACCGTTGCAGGAAATGATATTACCACAACCGCAGCACAACCACTTTCGCCCATTGCAACGAGTACGCAGTATTATGCAATCGGCACAGGTCCTGCCGCCACGAGCGATATTGTTGCCGCTACGCCAGCCTACGCCTACAACGCGCCCATCAACCTGGCTATTTTTGGCGCGGCTGCAAATCAAGGCAATAACGTAACGCCCGCTTCCGTCTCGCTCTTCGAGTTCGATGTCCGCGACCTCGCTGGTGATTCCTTCGCAACCACCATGACCGACCTCAACATTACGCTTGCCGACGCAGGTGGGAATCTTCGCAGAGTGGCGTTGTACGACGGCGCGACGGAAGTTCAAGAGCTTCCTGCAACGGGAACGCTGAATTTTACGGGGTTTTCCGTCAATATTCCAGCGACCACCACGAAACGCCTTTCTTTGCGCGTTACTTTCAACGACAACGTTACCGACCAATCAACAATCCGATTTACCATCAACAGTGCCATTGCAAACGTGGCGGGTTCTACCTTTGCAGCATTTGCGCCGCTTGTCAGTTCTATTGCGGGCAATAATAATCGCATCAGTGTTGTAGCGACGCAGCTTGCCTTTCCCAATTCCATTGGCAGTCAGGTGGTGAATACAAACTTTTCTCCTGCGGTGGATGTTCGCGCAGTGGATATGAACAATAATCTCGACCTTGATGCTGCGGGAACAATGACGCTCACAGGCGCACCAATAGGCGTTTCTATGGGTGGAAGCGTAGTCTTGGGCGCGGGCGTAGGCGTTGCCACGTTTAATGGCTTGCAAATGGCGGGAACAGGCACGTCCGCGGTAACCGCAACGCTTGGCGCACTCACAGGTGTTAGCAATGTCTTCATGGTGAATGCTACGCCAACCTACTGGGGATGCACGATTCCTTCTGTTCCTCCTGCATTACCGGTGCTAGGCATTGGAGGGCGCAATATGAATTTTAGCAATGTTGGAATGGCTCTTTCTCCAGCCGCTCCAGTTGTTGGCACGGTTTCCATGACCGTTAATCCAGGTGCTGCAATCAATATGAGTTTTGATTGGAATATGGTGTGGGGATCGCCATATTGTCCTGGCTGCGTTGTGCAGATGTATGTTGGTATTGGTGGTGGGAGCGGTGTTGCAGGAGATGGTTCAAGTGCAACAGGCTTTACGCAGTGTATCGGTACGGGAGTGAGCAATTTTACAGCAGGTTCTGTGCCCGTTGGAACACCAATGACCTTTACCGCTCCCACAAAGCCGGGTATTTACTACATTACCCAAAACTGGACGTTGCACTATTACTGTAATCCGCACCCCGTAACGTTCAATAACGACCCCACAAACGCCATCGCCGTTATTCGCGTAATTGACCCCGTACCGCCTTCGCAAGGCTGTAACGAGGCGGATATTATCCCAACACCAGCATTTGTGCCACCCACGAACATTCCCTACGCAAGCTATACAGGCGCGATAACGGGTGCGCATCCCGCCGTGTGGAGTTTCCGCATTCGTGATTATGGCACCATTCCTACGCAAGGCGACATTGACAACAAACCCAGCACCATTGCTGGGCTGGGCGTAACGGTGAATGACCCAGGTGGTATCCTGCAAGAAATCGCACTCTACGACGGCACCGGCTTGATTCAGACACAGCCTGTCCTTGCGTCGGGTACGACCACTGTAACCTTTAGCGGCATCCCCGCAGCCCTGCGCCCAAGCGCACCCGACGACGGCGTAAAAGATTATTTCATTCGCGCTCGCTTCCGCACCACGCCGCTTGTTCCGCCGATGGATAATCGCCAAGTAAGTTTTTCGATAAATCATGCAAATATCACGATGGATGCGCCTGCCGTCAGCACCCAAAAAGCTACTGCTGCACCAATCGCTGGACCAAGCTCCACTGCTGGAAATGACAATCGCGTGGAGGTAATTGCCTCACAATTACAATTTGTTGCCCAGCCGCCCGCTACAACGCCTGTTGGCGTTCCAATGGCAAGTGCCGTCACAGTACGGGCGCAAGATGCAAACAACAATATTGATATTGATTACAATGCACCGAATGTTTCGCTGACGCATCCGAACTTGATTGGCTCGCCAGTAACTACCGCGCCCGCTGCAGGTCTAGCAACCTTCCCAGCCGCTTTGCTGGCGTTTAACAACCTTGTTGTGGCTGGAACGCTGACTGCTTCGTCTGGTGCGCTTACTGCTGGCACGAGTAATGCGTTCGATATCACCGCCGCAATTTTCCACCAAATGGCAACGGGCGTAAATGCAAACGTTCTCACGAATTGGCAACTGAACGGCGCGGGCGCGAACCCTGCCGCACTTGGGCTTTCTGGCGCGACGTACCTCATTGGTGCTACGCCAGGCGCAGCGACGGCTACCGTTACAGCATCTGTTCCATTAACCATCAATCCGAATTCTACGTTCACCGTCAATAACGGCTCAACGCTTGTGGTTGCCAATGGTGTAGGCGTTACAAACAACGGCGCATTGAACATTCAAGGCGGTGCTCTTGGTGGTAAGCTGCAAATGGTCGGGACAGGCGTGATTTTAGGCGGCTCAATGAATAATGTAACCTATGCCGCCACAACCGCAACGCTAGAGTACGTAGGACCTGTCGTTATTCCACGCATCACCACGAGCCGCGAATTTCCGGCAGCCTTCGGCGGACGCTTTGTGATGAATCGTCCCGCAGGCGCAGGAACTGAATTGTCGTTTGATAACTCCAAAACGATTGCCGGAGAGTTCCAGCAAATTGGCGGCGGCGATATTATTCTCGATGTAGCGAACACACTCACTGTGAACGGCGGCGCAACTATCTCCGCAGGGAATTTCACCATCAACAACAACGCGCAACTTATCACAAATAATTCCTTCGTCAAGTCCGGTGGGAATATCAACGGTTCAGCAAATGCAGTCTTTACGGCAAACGGCGCATTTACGAATACGGCGGGCAATCTTGTCTGGAACAGCGCACTTGGTATCACGCTGAACGGCGAAACGAACTGGGACGTTGGTACGCTCACGCTTGGTGGCGCGGGGAATCTGATTGTGGGCGCGGCGGGCAGTTTTACGCTCAATGGCGGCTCGGTTTCGCTTGCCAATACAGGTGCGTTCACGTGTAACGGCGCATTCGCTAACCCGTCAGGAAATATTGCTATTGGCAGTAGTACCTTTACGCTGAATGGTCTGGCGAATTTCGGCGGAGGCGGCATCAATTCAGCCCTCAATGCAGGTACAGTGCGCGTTCTCGGCGCGAGTGCGCTCACAGGAACATTCAACAATGTTTCGGCGGGCTATGGAATGTTTGAAATGAATCGCGCAGGGCAAACGCTCGCTCTCGCGCCAGGAAACCTTGTTACAAACACACTTCTGCTGAATAACGGCATTATCCAGCCATTTGGAGCAAATCGCGTTGAAGTTACCAATACCTTCACCGCCACAGGTGGCGCAACCACGTACATTGACGGCAAACTTCGCCGCACGCTTTCCACAGCTGCCTTAATGAATGCTGGTCCGTTTGAATTCACCATCGGCAAGGCGGGACGCTATCTGCCTATCGTGCTGCACAATGTGGACGCTGCGGCAAATACAGGCGTGGAAGCAGAAGCCTTCTCATCCGCACCTATGGGCGGAATGGCAGGACCACTCTTTTCAAGCATCAGCACGACGGAATACTGGCAAACAACGTTGCAGGGCGGCAACCTGACAAGCGCACGAATACTGCTTTCTCGCGCCTCGCCTGTTCTTCCACCCGCAGCCGTTGTTGGGCAAAACGGAACGCAAGGCGGTATGTACTCTGGGCTTGGCGGCGCACCGTCTCCGCCAACCGTTCTTAGCCTCAATGCCGTAACAACGATTAACCGATTTTTTGCGATTGGCTCATTGCCCAACACCTTTTTCTACTTCATGGGTCCCGCAGAAAATGCTGGAAGCTGGAACTCGGACATCAACGGCGCAGGCTCGCCAGCACTGGATTTTGTAACATCAGGACAAACATTCATCGTACCAAACGGGCGTACCGCAACCTTGAGCAATAATGCAACCTTCGGAACACTGCTAGATGCGGTCTATGTGCAGGTTGAAAACGGCGGCACACTTGCCGTGGAAACAGGACGAACACTGACCGCAACAACCTTACTTCGCATCAATGGCGGTGGGCGTTTGCGTTTGCAAGGAACAGCGTCTGTTGTTGCTCCGAGCGGTGTACAGTATCTCGCGCCCACAGCGACGCTAGAGTACAGAGATGCAATGGCAAGGCTTACCAACGAAACGGAAATGTTGTCGCTGCCAAACTTCATGCAAGGAAGTGTGGAATTGAAAAATTCGACCATCATTTTGAATGGCTCAAAGTCGCTTCAAAACTTGACGCTCGACAATTCGACGCTAAGTTTTGGTGCAAACATCAAGAATGCACACACGCTCACCGTACAAGGTGCAATGGCGGCAACCGCACCAGCAATCATGAGCGTGGACACGACGAATCACCTCACGATTCCTGCTGGAACAGGCACACTTTCTGGTGCGTGGACGGTGCAAGGAAATATCGGCAGTTTGAGCCTGAACCGCTCAGGACAAACATTAGAATTTGCCGATAATTTCTCGCTTGTAACCACGCTCACGCTTTCTGCGGGCAATATTCGCATGGCAAGTAATAAAACCCTCTTTGTTCGCAACCCGCTTCAAAGCTCGATTGTGGGCGGCGGCGTGGGGAGCTTCGTTCTTGGAAAATTATCCCGCGCACTCGCACCAAATCTTTCCTCAGCAACGATACCGCAAACGAATTATGCCTATCCAATTGGCGCACTTGGAAGCGGCATGAATGCTCGTTTTTACGGTGCGATTCTGCAAAACGTCAGCACAGGAACGCTTGGCGCGGAAGTGAGTATGGAAGCCTTCGCCGCAAACGCAGGTGGGACGGTCGCTCCGGGCGTAACGGGCGCACTTTCTACAACGGAGTATTGGCGTAGCACCCTTCTTTCGGGTGAATTTTTGGGCGGCAATGTGGCGGTAAATCGTCAATCGCCAGTTATTGCACCAACAAACGTGCTGGGAACAAGCCTCACACAAGCGGGCGCATACTCGTCGCTTGGCGGGACGTTTGTTGGCACGGGCTTCGGAAGCAGTCTGCAAGGGCAATCCGTCCAACACGGCGCACTTCCTGTTGCTACGGTGAATGCAGAGCGATTCTATGCGGTGTTGGGCGTATTACCCAACGCACCACGCATTTTCGGCTTCAGCCCCACGTTTGGCGGAAACGGCACTACTATCCGCGTAACGGGCGCGAACTTCAGCACCATTCAAGCCGTCGCCATTGGCGGCGTTCCCGTCTTCAGTTTCACGCTTTTGGGTGATTCTGTGCTGACGGCAACAATTCTCAACGGCGTGT
>JAAFIV010000079.1 GCA_013298775.1 Ignavibacteria bacterium | reverse complement strand
GTCTTTTGCGCGGTGATGAACTCTGGCAAAAAGTACGACAAAGACCATGTTTCCAAAAAGCCCGTCCCAAAAACGACTCCAGCGTTTGCTTAAAAAAACTTGACTTTTCCATAGAAATCGGGCGGGTGCGTCGCTTGCTCATCACTCGCCGGACTGCTACTGTACTTGTGATAACAGCCGCCCCTGGGCGAGAAGATTACCTGAGCAGTTACATTTTAGGGCATATTTTTTTACAATCATGAAAACTCCTCCCATTCTTGAAACAGAACGCTTGATTTTACGCCCTTTTACGCTTGCAGACAGCGATTTTATTCTTGAGTTAGTCAATACCGAAGGCTATTTGCAGAACATTGCTAATCGCAACATCAAAACCAAAGAAGATGCCGAACACTACTTGCTGAAGAGACCAATGAAAATGTATGCTGAATACGGTTTTGGTCTGTGCAAAATACTCTTGAAAGCAAGTATTGGTGAGGCTGAGAAGGCAGTTGGCATGTGCGGTTTGCTTCAACGGGAGTATTTGACAAGTCCCGATATTGGTTACGCACTTTTACCAAAGTATGAAGGCAACGGCTATGCGCGAGAAAGCGCAGAAGAGGTGATACGGTGGGGCTTCCAAGAACGCGAATTTACGACTATTTCAGCAATAGTTTTACCGAAGAATCTTGTATCGGTGCGGCTTTTAGAGCGGCTTGGTATGAGGCTACAAGAAACAATCGCCGAGCCAGAAACAGGAGATGAATTGTTGCTGTATAGTATTTCAAGGACGGTTTTTGAAAATAGTAAAAATGGCTTCATGCCCTGACTGCATGTAAGGTCGTAAAAAAACGAAATGAAAATGGCAAATAAGAGTGCCTGTTTGTGCTAAAGTCAGTATTTATGGGGTAGCGCAGGCACTCTTGTTTCAGCTACAAGATATTTCGTCATCGTGTCCGCAACCTTATTTGCTTAACAATGTGTTGATTTTTGTTGCTAAGTCAAAATCTAGCTCTGTGAGACCACCTTTATCATGCGTGGCGATACTGATTTTTACTTTATTCCACGAGAAAATGAGCATATCGGGATGGTGGTCTGCTACTTCAGCGCAGATAGCAACGGAGTTCAGAAAGCCCATTGCTGCAAGGAAATTGGGGAATTCAAAAATACGCGTAATCATATTTCCGTTTCGTTGCCATTCGGGGAGTTTGGCGAGAAAGCTCGGAAGCTGTTCTTCGCTGATGCGTTCACGCTTTGTCATATTTTTTCCTGAGAAGTGTTATGAAATTATTTCCTGAAATTATTTCCTGAAATTGTTTCTTGAAATTATTTTGCTAATCTATCCGAAAATTCTCATTCCGCCCAAAAAATACTCTCATTGAACGGAAAAACCTTTGCACATCAAGGATTGAAGCGTATTTTAGCTCTTTCAATGTCTCCTTTTGGTTCCTACTATTATTCACAATATTTTTGCAAGAATGAACATCCCGATAACTCGCACAAAATCTGGCTTTGATGACATTGAACTGCCGAACTTTGCAAGCTCTGGCGCGGCTGGAATGGATGTTCGCGCAGCGATAGCCGAACCAATCTCCATTCCACAAGGTGCAGTGGCAATGATTCCAACAGGC
Source organism: Ignavibacteria bacterium (assembly GCA_013298775.1). Lineage (GTDB taxonomy): Bacteria > Bacteroidota > Ignavibacteria > Kapaibacteriales > UBA4661 > PH2015. Next base: position 7,047 of record JAAFIV010000079.1, on the reverse strand, counting down.
ATAGCGTGTGCTATTCCCGAAGGTTTTGAGATGCAAGTGCGCTCGCGGAGCGGTTTGGCAGCAAAAAGCGGAGTTTTTTGTTTGAACGCGCCCGGCACGATTGATAGCGATTTTCGTGGCGAAATTCACGTTATTCTTGCAAATTTTGGTCAAGCCGCCTACACTGTGCAGCGCGGCGAGCGTATTGCACAACTCGTCGTTGCTCGCTTTGAGCGTGTAGAATGGAGCGTTGTGGAGGCATTGCCAAGCACAGAGCGTGGTTCAGGCGGTTTTGGCAGTACGGGTAAACTTTGAATATCATGCAACTTCTCAGGTCTGCCCTGATGACCGCTTCCCAAGCGGTAGAAGGGGTTTCCCAGAAAAACATTTTTCATTTTCAATTCATGATGAGTATGAAACGGGTCAATCTTCTCCTTTGCATTCTTGTGGCGAGCTGGATTGCGCCACAATGGGCTGCAGCCCAGCAATCATCGGCACTTCGTCCTTGGATGCAACAAAATCCTTTGCCTCAAAGTAATCCCGATTCGCTATACGACTATCGCGGTACATTGCTGCGCAGCGTCTTTTTTGCCAATCCTCAGTTAGGCTGTGCGGTCGGCGAAAAAGGAAACATCGTCGTTACGCAGGATGGCGGAGCGACCTGGCAACCGAAACAAAGCGGCTTGCTCGGCGAATTTTACGATGTGTTCTTTTTGAATACGCAACGCGGTTGGGCGTTAATAGACCGAGGGCGCGGCGGACTAGCAACCACGCGTGATGGCGGCAATACGTGGACAACCATTTCCCGAGATGCGAGTGGTGATAACCTCTTTTTTCTTGATGAGCAAAATGGCTGGATTACGACGAAAAGCCGCTTTGTATCAGTAACGAAGGACGGCGGCGCAACCTGGACGCGCCAAGAATTACCAACGAATAATTCTATTTCGGATGTTGTTTTTCTCACGCCGCAACTCGGCTGGGCGTGCGGGCGTGACGGTATTTTTCGTACTAATAATGGTGGTACGACCTGGACTCAGCAACTTGAAACTGATAATTCCTTGTATCAAATACAATTTCTCAATCAGCAGCGAGGTTGGGCGCGGGGCGCGAATGGGCAGATTTTTTCGACGAGCAACGGCGGTACAACATGGACGCGCCAACGTCTTTCGCAACGAGATTCTACCTCCGATGTAGAGTATATTCGCTTTTTCAATGAAAGCAACGGTATTGCTGCTGATGAAAACCTCAAATTCTGGCGCACCAGTAACGGCGGTACTTTATGGACGCAAGTCTCAGAAATTTTCTCGGAGGGTTTTTTGCAAGATGTCTATTTTTTGAATGAAAATCTTGGTTGGGCAATCACTACCAATATCTCGCCAGAGGACGATATTTACGGTTATTTCAGCGTTATCTGGCAAACCAGCGATGGCGGCAGAACTTGGCGGCAACTCCGCAGCGACAACGTAAGTAGTATTTATGGACTTGCTGTGAACGACGCACAAAACCTCATCTTTATGGGTGATTATGTTGGAGGAGGTTCTTCTAATGGCGGTGCAAACTGGGAAATTGGATACTTAGAAAACGATACAACGGTTGCGCGCTGGGGGCAAAGTTATTATTATCTTTCCTCGCCGCGAAAAGGGCTTGCGTACACTTGCGGCAACGATAGCCGCGTTGGTAAAACCGAAGATGGTGGCAAAACGTGGAAAGCTCTTTCGCTCACCGAACGCACAGGCTACGATAGTTTGCTGGGCATTCATTTTATCAATGAGCAAGTTGGTTGGGTGGTTGGTTTGCGGCAGGGGGCTGGCTCTAATGTTGGACCAAATCGGATTTACAAAACAACGAATGCTGGACGCAACTGGACGCTTCAAATACCTACGAATGGTGTTCCAAGTGCGCCGAATGCCGCATTAAATGGTGTGTTTTTCATCAATGACCAAACGGGTTGGGTGGTCGGCGAAGGCGGCACAATTTTGAAAACAATCAACGGCGGAACGACGTGGACAGCGCAGCGCAGCACAACCCGCATCACGCTTCACGCCGTGCATTTTGTGAATCCCTTACAAGGTTTTGCCGTCGGTGGAACGTTTGAATCGGCGATGATTCTTGCAACGAATGATGGCGGCACGACGTGGCGACGGCAGCTTGCGCCGAGCGACGATATTTTGTACAGCGTTTTCGCTCTTAGCCCGCAAGTATGCTACGCTGTGGGGCAGGGCGGGACAATTCTTGCAACGAAAAATGGCGGTGTTACGTGGGAAAATCAAGAATCTGGCACAACAGATGATTTGCTCACGATTGCCTTTGCAAGCCCTGTCCAAGCCTTTATTGGCGGGGTGTATGGGAAAATTCTTACAACAAAAAATGGCGGTTTTACACCGCAAATTCGTACCAATACTGATGCCCTCGACTTTGGACGCATTGCGGTAAATGAAGTTGTCGCGCGGACGCTGACCGTTTCGGCAGAAAATTTGCTTGAAGCTCTGACTATTACTGCTCCGGCGGGGACGGTGTTGGAGTACGGCTCGCAGCGCAATCAGCAGCAAATTCAACTTCAACCCAACGCGCTCACTGGCACGCAAGCAACCATCACTGTTCGCCTACAAACGAACCGCGACGGCAATTTTACAAGCCTTCTACGCCTTTCCACCGCATTTGCTTCCTCGACCGTCGCGCTTGCGGGCTTTGGTGTAAATCGTCCTGTGCTTGCTTTCGAGCCGCAAAGCCTGAATTTTGGCGGCGTGAACGTCGGTACGATTGGGCGGGACACGCTCCGCATCACGAATACGGGTGTTGCCAAAGGAGCTGTTTCCGCCCAACTTGTGCAGCAAGATACAACGCGTTTTGGCGGCTTTCGCATCTTGGCAAATATCACATCGCAAGAGCTTCAGCCGCAAGCAAGTGTGCGCCTTCCCATCACGTTTGTTCCGCGCACGATTGGTGAAATTGAAGGACAAGTGCAACTCCGTGTGCGCGAGGGAACCTTCGATACAACATACGCTGTACGCCTTGTGGGAACTGGCTTGCAGGCAGTTCTCCGTGCAAGTACGCAGTTGTTGGAATTCGGTTCGACCAGTATTGCGCAAGAAACCCGTGCAACGCTGGGTATCACGAGTGCTGGCAATCTTCCTATAACGGTTCAGCGCATCAGTATTGAGCCAGAAGGCGCGTTTTTCCTACGTTCTCAGGCAATTCCCGCACAAGGTCAGCTTGTGAATGTGGGCGAATCGTTTTCGGTCAATATCGGCTTTGTGCCGCAAACGCTCGGTTTTGCGCGGGCTGCGCTGGTTATAGAGACAAATGCTGGAAACCTACGCACTGCACTTGTGGGAAGTGGCGTACCGCTTCTTGCCGCTCCAGTGCCAATTTCACCGTTCAATGGACGCATCAATACTCCTGTTTCAACGGTTTTGCAGTGGCGGAATGTCCTTGAAGCACTTGCGTATGAGCTTCAAATCTCGCGCGATAGCAGCTTCCGCAGCATTGATTTTGAGCTGCGCAATCTGCGTTCAAGCGCGTTTTCGCCGACGGGAGATTTGCTAAATAATACCACCTACTATTGGCGAGTGAAATCCCGCTCTATTGCTGCCTCCAGCGAGTGGTCGCCAACGTGGAGCTTTGAAACGGTTAGGAATAATCAGCGCATCCGCAATTCTCCTGAAACCGTGCAAGTAAGCGGCTTTGTAGGGCAAACGCAGCGCGGCGTGTTCACCATTCGCAGCATTTCGGCTCGCACGACCATTTCACGCGCTTTCTGGCAAGCGGGCAGCGATGCCGCATTTTCCTTGCGTCAAGACCAGTTTCCGCTTGATTTGCGCACAAATGTAACCGAGTTCATCACGTTTGATTTCAAGCCAACGCGCGTTTCCAACGATATTCGCGGAATTTTGGTGTTGATTTCTCCACTTGATACGCACCGTGTTCAAATCATTGGAGAAGGCGTAGAACCTGATTCCACTGCCATTTTTACCAAAGTTGCCGTGCGCACCGACCGCAGCAACGCGACGGCTGGAGACACGCTTAAAATCAGTGTCGTGCTGACGGAATCCCGTAATCTCGACACTTTGCGCAATCGCAACAAAGCACAAACCTTCAACGCACTTTTGAAAATCCGTAACGAGACTGTGCTAGCAGCCGCACCAACACTGACCTTTCCGCAAGATTTGTCGAACAACGTCTTTTTGGGCAATGGCGGAAAAACGATTGAACTGCGCGATATCCCCCGTACAAGCGGCATGAAAACTGGGGTTTTGGCGGAAATACCAGCAATTGCTCTTTTGGGCAATGCTACTTCGACGGTGGTAGAATTTCTCAGTTTTCAATGGAACGATGCAACGGAAAACCGCATCCTACAAAGCGTTGTGGATAGTTCGGTTGCGTTTGTAAGCTGCTCTGCTGGTGGAACGCGGCTTATCAAAATTGGAAATGCAAATTCTTTGAATGCTGTTGCACCAAATCCCGCATCAAATCAAGTTTCGGTGAAATTTACACTCTTGGAAACCGCACAAACGGAAATGTATTTGGTGAACGTTCTTGGGCAGCGCGTCCGCACCTATTTTGATGGCGCGAAATCTTCTGGCGAATATGCCGAAACGCTCGATGTGGCGGGCTTACCAGACGGAATCTATACGCTTATTCTTCAAACACCACGCGAACAACTTCAACAACGAATCGGAGTCCTTAAATGATTTTTATTGTTAAAAAGCAATGTGAAGTGGCACAGACATTCTTGTCTGTGAGTGTTAGTGCGGGTTCTGGGTGGATACCACAGACAAGAATCTCTGTGCCACTGAGGATTATACAATCTTTGTGCATTGTATTCTGTCTGCTTTCCTTTATACAGCGCACCAATGCTCAATCTCCCGACCCCAAAGCCATTCGCTATGGCGTGTACGGCGGCTATATGTGGAATCAGCATCAGGTAGGGTTTACGAAGCTCGAAGGCTTGCCGAGTTGTTGTGATAGAGATTACCAAAATACAACCTCGCAGGGCTGGTACGCGGGCGCGTTGGCGGAATTTCCGCTGGTGAAATTAGGCGAAAGCGCGACTTTTGGTTTTGCTGCACGGGCGCAGTATTTGAGCGGTCTTGGGGCAAATTTGCGGGCAAATACTTCGGTAGATACGCGCGGGGCAGGTGGCAGTGGTATTGTAAAAGCAAACATTGAACACCGCTTCAATCCTCAGCTTTCGACGGTGAGCGTTGAGCCAATGCTTACCTTGCGTTTGGTGAAATGGCTTTCCATTTATGCGGGAATTCAAGCAGGAACATGGCTTCAAAGCTCGTTTTCCTACGAAGAGCGCATTCTATCGCCAAATAATATCGTTTTTGAAAATGACAAAACAAGTCGCAATGAGCAAACGGGGAATATTCCCAATATGAGTCCTTTACAACTCGCGCTTGTGGGCGGAATTTCCTACGAATTGCCTGTAACCCGCTCTGGTACTATTCTCCCAACGTTGGAAGCATTTTATACCTACGCGCTCAATTCTCCTGTAAGTGGGGTGAATTGGCGTGTAAACTCAGTTCGTGCAGGCTTGTCATTGCGCTTTTCACCGAACAGAACGACTGACCTAACGGCGCAAGAAGTCGAGGAAAAATATCAAGATAGCATTCGCATCGCCAAAGAAGCAACTGCGGTGGCTTTGGCGGATGCGAAGGAAGCAAAGAAGAAGCAACTTGACGCAAAAATCAATACCGTGCGCCCTGTCTTTTTTGATGACGACGACGGCTCGCCAAGCGATACTTCCAAGCAGAATATCGGTGGCGCGATTGCCGCAAAATTGTCCTTAGACCAATTCGAGCTAACCGTCCAGAAAGTGGCGTACAAACAAGCGATTGAGCTACTTCCAATGCTCTTTTTTAATGAAAATTCTAGCGTCTTTCCTGTGCGCTACAAAACGGTTGCACCTTCGGATGCTGCCAAGTTTAGTATTGACGCGCCTTCCACGCTGGCAGCCATTCAAAAAAGTCCCTTGAATGCGTATTACCAACTCTTGAACGTTGTTGGAAAGCGTTTGCAAGCAAATCCGAGTGCGAAAATTACGCTGACGGGTGTGGCAACGGAAAAAGAACAAGATGGCAGCTTTATGGCAGATGCTTTGGCAGCGCGGCGTGCGCAAGCAGTCTCGAATTATTTGCAAGATAATTGGCGCATCAACGCGAACCGCATTACGACCAAAAGCCGCATTGCGACAGGCGCAGAGGCGAAGGGAAATGAAGCAGATATGCGCCGTGTGGAGTTGAGCGCAAGTGAGGCGGCAATTCTTGATGCTGTCCAGATTCAAGGCGTAAAGCGGGTTGTAACGCCGCCTGGTTTGCAGATTGGCTTGCAAATCGCGGCAGGGCAGGGCTTGAAACAATGGGATTTGGATGTTTCGCAAAGCAATGGCTTGGAAGTGGCGACACTTGGCTCTGCTACTGGTGGTGCGAATTATCCTGAACGATACGTCGTGGATTTCCGCCAGAACCCGCCTGTTTCTGCCGAAGATATTGCTATTCGCCTTTCGATTGATGACGTTTCTAACAATAAATTTGAATCACCAATTATGTCGGTAAAGGTGAAGGAAGCCGCACAAGATGGAACGGTGCTATCGCTCGTCGTGCTGCAAGGCGCATCCCCACTTGTGAAAACGCTTGTTCCAGCAATGCAAGGCGCGAATGCGCAAGCGGTTATTCGGACACAATCGAAAGACGTTGCTAGTGGCATCGCACAAGCATTGACGGCAGGTGCAGGGCAGAAAGCTGCCACAAATATTACACAAAAAATTGTGCAGAAACCGCTTTATGATACGAATAATCCAGAAGCACGTTTTTACAATGCTGGTGGTACGGTAGAGGTGAAGTAGTATCTGGTAAGGAATGGCTAGTACGTCGTCAAAGTCAATAGTGGCACAGGCATTCTTGCCTGTGTTTGTCGCCTGAAAACCGCACTAACACTCACAGACAAGAATGTTATCTGTAGTGGAGTAGAAGTCATAGAGTTCTTTGACAATGAGAGTTTTGATAGTCCATGGAAAATGGCTTTGCAGCTTGTCGCATTCGCCCCCTTGATAAAGGGGGAACG
>JAAFIV010000078.1 GCA_013298775.1 Ignavibacteria bacterium | reverse complement strand
AACAGCAATCCCCCGTTCCCCCTTTATCAAGGGGGCGAATGCGACAAGCTGCAAAGCCATTTTCCATGGACTATCAAAACTCTCATTGTCAAAGAACTCTATGACTTCTACTCCACTACAGATAACAAGAATGTCTGTGCCACTATTGACTTTGAACACTTAATTTTTTACCATTCCTTACTTTTTCCGCCTGTCGAGCGTCAATTGTTTTTGTATCATTTTCTCGCCGCGAGCAACGGTAAAGCTCAATGTTTGTCCCGTTATGCAGTCATAAATCAAGGTCTGTACGTCATTTTCACGACGAACTTTTTGACCGTCAATGTCCAGAATAATGTCGCCTGGCTCAAAACCAGCTTTATCGGCGGGAGAATTTTGCGCAATTTCACTCACAACCACGCCTTGCACTTTTTTCAAATCTAAATACTTTGCAATGCGTTCATCTACTTGCTGTACGCGCAATCCAACATTAAAATCGCGGTCAATCGAACCATCTTTTTTGAGCAATTCCATAATACGCCGCACACGATTGATGGGAATCGCAAAGCCAATACCAATGCTGCCCGCGCCAGAGCCATTTTGCGCCGTCGAGTAAATGATAGTATTCATGCCAATAAGCTCGCCAAGCGAGTTCAGAAGCGCACCGCCGGAATTACCAGAGCTAATGGCAGCATCGGTTTGAATCATATTGCGATAGACGCGCCCTTCCTGTACCATATTCACGCCCGAATTGCTTACAACCCCGACCGTTACAGTAGGTTTGGCGTTTACATCGAAGAGACCGAAGGGATTGCCAAACGCAATCGCCCATTCGCCGACAATGACTTCATCTGAATTTGAAAATTTCAAAAATGGAAAACTTGTCCCTTTAGGAACGGTCTCATCTTCAATCTTGAGAAGCGCGACATCACTTGTGCGGTCAGTTCCGATAAGGCGAGCTTTATATTTTTCGCCATTTGTCAGCGTGATGACAATTTTTGAAGCGTGTCCTGCCACGTGGTCATTCGTCAAAATGTAGCCATCTTGCGAGACCAAAAAGCCTGACCCCAGCCCCGCAACCTCTTGACGATAGGTTTGCGGTTGCTGGCGTTGATTAAAATACATACCAAATAAGGGGTCATTAAAAAAATCCGCAAAGGGGTCGCGGACTTGATATTCTCTCACCTCTACAACGTTGATACCGACAATTGCGGGACTACCCACGCTCACGGCGCGAGTAATTGCATTCCGCCGAGAAGTCATCACGTCTTGGTTTGCGGATTGGAGTGCTTCTGCGTGGTCGGCTGGATTATGGTATTCGGAACGTTTCTCGGATGGTGATTGCGGAGAAGGCTGATGTGAAGCGGGATTCAGCACGGCAATCAGTTCTTTCGCTTTTTCTTTCGCTTTTTCTTTTACTCTCGGAACAGCAGTGAGAATGCCTGTTACAAACAAGCCTGCAAGAATGATAATTCCTAAACGTTTCATACAATATTGAAAAAGAATAGTGGTGAAATTGAATACAAAAAAGATAGTGAGAATGATATTCTATGCGCTCTGTGAACTGCATGGCAGAAAATCGTACAAACATTTTCTCGCTCATTTTCTCTAAATAAACACAACCGTTTTATTTCCATGAACCAAGATTTTACGCTGCATATGGAGGCGCACCGCCCGCGCAAGAATGATTTTCTCGACATCGCGCCCTTTGCGAATCATGTCTTCAATGGAATCTTTGTGGGTGATTTTTACATTATCTTGCTCGATAATCGGACCCGCATCAAGGTCGGCGGTTACGTAGTGGCTCGTCGCGCCAATAATTTTCACACCCCGCTCAAATGCTTGATGGTACGGACGTGCGCCCACAAACGCTGGCAAGAGCGAATGGTGGATATTGATGATACGATTCGGGAATTCGGTGATAAATTCTGGGCTTAAAATCTGCATGTAGCGCGTCAGCACAACAAGTTCTACGTTATGCTCGCGGAGAAGCTGAATTTGCTTTTGCTCCTGTTCGCGCTTGTTTTCTTTGGTGATATGCATGAGGTGAAACTCCGCACCAAATCTTGCGGCAATGTCGCGCCCAACTTCGTGATTGCTAAAAATAAGCGGCACTTTTACGTCCCATTCGCCAGAATCGCAGCGCGAGAGGATATCGTATAAACAGTGCAGATACTGCGAAACAAAGAGTGAAATAATCGGCTTTTGGTCGGAGAAATGCAGCGTCCACTCCATTTGGTACGGCGTTGCGATGTAGCGAAGGAAATACGCACGAAGTTCGTCGTCGGAGAGCGAAAAATGCTCCATATCCCATTCTATGCGCATGAAGAAGGTTTTGCTGCCAAAATCTACGTGTTCGTCGAGGTCAATGATATTACCCTGATGCCGATACACAAAGTCTGTAACCGCCGTAATAATGCCCTTTTGGTCGGGACAACTAATCAAAATAATGGCAGACCGAATGTGAGGTGTTGCAATTGTAGCCATCGGGAAGTGATTGAAAAAACGAAAAAGGTTTGACTAAAAAGAGCATCAATATACAATCTCTGCGCTTTGGAGGCAAACCTTTGTTTGGAATTCTTGAGTAATTTCGATAATGCTGAAGACATTCATGCATGGCGCGGGTGAGTGTGTTACACGCCACGATTCATTACGATTTCTCTTCTCCTCCACCCTTGAGCGCAGATTTATAGGTCGCTAAAGCACGCTCTCGTGCGGCTTTGTGTTCGACAATCGGCTCGGGATAAGCATTGGTGCCATATTCTGGCACCCAGCGTTTGATGTATTCGTGCTTGGGGTCGAACTTTTCGGTTTGTGTGGTGGGATTGAAAATACGAAAGTAGGGAGCCGCATCGCAGCCTGTTCCTGCTGCCCATTGCCAACCACCATTATTTGCAGCAAGGTCGAAATCAAGCAGCTTTTGGGCAAAATATTTCTCGCCCCATCGCCAATCCAGAAGCAAATGTTTTGTAAGGAACGAAGCCGTAATCATGCGCACGCGGTTGTGCATATAGCCTGTGGCATTCAGCTCGCGCATCCCTGCATCCACAATCGGATAACCAGTTTTTCCTTCGCACCAATGCCAGAAATCTAGTTCATTGTCGCGCCAAGGAATTGCATTGTAAGCGGGTTTGAAGGCAGATTCAGCAACATGCGGGAAATTCCATAAAATTTGCATATAAAAATCTCGCCAAATAAGCTCGTTCAGCCATGTTTCATTCAGACGCAATGCCGCATGAACGCACTCGCGCACACTCACTGTTCCAAAGCGCAAATGCACCGAAAGGCGAGTTGTGCCGTGCTGGGCAGGAAAATCACGGGTTGCAGCGTAATTGCGAATGATATCTTCGCGCACATTCTTTGCAGGAAATGGCTCCTGTACAGGGATGAAGCCCATTTCTGGCAAGGTTGGCAGAGAATAGTTTGCAGCGTTGGCATGCCAGAAGGTGCTTCGTAGCTCGTTTATAGGGTATTCTTGTGTAGAAATTTCCGTGCGCAATGCTTTCCATTTTTTGCTATACGGCGTAAAGACTGTGTATGGGCGGTCATCGGCGGTTACAATTTCTTGTTTTTCAAAAACAACTTGGTCTTTAAAAGTGCTGAATGCCGCACCACAACTAGCCAGTAGATTCTTAATGGTTTCATCGCGCACAGTAGCGTACGCCTCGTAATCGTGGTTCGCAAAAACATGTTTCACATCAAATTCTTGAGTGAGCGATTGCCACACTTCATGCGGCGAACCGTAACGAACTAGCATTGATGAGCCTTGCGCGGCAAGCTCCGTATGCATTTCTTGCACCGCATGGTGGATAAACTCTACACGGCGGTCGCGTTTGTCGGAGAGTTTTTCTAAAATTTCACGGTCAAAAATGAAAAGTGGAATAAGTGGAACACCCAGTTCTGCGGCACGTTGGAGGGCGTAAAAGAGCGCGGTGTTATCGCTGAGGCGTAAATCGCGGCGAAACCACATAACAACACAAGACTGCATAAAATCTAGGTTCAAGCGTGAAAGAAACCGTGTGTGGCATACAAAAATGGCGCAGAAAGGAGAACCTGCGCCACATGTTACCGATTGTATTGTACGACGAATCACATTGCCGTATCGTGCAATTGGATTACGGAAACTTAATTAGTACAGCTCATTACTGAAGCTGATTCATTACTTGTTGAAAGTCTTTATTGCTGCGTAATGACGCAAGTTCGTTTGATTTCTCCAGCGTTGTCCGCAAACCTTGTGTACTGAGTTTGTGTTCTTTGCAGTATTTCGCAAATTTCTGAAGTGATTCCAATGCCGATTTATCTTGTTTATCCTGTGCTTCCGCCATTGCCAGACGCAGCATTGTTACTGCTTTTGTTTGAGGTTCACCTGGATTTACCAAGGCTTTGCGGAAATTGATAATAGCAGCTTTGTAATCTTTCTGGTGGAAGAATTGCGTTGCGCCCCAGCCGTTGTGCAAAGCGAAAAGTTCGGTAGGATTGGTGGGCTTCATATCAGCAATGTATTGAAAGATTTCCAGTGATTTTTTGTAATTCACGGAATCAGCGTAATACTCTGCCAAATCCAAACGATAGCGTGGGTTGTTTGGGTCGCGGTCGATATTCTCCAAAATCAAGTGTTCATCAAGAGTTTTACCGCCAATGCCATCATATTTTTTGTTTGTCATGTAATTCAAAATATCCAAGAACTTGTTTGGCTCAATGTACCCGCTCAACGATTCCAGATACTTTCCTTCCTCAGAAAATAAGGCGGTTGTGGGATAACCACTCACTTTCATGCGCTTTGCAAACTCCGTCGCCTTCAGTTTTTTTCCTTCAAATTCCACATCGCCATCTTTTTCGGGATTGTATTTTGCAACGACAAACGACTTTGCCAAGATAGTTTTTACGCGACTTTCACCGTATGTTTTTTGGTCCATTACTTTGCACCAGCCGCACCATTCCGTGTAAAAATCCACGATAAGCGGCTTCTTTTCTTGCTTGGCAACCTTAAAACCTTCGCTCAAGGAAAGAAATTCTTTGCCCTTTGCTGGCGCTGCACTAGAAAGAAGGTTTTGCGCCGTGGCACGAGATACCGACGATACAGACAAGAAACAAGCACACGCTGCGAAAAATGCAGACGCAACAAAACGAGTAATAATGCGGTTTTGCATAGAATTGAATAAAAAATGAGGGGGAGAGTTATTGTGCAATGGTGTGGTTTTGACGCTCAGTACACGACAAAACTTCTTCAGTAGTGGCACAGACATTCTTGTCTGTGAGCGTTAGCGCGAATTTCAAGCAATAAACACAGATACGAATGTCTGTGCCACTGAAGCCTGATTTTACGAGCCTTCCAGAGATTTTATCGTGTACAAAGGGTTTGGTGATAACTATTTTTTTGGTGCAAACATAAAGCGAAGCATTGGCTCCAAACGCGCTGCCCACGCACTTTCGCTGTGTGAGGCATTCTTTGCTTCCATGTATTGCATTGTTTTTCCTTGCTTCCAACCTTGCGCTTGCAAGAGTTTATTGAGTGCGCGTGCGCCTTCTAGGGCTTCTTTGCCTTCCTGGTCACCGACATCAAGCCAAATACGCTGACGCTCGGAAGCACTTTTAAGCATCGTTGGTACAGCATCTTTCACTGTTTTCAGCACACTTTGATTATCCCACCAAACCGACGGAGAAATGACAAAGAGTTTGCCGAATATTTGTGGATATTTTGCACCAGTGAACATTGTGACCAAGCCACCGAGCGACGAGCCACCAAGCGCAGTGTTATCGCGGTCTTGGAGAGTTCGATACGTTTTATCAATAAAGGGTTTAATTTCCTCGACAAGCATTTGCGCGTGCGTAGCAGCTTTGCCACCCAAACTAATAGGCGCACCTTGCAGGTTTTGCCGAGTAATTGCCGTTGGCGTATATTCCTCAATCCGATAACCGCCCTCAACTGTTACCCCAACAACAATCACCTGTGGGATGCGGTTGGAATCTACCAATCCTTCTAACACTTCGTCGAAATGCCATTCGCCATTCGCGCTTGTAGAATCATCGAACATATTTTGCCCATCGTGCATATACACAACCGGATAACGTTTGGTAGATGTTTCATAATCTTTGGGCAACAGCACAAACAACGAGCGATTGCGTAGGATTTTCGAGGGAACATCCAAATGCCGCTTCACACGCGGACTCATGGTCGAGAAGGCTGGTGTTTTGCGTAATTCACCAAAGGCACGGCGAATCGTTTGCGGACTGCCAGTGAGATTAAAATTGCTATTGTCGGTCATTTCCCAACCGCGACTTGGTAAATTTTCGCCTTCAACCTTGAATTTATACGCAATACGAGTATCTTCATAAAACGCACTTTTTGGCAGATTCATTTTCACGGTAAGCGTGTAAACGCCGTCGCCATCAGGGTCGGTGGCAACAAGTGTCGAATCCCAGCGTAAGGGCGACATATTTCCTCGCACACCAATTTTATGCGAGCGCGGAAGAAAGGGCGTAATGGTATCGCGAATGACAGTTCGCATGTCAATTTGAAAAGTAATGCTATTATTCTGCTGTTCTTGTGCGAAAAGGGGATGTGCGCAAGCAACAAGTACCAACAGCACAAACGCTGATATTATCTGGGCTTTCAAGGAGTTTCGCCATACTTTTTTTAAGACATTTATCAATGAATTTGCTGATGACTTTCTTACAAGATATTGAAAAGAAGAGACTGAAGAAGGCGACGAATAAACGCCGAAAGAGGTAAAAATCATAGAAATAATGAAAAAACTTTACGAAAATTGAAGACAATAATTGACAGTGTAATAAGTTTTCTGTATCTTGAAACGCTTCAACTCAAGAAAAGTCCATTTAAGTAGATTTCATGCGGCATTCAGCGTTTATTTGGTCTTGATATGCCTTTTAGTCATGCGAAAATATTACTTTTGGAGACTTGTAGCGTGAAGATGAGCCACGTATATTTGTACTTCGATGCCGATACTCACTTTGTGGTTTATCCTTGGGAGTATCCAGAACGTGTAGAGAGCTAGACTTGTAGAATACGTGCATGTAAGCGGCACTGGGAATGCCTCTGAGTGGCGACAATCTATAAAGCTAGTAACAATGCCATTAAAGACCGTACAATAATTTTCCATTCCATCTTTTTACCAACAAGGTGAATCTATGAAAACAATTCTCCTCATTGATGACGACATTCGCGTCAGTTCATTGCTCAAACGTTTTTTGTATGAATCAAAATACAATGTAATTGAAGCAAATAGTGGCTCGAAGGGTATCGAAATGGCAAAAGAATCCAAGCCAGATATTATCTTATGTGATATTATGATGCCCGAAATGGATGGCTATAGCGTATTAAAGCACATCCGCAACGATTCCGTTACGCAAAAAATTCCATTCATTTTCTTGACGGCAAAAGACGGCACGTCAGATTTCCTTACGGGTATCTCTAAGGGTGCTGACGGATATTTGGCAAAGCCAATCTCTCGTGAAGACCTCGTAGAGACAATCGAAACACATACCATTTAAGTCTAAAGCGTCGTCATTTCCGCTTCATAAAGAATTATTGTGCAAAATCCTTGCGATGCAATATACGCATATAGCACATTTGCACAAAAGAATACCTAGCAAAAGCGGCTTCAAATCAAGATTTGAAGCCGCTTTTCTTATTGTTCACAATTCATTTACCAATGTTCGCTTGTTTATGCCAAATGCTGCATTTCTTCTGGATACAGCATACGTCCACAACTTTCACAGGCAAAAATTGTTTTGTAGGTTCGCATTTCGACAATGCGCTGTGGCGGGACAGAATTAAAGCAACCAGAGCAACAGTTACGCTTTACAGCAACTGTTGTATCTACGTGATATTCTTTAATTCGCTCGTAAGGAACAATAATATTCTGCGGTAATTTTTTTAATAATTCGTTGCGTTGAACTAAAAACTGATTCATCTCTTCCCCTTGTCCAGCAGAAAGGTCGCGAAGCTCGTGTTCAAGGTCTTGAAGGCGGTCACTGACGAAGCCTAGTTCATCGGCTTGCCCCTCATACACTCTGCGCAAATTCTCTTCTGTGAGAAACGTTCCAGAAACTGTTTTCTCAATATCGCGTAATTCAACTTTGAGGGATTCAATCTCTTTCGTGATAGCGTCAAACTCGCGATTATTGCGAACTTGATATTGCTGTTCACCAAGTTTCTTTTCTTTATCACGAATTTCCTGCCCACGAATTTGTGCGTTAGAGCGAGTTTGAAGAATATCGTCAATTTGACGTTGTGTAACGTCCAAAGCCTGTTGCTTGGTACGTACTTCGCGCTCCATAGCTCGCACTTCATGAGGCAAATCGCCCAATTCTTCTTGAAGCTCATTAATCTCATTATCAATGCGCGTGATTGCCGCTAAAAGCTGTAAATGTTCGAGAACCATGATGTTTCCTCGCTTGCGTGAAAAATAAAGGTCGAAAATGTCTGAAGGAATACGATAGAGATGTTGATTGCTCTTTTTATTAGGCAGACGGCTTTAGAACATGTGCTTGCGCAGCAAGATATTCTGCACCATTTGGAACATAGCGTATGGGGTTGGGGACACGCTCAGAGCGCATAATGACTAGCTTAGAGGCTGTTTTTTGACAGATTATACGCACAACCCGCTCTAAGCCTTCGGGAACAAACTGTTCCATTTCATAATGCCCAACATCAACTAAGCCGATAATTCCTTGTGTTCGATGAAAGTCGTGATATTTAATGTCTGCTGTAATAAAAGCATCCACCTCTGCGCGAATAGCATCATCAATGAACGAGGCTCCGCTCCCACCAACAATCGCTACACGTCGCACCATTTCTTGGCTTTCGGGATACTTTCCGTTACCAAAACGCACAGGCGAATGTAGTATTGCCCGCACATGTTCTGCTAATTGAAGCATCGCCAAAGGTGCATCAAGTGAAGCAACAATTCCCATGCCAAACACCTCAGACTGTCCATGAGGAACAAGAAAAGATTCTTTACGAAAGCCTAACTTTTCTGCAAGAATAGCACTTGTTCCATAAATATAACTATCGAAATTCGTATGAGTAACTATCAGTGCGATATTATGTTGAATGAGGCGAGTACAAATACGACCAACACGCTCAGATTCTTGCAAGGCGGTGAGTGGGCTAAAAATGAGGGGGTGGAAAGATACAAGACAATCTGCATTTCGTTCTATCGCTTCATCTGCAATGCTATCGGTAACTTCCATAGTTAATAACAATCGAGAAATCTCTGCACGACCACTTTGCAACTGTAAACCAATTCTATCTCCCTTCATTGCAGTAGCAGGAGGCAATACTTCTTCAAGAGCGTGAACAAAAGTATGCAGATTCATAGAGGAGAAAGCATTTTGGATAAACAAAAGTGAGAGGGTTTTACTATAAACGAAAGTATAGAAAAATTCTTGTAAACAAAATTGAATCCAATAAAAATAGATACTTTTCAAATAGTGCTTTAAAACGGACAGCCTCCGGCGGGAAAGTCGTCCCGACGGAGGCTGAAAAAGAAGTCGGCAGCTACCTACTCTCCCACACAGTCCCCCATGCAGTACCATTGGCGGTGCGGGGCTTAACTACTCTGTTCGGAATGGGAAGAGGTGATCACCCGCCCTATAGCCACCGTTGCGTGCTAT
>JAAFIV010000077.1 GCA_013298775.1 Ignavibacteria bacterium | reverse complement strand
TCATCTGAAAGAGTTTTTTTTTGCATGAGGGCAGCCAAGCCAGGTGCCAACACTCTGCATATAATCAAGAATTGTCATCTGATTTTCTCCAAAATAAAGCAAATGTAAGCATTTCCGTAGTTTTCAGTTTTAAATTAGAGCTTGCAAAAACTATGCACGACACGAATCATATTCAAGAAGTTAATGCGTCCATAAGGGATGCCATTGAACTTCTGCCAAATCGACGAACAACCCTTATCATTTAACCTGCCTTTAACCACGAAAATACAGACAAAGCCGCATACTCCAACATCGCATTGTTTCACAGTGATATGAAAAGATTGAAGCGTGGATTATACTTTCAAAAAATCTGCGTTCTTCAGTGAAATCCGTCTCATCAGCGTCCAAAGTCCAATTAACATTGTATTGGATATTTGCCTCAAACGCACATTGTATTTAGCTTATCCGCTATGACCACTATCCACCATTGCTCCATCATCAGCCTTCCCAAACTTGGTGAGGATATGCGCGGCAGTTTGTCGTTTGTGGAATCCGCTTCTACGGGCAGTGCCGAGGATGGGCGCGGTGTGCTGCCCTTCGACATCAAGCGGGCATATTACCTCTACGACGTGCCGGGCGGCGCAGAACGTGGCGGACACGCGCATAAAGACTTGCAGCAGCTTATCGTCGCACTCTCCGGCAGCTTCCAAGTCGTACTGGACGATGGACGCGATAAAACCACGATTACGCTCGACCGCCCCTATAACGGCTTGTACGTGCCGACGATGATTTGGCGCGAGTTGGTGGGTTTTTCGTCAGGTGCAGTGCTGTTTGTATTGGCATCGAATTTTTATTCTGAGCAGGATTATTACCGCAATTATGAGGATTTTTTACGCGATAAAAAGCTGCAACGCTGATATTTACTGGTGTTCATGGTCGTAATGTTGCAATATTTCTTTTTTATCTTACGGCTTTTTTGCTATGATTCAAGAATTCCTTACAAAAGCGCAGGAAAATCTCGCTGTTGCGGAATATACGTTATCGCAAAAACACTACAATGCCAGTACGAACCGAGCGTATTACGCCGCTTTTCAAGCCGCGATTGCTGCGCTTGCTCATGCAGGAATCAAGCATCCGCAAAATCCACATTCATGGGTGCAAGCACAATTTTCTGGTGTATTGGTAGCACGAAGAAAGTTATATCCCGCAAACTTGGCTTCATTTCTCCTTCCGATACAAATGCACCGCGACAAAGCAGACTATGAAACGAGTTTTGTAAGTAAAGGTATTGCAGAACACCAAGTTCGCCAAGCAAAAGAATTTGTTTTCACGATTGTAGAAAGGCTTGCATCATGACACGAAAAGTCCAAAAACTTGCACAAGAATTGTTTGAGCAAACTCACGAACAATTTCCCGAAATTACGTATCTCGGTATTCAAGAGCATCCTGAACAGAAAAACCGTTTTTGGATAAATGTTTCAGGTTTGTTAAGCGATGACCGCGAAATTCAACTCCAAGAACGTTCTGGCGTTCTTGCAACACAAATGCTTATTGATGAAGGATATTCGTTTGGTTTGTTTGTGCGCCCGCCGCACCATTCATAAGTTCCAATGAATTCTTCTGAATTCTGTCCCCTTTTGTTCACTTTTCCTTGCATCATGCAACCTATCCCTTTTCTCGACCTCAAAGCTATCAATCTTGCTCACGAAGCCGCTCTGCAAGCCGCGTTCACGGAAGTATTGCACAGTGGATGGTTTATTTTGGGCAATAACGTTACGAAATTTGAAGAAGAATACGCAAAATTCTCTGGCACACAGCACGCGGTCGGGCTTGCAAACGGCTTGGATGCCTTGCACATCGCACTGAAAGTGTTGGGAATTGGCGCGGGTGATGAGGTGATTGTTCCCTCGAATACCTATATCGCAACCACGCTCACAACCTCGTTTGTTGGCGCAACGCCTGTTCCCGTCGAGCCTCGCGCTGCGACCTACAACATCAATCCCGACCTCATTGAAGCTGCGATTACGCCGCGCACCAAAGCAATTATGCCCGTGCATCTCTACGGACAAGCGGCGGAAATGGATGCGATTATGGCGATTGCAAATAAGCACGGAATCCACGTGATTGAGGACAATGCTCAGGCGCAAGGCGCATTCTACAATGGTCGCCCGACGGGAAGTTTTGGAGCAATCAACGCAACGAGTTTTTACCCGGGCAAGAATTTGGGCGCACTTGGGGATGCTGGCGCAATTACTACCGATAACGCAGATTATGACAAAAAAGCTCGCTCATGGCGTAATTACGGCTCGCACAAGAAATATTACAACGAAGTGCTTGGCTTTAATTCTCGCCTCGACGAGCTACAAGCCGCATTACTCCTCGTGAAACTGCCCTTTTTGTACAACGACAACGCCGAGCGCGAGCGCGTTGCCAGCCTCTACGATGAGCATTTACGCGGCGTTGGGGACATTATCACGCCCGTTGTTGCGGAAAATGCTACGTCCGTGTTCCATCTCTACGTCATTCGCACGAAAAAGCGTGATGCGTTACAGGAACATCTCACGAAACACGGTATTGGCACAATGATTCACTATCCCGTTCCGCCGCATTTGCAGGAAGCGTACAAACACGCTGGCTGGAAGCAAGGTCAATTCCCACTTGCGGAGGAAATTGCCGAAACCTGTCTTTCCTTGCCAATATTCCCGATGATGACGAATGCTCAGGTTGAACAGGTTTGTGCGGCGATTCGTAGCTTCTTTTAAATTTTTTGGGAACGCGGATTTAGAGGACTAAAGATGACTTTTGAGGACTCAATGTCATTCAGAGACTGAAGTAGAGTCCTAACCAGTCCTCTCAAGTCCTCAAAATCCGCGTTTCTTGACGAAAGATTGAAACCACTTCTATTGTTGTAAATGTTTCCCGTGAAACAATTTCACAGGTTATCCTCATTCTTTTCCCCACTTTTCCCACGATTGCTATGGCTCATCAACCTTCGACCGACTGGCGCGAAATCATTCAGCCCAATGAAGAACAACGCTATGCAGAATACGCACGGCAGTTTTCCGAAATGCAAGAGCGCAAATCAGCAAAACATGGTAATGGACGCGGATTACATCGCAAGCAAATACTTGGTTTGCCCGCGACGTTTGAGGTATTGCCGAATCTTCCCGACCATGCGCGGGCAGGACTTTTTGCACAAACAGGAACATATCAAGCACTCGTGCGGCTGTCTAATGGCGGTTCTGCTCACGCGGCAGATAAAGTCCCAGACATTCGCGGCTTTTCCTTCAAGGTGCTTGGCGTGCAAGGCTCGTCAGCACTAGGCGGCGAGACATCGGCACAAGACTTTTTGCTTATTAACCGCGAAGTATTTGGCATGAAAGGAAGCGTGGAATTTGCGGGCTTGGTGAAAGCTGCCGAAGGTGGTCCGTCGGGGCTGTTGAAGCATTTTATTCGCCAACTTGGCTTCTTTGCTGGCTTCAAGAAAATCAAAGAATTGCAAGGCTCAATGGCGAAACCCTTTCACGGCTTTGCAGCACATACCTTTTTCTCATCTGCGCCCATTTCATGCGGCAAGTATGCTGTTCGTGTGCGCCTCACGCCTGAGGCAAGCAATGGTGCGCCCGCCGTTTCTTCTGAGGATTGGACGGCAGACGTAGTGCAGCGTTTGGAGAAATCGTCGCTTTCGTATAATGTTCAAGTGCAGTTTTTTGTCAATGAAAAACTCACACCGATTGAGGACGGTTCGGTGAATTGGGAAGAATCAGTCGCGCCCTATTTGACCGTTGCACGTCTTACCGTTCCTCGTCTCAGCGAATGGACAACCGAGCGAGAGGCAATCCAAACCCGCACCGAACAAGGTACATTCGACCCTTGGTGCGCCCTTGCCGAACACCGTCCGCTTGGCGATATTATGCGGGCGCGAAAAGTGGTGTATTATCAAAGCCAGAAAAATCGCGGTGCGGTATAATTTTACCTTTGTGACTTTTTGCTTTTCTGTGTTTCTTCCCTCATAAATGCTGTTTTGGGAAACTTTTTTGGAAGCTGAATTATGCGATTTATTCTTCTTTTTTTGCTTTGTACCGTTGGCTTTGTACACGGTTCTTTTGCCCAAGAAAATATCCATAAGGAAACACAGCAACACTGGTTTCTTGATGCACAACTTACTTATACATACGCATTAGCACAAACACAGATCAACTATTTCCCGATACGAGACTTTCCTAGCTCAAACCTAGGTTTACAGTTGAGAGGCGGATTAAATATTGAACAGGAAGTTGCTTTTACCTTTGCCGTTAGTGCTTTTTATGATGGATATTTTTATCCTCGGCTGCTTAGATGTGGTAACGGTCTTCGCTTTGATGATGCAGATGATCCTTGGTACGATTTTGCTCTCCTACGTACTCAATATCTTGCTGTGTCACCTTTAGTTGGTATGAATTTTAACATTTTCAAAATTTTTTCTGTAGGTTTGGAAACTGGAGTAAACCTAGCTTTTCGCACCGAAACTCATCGTTATTATTATTTTGAGCGTTATGCTCATTTGCCCCAAATCACTCTTGGTGAAAATGGCGAAATTTATCGAGACCGTGCTGTAACGAACGTCCTTTCAACCGAATTTTTACTTGCTCCCAATATCCAGTTTCGCGCTCCATTGTTTGACAATTTTTATTGCTCTGGAGGCATTCGCTATTTCATTTTACAAAACCGCTTGAATGCAGGAGTTGGCTTCGGGTGGGAATTTTAATTGTTGCACATCTTGATTTCAAAGCTCATGAATCTCGCTATTGTTCGCTATAACGCTGGAAATATTCAATCGCTTCTCTACGCGCTGGAACGCTTGAACATCACGCCAACTCTCTCCGATGACCCAAAGGTCTTACATTCCGCCGATAAAGTTATCTTTCCGGGCGTTGGCGAGGCGCGGTCTGCAATGTCGTATCTTCGTGAGCGTGGGCTGGATGAGGTTATCACAAGTCTCAAGCAACCAGTCTTGGGAATTTGCGTCGGGATGCAGCTTTTATGCGCTTCTTCGGAAGAAAACGCCACGACGTGTATGGGAGTTTTTTCGGCAACGGTACGGAAATTCGCGCCTGCGCCAGAACAAAAACAAGCCTTCAAAGTACCGCAAATTGGGTGGAATGAGTTGAGCGTCGCGGAGTCGCATCCACTCTTTGGCAATCTTCCTACGAAGCCATTTGTGTATTTTGTGCATAGCTACGCCGCCGATTGCGTTCCCGAAACGATTGCCACAACGGACTACATTGCGCCATTTAGCGCAGCGTTACACAAGGATAATTTCTATGCGGTGCAGTTTCACCCTGAAAAAAGTAGTGATGTTGGGTCGAGGATTTTGCAGAATTTCCTTGAACTTTAGCGTGTATGTAAAGCCTACTTTTGAAAAGCCGTCTCTTTGAGAGCGGCTTTTTTTGTTTTGGGAATAGTTTTTTGGAGAATGGTTTTTTGGACGCAGATTTCCATGATTCCCATGATGAAGATGATTTCAGGATTGGAGAGTGAATCACTTCTATCTTTTGCTTTCAGGCAATGATGGGCATATACGGCAAGTCCGCTTTCATAAACAAAAATAATTCTCCTTCGTGAATCTCTAGCGTAACCTTTGTGGCTGTTGCTCTATTCCTTGCTCCTTCTCGCCTTCCTAGTTCTAATTCTTCTTGGTTCAAATTCCATTCTAAACCTGTTGTTGTGAGCCGCACCTTTGGTTGTGGAATAAGAGAAATCATATCGTCTGCTTTGGTGTCAAACTGGATGGAGTCTCGGACGGAAAATGCGGTTTTTCCGTTATCAAAAACAGCAAGATTTGTTGTCTGCGCTGAAGCACTTTCCCGTTTGGTAATGCTCCAATTATTCAGCGTGTGGTCGAGGTCGCCGCCATGCACACCGCAAACGAGGATATTTTTACTGCCGCGCTCTCGCACAAATGCAATCGTCTTTTCGTAGTCGGTCGAATTTTGGTCGCCTACTTCGTGAATGGTAACGCCTTTTTGTTCTCGCCAAAAGGCAAGCTCATCAACAATGGAATCCAAATCTCCGACAATATAGTTCGGCGTTATTCCTCGCTCTCGTAATTTTTTTGCTGCTCCGTCTGCTGCGGCTATGGGAATGGGCATCATCCGCTCAAAAAAAACTCTTTCGGGAACAGTACCATTCAAGCAGATAAGAATATCAGGAAGGACAAATTGTATTGTTTTGAAGCTCATAACGAAAATGTTTCACGTGGAACATTTAACACCTTTTCCACACCTTTATTGCGTAATACCATGTTTTTCAACAGACTTATCCACATTTAGCGCAAACACATTTAATGCAAACACATTTATAGCACTTTCATCATTAGCACTTCGTCAATATATCCTGTTTCGAGCTTGAGTGCGCGATATTCTACACCATATTGAATGAATCCCAAATCTTCATAAAACTTCTGCGCAGAAGAGCCTGGCGGCGTAACGGTAATAATTGCTTGCTCGCAGCCGGCATCTTGTTTTGCTGCTGTGAGAAGAAGTTCCGCGAGACGTTTTCCAATCCCATGCTTCCGTGCTTCGGGCTTCACATACATTCCCCAAAGCGTTCCCTTGTGCCGACGCTTGACCATATTGTACGGACACGTAAAGCAGCCCATTCCAACAAGTTCACCTTTTTGAGTAAAAGCACCCAGCGCAAAATTGAACGGATATTTCAGCATTCGCTCGAAATAATGTTCTTTATCCAAAAGTGGTGATGCGTTATAGGAGGCATAATCTGGTCCGAAGGCTTCCGGTTCATTCATCAAGGCTTCGGCGCGAAGTTTGACAAAAGTGGTGAAATCCTCTTCTTCGAGAGGACGATAAAGAGTTGTTTCCATACGTGTTTCCAAATCCATTGCAATTAGTGTTCAAAGTGTTTCGAGAGATTCGCGGTCATTCGTACATTTCAAGGTGGCGTATCACAACGCCCATTCGTGATGCCCGTCCATTTGCAACTGTCGGCGCATCGTTAAAAGTCCACTTTCTATGCCTGAAAATCGTATGCCAAAAGTTGCTTCTGCCTTGAATGGAATGACCCCGCCACGCATCGGACGTGCTGCGGCTTGATGTAATTCTGCGGTTGTGATAGGTTGAATCAGGCTTTCATCTTGCTTAAATACTTTTGCAATCATTCTAGCAAAATCGTAGCGCGAACACCAATCTGCGCCGCCCGCGTGAAACAAACCCTTTTTTCGAGAACGAATGATTTTATGCGTGAAATAAGCGATGTCATCAATCAAGGTAGGATTAGAAAATTGGTCGTTCACCACGCCGAAGGGCTTTTTTTCTGCGAGTTTGTTGAGTACCCACATCACAAAATCTGGCTTCAAAAGATGCGTCGCGCCATACAAAACATTTGTCCGAATGATAGTCCAATCAATATTTCCGCCAATACATACGTTCTCACCAGCAAGTTTTGTCTTAGCATAATAGCCAAGCGGATGCGGCGTATCTGTTTCGGTATAGGGTCCGTGCGTACCATCGAAAACGTAATCGGTCGAAAAGTGAATCAAATGTGCATCCACCAAACGGCAGACAGCAACGATATTTTCTACGCCCGACACATTCACATTCCACGCGAGTTGCCGCTCGCTTTCGGCTTTATCAACGTTGGTATAAGCGGCAGTATTGATGATAACATTTGGCTGAAGCTCCAAGCAATACTCTTTCAATTCTTTCCGATTCGTGAAATCGCAGCTATCGCTTGGCGGCATTTTATGATCATATTCAGAGTGTCCAGAAGTCATAAAAAACACATCGTCGGTATAAGGCAATCTTTTATACACCCGCCACAGTGCTTCGGCAATTTTACTGCCAGAGCCAATAATAAGAACTTTCGGTTTTTCTTCTGGTATTTCGCGGAATGTGTACATTGTGGAATGAGTTCAAGGAGTAATCGAAAAGGGAAATTCAAGCATACTTTCAAGCGATAAAATACTCACTCCGTAGCAATAAATCAATACATTTTGCATTGCTCGTCCAATATAAAAATGAAAGTAATGCCCTACGTTTTCCCGTCCGAAAGAACGCTGCCATCGCACAGGTTTTACTGATAATTCACCTTACGCAAACTCTCACGCCGCCCTCACCCCTCGCTACGCGAGACCCTCTCCCAGAGGGCGAGGGTTGATGAAGACTAGCTCTGAAGCCCTCTCCCTCTGGGAGAGGGTTGGGTGAGGGTCTTTTGCGTAAGGTGAGCTGATAATACATGTTCCTTGAAACCCGTTCTACCATTCGGAAACGGTAGGACGGGAAGATAAAGACAAAACCAGTTTCATTACAGCAAAACAATGTTCCACGTGGAACATTGTTTTTGAAGATGATAGCCTTCTTCGTTTCAGTTTGTAAAAACAGAAAAAGAGTGTAATTTATCGCTTGAAAAAATTATCGGAAAAGTAGGATTCTACAAAAATTCTGCTTCTTCCCTCTTCAACATTTTGCAAATATCAGGAGGCGTTATGGAGCCAATCATTGGTTTTGTGGTCGGTTTTGTGGTACTCATTCTTCTGCTTTTTAGTGCATTTGTAACGGTGCAACAAGGAACGGTTGCCGTGATTACCATTTTCGGAAAGTTTCAGCGCGTGATGAATCCGGGATTGAATTTCAAAATCCCCTTTATCGAAAAGGTTTTCCGTCGCGTTTCGGTACAGAATCGCTCGGCAGAATTGGAATTTCAAGCTACAACAATAGACCAAGCAAATGTGCATTTTACGTCAATGCTCCTTTTTTCGGTGGTGAATCATGCGGAAGAAACTATCAAAAACGTAGCATTCAAGTTTGTGGATGAGCAGAATTTTATGCAAGCATTGGTGCGCTCGGTCGAGGGTTCGGTGCGCGGATTTGTAGCAACAAAGAAACAATCGGAAATTTTAGCACTGCGCCGTGAAATTGTAGAGGACGTAAAAGAGCAACTCGACCACACGCTAGAAGGCTGGGGCTATCATCTCATTGATTTGCAAATGAATGATATTACCTTCGATGAAGCAATTATGCGCTCAATGGCGCAAGTGGTTGCATCGAATAATCTCAAAGCGGCGGCAGAAAATGAAGGTCAAGCATTGCTCATTACCAAAACAAAACAGGCAGAGGCGGAAGGAAATGCAATTCGCATTGCCGCCGAAGCAGAACGCCAAGCGGCGCAGTTACGCGGTCAAGGTATCGCACTCTTCCGCGAAGAAGTTGCCAAGGGTATGACGCAAGCGGCGAAAGAAATGCAAGCGGCGCAAATGGACACCTCCGCAATTCTCTTCTCTATGTGGACGGAATCGCTCAAACATTTTGCAGAATATGGCAAAGGGAATGTTATTCTGTTGGACGGCTCAACCGAAGGCATGGCACGGACAATGCAGCAAATGATGTCGCTGACGCAAGTGCAGCAGCAAAAGAAATCGTGAAAAACTACGGGAAACCACTGTTAGGTTTGGGTCTCGTCGGGCGGCTGTTATCACAAGCATAGTAGCCGTCCGGCGAGTATATCCGCAATGCTGTCGAAAGAAGAACCCGCCGACGGTCAAGAAACCGCCTGATGAGATGGTATCGAACGAGATGGTATCGAACCAGTTACGACTACAAATGAATGTTCCGAAATTCTTTCAAACTATGCAACGACATCTCTTCTGGAAAGCGCAAATCACGCACACTTTTTTGCTCTCCCAAAATACGAGCAAGACGAAAGGGTGTCTTGCGCTTTCTATCGTATGGATATACTTCTTATCATACTGCTTCTTCGCTCCTACCGCATCCTCCCAAGGACTAGGAACAGTCTATGGCATTGTATGCAGTGCCACAACGGGTGCGCCCGTTACAGGTGCGACGGTGCGCCTTGCAGGGCGTACTACCACGACAAATAGTCAAGGTAAATATATGCTGCGAGACATTCCAGCGACGTTTCGAGTAGGATTTACAAACGATGGTCGGCGCACAGGAACGTTTCCTCTTTCGGTATCTCTCCTTCCGACGACTATCAGTGAAGGTGTTGTTAGTCTTATTGAATGTACCAGTGCAAATTTTTTGAGATATCAAACCACAGATTTGGCTATTCGCTCTTGTGGACGTACAGAACATAATATTAATCTTTCAACAGACCTCCAAGAAGGAGCATTACGTTTCGTTTTAACTTGGGGTCCGACTCCATACGATCTCGACATTTTTTTTTCAGTACCACCAATAAATAACCTCCCAAGGATTATTGTGGAATCTAATCTACGTTACTTTATTCATACAGTGTCTATTGATAGGGATATACGCACTGGATATGGCCCCGAAACACTTACTATACAACGATTTTTCCCTGGTACTTACATACTGAATATTCTGAATGGAGGAGATTGTCCAAAAGTTAGTTGAAATTCATTGAAAGAAGTATGAGAAAACAGAGGTATCTTCTAGTTGAAATTTGGTAATTTTTACCATCTCATTTGTTGGAAGAATTCTCTATGAAACCACCGAT
>JAAFIV010000076.1 GCA_013298775.1 Ignavibacteria bacterium | reverse complement strand
AAAGCATTTCCCAAGAGAATCTTCAACGCGGGTTTTATCACCCTCATCGCTACTACCAAAACTCCAACTGTCAAAGAACTGAGTAGTATCTACTCCACAGCGCGTAACAGGAGTGTCTGCGCTACCACTGGCTTCGGTAGAACAGACTTGAGGGTTTCCCTCAACTTGTCTGTTCATCACAAACAACGCAAATAAACTACCTTTCATTTGATTCACTCATTTGATAAACTGCCGGAAGGAATTGCACCATGCAAACAGCATTTGACAAAGGCACGGATAAACGCGAGCTAGGCTCAAGCAGCGAAGAAGTATTGCAGCTTGTGAGTTTTACGCTTGGTAAAGAAGAATTTGGTATTGATATTCTTCGCGTTCAGGAAATAAATCGGACTTCCTCCGTAACGCGCGTCCCGAATTCGCCGCATTTTATCGAAGGCGTAATCAACTTGCGCGGCAAGGTGATTCCGATTGTCGATTTGCGCAAGCGTTTTGGCATGCCACCTTCACAGCACGACAAAAACACACGCATTATCGTCGTGGAAATTCTCACGAAAACTGTCGGTTTTATCGTGGATTCCGTGCGCGAAGTGTTGCGTATTCCCCAAAGCGTTGTGGATCCGCCACCGCCAATCGTTGCGGGTATCAGTTCAGATTACATCGAAGGCGTTGGCAAAATGGATGACCGTTTGCTGATTTTGCTGAATCTTGAAAAAGCCTTGTCTTCGCAGGAATTGCAAGCGTTGTAAGAAGGGCGAAGGGATAAAGGATAAGGGCAAAAGGTTGGTGTTTGTGTAATTGTTTAACCTTTGACCAAACAGTGGCACAGACATTCCTGTCTGTGTTCTCCGCCTGAAGCCCACAAACTATCAACATTTGAGTAATTGAGTAAACATCTCCCTCATTATGAGTGTTCAGGCATTTATCACAACCTTGCGTCAGGATAGCGATGCTGCACAGCGTCGCCGTGCAGCCGAAGAGCTGATTGCCGCAAATACGGTTACCACCGACATCATTGCTGCATTCGCGCGAGGACTCAGCGATAGCGACAAGGGTGTGCGTGATATTTGTGCAATCGGCATTTTGCGCTCTCCCGAACAGCATCTCGCCGAAAAAGCGGGTGCAGTCGCGCCGCTCATCACCCATGACGATATAGAAATCCGTAACCTTGCTGGCGACGTATTGCTTAAACTCGGTGCGCCCGCCGTTGATGCGCTTTTGCCGTATTTGAAAGATGCAAAGGAAGACAATCGCAAGTTTGCGTGTGATATTATCGGACTAAGCAATAATCCCGCTTCCATCCCACACGTGCGAGCATTGCTCACCGATACCGATGACAACGTGCGTTGCGCGGCGATTGAAGCACTCGGCTTTCTAAAAGCCTCCGATTTACTGGGTGATATTATTGGCATGTACGACGACGAAGCTGTGAAGCCGTATGTTATCGGCGCAGTCGGGCATATTGGCGGCAAACACGCGCAGGAATTTTTGCTGAACGCCTTGAACGAAGAGGATGAATTTACCCAAATAGCCGCAACGGACGCGCTCGCGGTGTGTGCGGATGAAATTGGAATTGCGCATAAATTGCTGCACTCCTTACCGAATGCCAGCCCAGATGTACAGCCAGTTTTGCTGCGCACGATTTACAGCATTGCCTTCCGCTTGCAAGCAGCGATTGAGCTTCCAGCAAACCTCCGTCCCGTTGCGCACCAAGCCCTCATGGACGACGACCGCGACACACGTATTGCTGGCTTGCTTGCTCTTGGGTCTGCATATGAAGAAGAAGACGTGGCTGCCTTGCTCTACGAAATTAAAAGTAGCAATCCCGACACGCAGCAGCATATTTTGTCCGTTACGTTGAATCATTCTACGCCCGCAATGGTGCGTGTTTTCTTTGAACGTGTCTTTGATGCTCTGATTGAGAGCAATCTTCCTATAACCGAATTTTTAGGTTTCTTGACTGCATTATTAGCGCATGCACAAAGCGAAAATGCAGCAATAGCCACGCAAGCCGTGATGCATGAATATGCAAGTGCCACGCAAGAACAACGCCGAGAAATACTGGAGTTTCTTCTTGCAGTAAACCGTGAAGCAGCCTTAAATCTACTTTCCGACGAGCTTTCCTCTTCTGAAGCTCATAGAATCGAAGATGCTCAATATTTTTTGAGCTACTTCAATATCCGTGAACTTGCCCCCACTGAGCAATAATTCGTACATGTAGCACTAATCGTGCGCAATCTTCGTTTATGGCATAAACATTGCACACGTACTTTTGCTCAATTGCTCAATTCCCTAACGACATTGACACTCTTTCAGATGGCATCCGAACTCTTCGACAAGTTTCGCTTCAGTCAAGGAGCAGCATCACGACCAACACCAAGCCCGCTTGGTGGGGATGCGTCGTCTGCGCCCGCTCCGCAGCAAGCGTCATCGTCTGGCACGCCATCGCAGCCAAGCACGCAAGGAAGTGATGCAAATGCGTCATCATCGCCTGGTTCTGCACCGTCCATGTTTGATAAAAGCCAATTCGGGCAAATC
Source organism: Ignavibacteria bacterium (assembly GCA_013298775.1). Lineage (GTDB taxonomy): Bacteria > Bacteroidota > Ignavibacteria > Kapaibacteriales > UBA4661 > PH2015. Next base: position 8,573 of record JAAFIV010000076.1, on the reverse strand, counting down.
TTCATTCCACCGTCCTTGCTGACTTCCGACCTCAACAGCAATGCGCCTAAAATGGATGAAGCAACCTTCAAAAAGTTCCGTGATTTTGTCTATGAGCAATGCGGCATTTCCTTTACCGAGAATAAGAAATATTTGCTCGAAGGACGCATCGCTAAACGCTTAGAGGCACATAATCTCACATCATTCGATGAGTATTTTCGCCTTATTTCCAGCTCTGCCTCTGCCCGCGACGAATTACCCAGTTTGTTTGAAGTAGTAACTATCAACGAAACCTATTTTTTCCGTAATCCGCCACAGTTTGAGGCATTAGAGCAAGTGATTTTGCCAGAGATTCTGAAAGCAAAACAAGCTCTTCCGAGTGGTGCAAAAAAACTGCGTATCTGGAGTGCAGCGTCGTCTTCGGGCGAGGAAGCATACACAATGTCTATGCTTATTCTGGAGCGCATAAAACCTCAGTTTCCGGGCTTTCAGTTTGAAATTGTTGCCAGCGATATTAATACTGCCGTTCTCGAAAAAGCGCGTACTGGCGTGTACAAAGAATACTCTGTGCGGAATATGCCGCAGCATTATCTGAATAAATACTTCACACAAGAAGGCGATAAGTATATCCTTAGCCCTGAGGTACGCAACCAAGTGAAGTTTATGTGTGTTAATTTGTACGACACGCCCACGATGCGCAGCATGACGAGCTTCGATGTCATTTTCTGCTGTAATGTTCTCATTTACTTCGATACGCAAGCAAAACAGCAAGTTGTCGCAAATTTATATGATGCCTTGAATAAAGGCGGTTATCTTTTTATCGGCTATTCTGAATCGTTACATGGTGTTTCAAAGGCATTTAAGTTAGTACATTTTCCGAAGACAATTGCCTACAAGAAGGAATAATGAACTATCCCCAAACACCAGTATTTACGGCGTTATTGTTTGAGTTTATTATCGTCAGATTCGTCTGTTCACGGATATATTTTTTTGGTATGGAATGATGAATACTCTTATGAAAAAGACCATTCTCACTGTGGATGATTCGATGTCGGTGCGAAAGTTTATTGCGCTGGCGTTGAAGTCTGGCGGATATCGCGTTATATCTGCTGTGGACGGGATGGACGCGCTAGAAATTCTACCGAAAGAAAAAGTTGATTTAGTCATTACCGACTTAAATATGCCCAATGTAGATGGCTTCGAGCTTGTGCGGACAATTCGTGAAAATCCGATGTATGGTTCATTACCAATCATTATTCTTTCTTCGCTTGCCGATGCCCAATACATTGAGCGCGGTATGCAGGCTGGGGCAAATTCGTACATCGTAAAGCCCTTTAATATGAAAAAAATTCAGTACGAAGTATCAAAGTTTTTGTAGATGTTTTTGTCGATGTTTGTATAGGAATTTGCGAAAGTGATTGCAACAAGAGCTGGAAGGCATAAAAAAGTTTTTGATAAATTCTTTGATAAATTCTTTTCCCGCTCTTATATTACCGTACTCTTTGCTTAATTTTCATCGAAAAGTGTGAATGAAAAAGAGCAAAGCACTGTTCAAAACCTCATCCATTCTCTCGAAAGAGGAGAAACCGATGAGCAGAGAATGAAAAATGATACTGAAAATTACCTCTATTAACCCCAATTTTTACGAGAAGAGTTGTTATGAAATTTCTTGTTGTTGATGACTCGCCAACGATGCGCCGTATCGTAATTAACGCGCTTCACAGCTTCGGATACAATGACGTAGTAGAGGCGAGCGACGGGCAAGATGCGCTTGCAATTCTCTACACAGAGAAGATTGATTTCGTCATTACCGACTGGAATATGCCAAATATGAACGGTCTGGAACTTACCAAAGCTATTCGCAACGACGCGACCTTTGGCAATCTTCCCGTTCTTATGGTAACAACACGCGGTATCAAAGAAGATATCGTGCAAGCACTCCAAGCAAAAGTGAACAACTACATTGTGAAGCCCTTTACACCGGCTGTCCTGAAAGAAAAAATTCAGGCAATTGTTCCGAGCGCGTAAGAGCTGACGGTGCGTGGAAATTGCACACGACGTTTGTTTCATTTCTTACGTTTTGGAATACACCTCAATACAATTTGCACCGCAAGAGTACCGACGGGAAGTGCATGGATGCGTGCTTGAAGATACAAAGCGCGATATTTCCGCTTCTTTTTCTCGGCACACAAATTGCACCAAATTTTTGAGATGTTCTTCGTTTCAAATGCTCTTTGTGTCGTGCATTCTTGGACTTTCCTCAATGTAAGCAAAAGAAGGTAAGCAAAAGACACAAACGCAGAGAACGCAGACCACAAGTGCGCTTGCCTCACTGTTCTTCTTTTTGTGAGGCTTCAGTCGCTCTTCTCTGTGCAATCGTGGTGCAATCGCATTGCGTTCTTTGCACGCGGCACACGTACTACTGAACTCGTACCACTGAACTGCGGGGAATTGTCGTGAAAGCATGATTGCCTTCATTATCATTGTGTGACTGTGTTACGGATTGTATTGTTCTTGAAGCTCTTCTCATGCGGTAGTCCTTCCCAAGTATCGTGGGCTGCATCTCGCTTAAATTCTGTTCTTCCATACTTCGCATTCATCCTCGGAGAAATCAACTATGCGCGTAGGTGAAATAAATGAAATGTTGCACAAAACTGAAGAGTTGAAAGCCCTCTTTGTGTTTGGTCAGCGCGTGATTCCTTTCTTGGAAGAAGTGTTTATGTTTATCCGCGAGGTTACGCCTCTTTTGGAGAATATCAATGCGTCTATCGAAGAAAATTTATCGAAAATGCCGAAAGCCGCACAACAGCTTTCAAGCGTAACAAAAGCTACCGAACTTGCTACAACAGAAATTCTTGATACCTTAGATGGTTTGTCGTATAAGTCCGATGTCATTAGTTCAAACCTGAAGCAACTGTTACAAATTCAACGTCTCAACCGCACGGAACAGGAAAAAGTCATCGAAGCGGTGAACAAATTGCAAGACGAGGAAAATACTGAGACCGAGCATAAAGAATCCGTGTATTCACGCCTTATTGATGTTATTCGCAAGATTGAACAACGCGATGGCGGCTCTTCTTCTGCCTACCAAGTAGATACTATCAAATCTGCTCTGAACGTCCTCCAAAAGCCAGAAGTATCAGAAGAACTCGTCAATAATTCCGAAAAACTTTTGGAAAGTATTCGGATGGACTCCACACAGATTATGATGTCGCTTCAGGTACAAGACATTACTTCTCAACAGCTTGCGGCGGTAAACAGTCTCTTGCAAACCGTGCAAAGTCGGCTCGGCGAGATTATGATTCACTTCCGCAACACCGAAATTGGCGAATTGATTACCACATCAGGTCGTCGTCCTGTCAGCACAAGCGACGACAGCGCGACACACGTTGCAACGCTGCACCGCGCTATTGCGTATGACCACGACGTAGGTTCGGCACTCAACAAAGACCCTGAACGTCAAAATGCAGTAGATTCTATTTTGGCATCATTTCAACAGGGCGATACAAGCGGTGGTGCTATTGATACAGGCGTTAAGCATGGTGCCGATTCCGAAGAAATTGATATTGATGCACTTTTTGGTAGCGCAGCCATCAATAATCAACCAAGTGCTTCACCCGCTCCGCCAACGGCAAGCCCAGCAGCAAGCAATGAACCCTCATCGCAAAACGATATTGACGCACTCTTTGGCGGCGGTAATAGCGGCGGTGGCGGAAGCCCTTCGCAAGATGATATTGATGCTTTATTCAACAGCAAGTAACGATACAGATTTTCAATCAGCAATAGCCTTGAAAAATCAGCCTTGATTACATGGTCAATAGCTTAATGTCTTCATTCTTTCAACCCTCTTCTTCGTGTGAGATAACATTATGAGTGGCGGTTTCGATAACGAAATGAAAGAACTTCTTGATAGTTTTCTCATTGAAACACAAGAAATTCTGGACACCCTCGACCAAGACCTCATGCAATTGGAGTCCCAAGCCGAGAATTTTGACCTTCTCAATTCTGTCTTTAGAAGTTTTCACACGATTAAAGGCACTTCTTCGTTCATGGGCTTCGACCAGATAACGGAGATTACGCACCATGCCGAAGATATTCTCAATAAACTTCGCAAGGCTGAACTCCGCGTCAATGCTGAGATTGTGGATGCTCTTTTGGAGGTGTACGATTGGCTGAAAACGCTCTTGAAGCAAGCAAAAGCTGGCGACACCGAGCGCGTAGATTACTCCAAAACAATGGAGAAACTCACCAAAATCAGCCATCACGGTACGACGGAAGGACAGGAAGCAAACGCGGCGCAGGCAAGTGCGGAAGCCCCTGTTTCTGCAACTCCTAGCGCAGCACCACAAGCTCCTTCTGTGGTTGATAATCTTCTTGCCGACCCATCCTTTGGCAAAAAAGGTGATTATTTTACCGATGACGAACTTTCCATGATTGCTGCGGCTTTTGATGAAATCAACCGCACCATGACTGGTGGAGGAAGTGCAGCAGCAGCTCCGCAAGCCACTCCGTCGGCAGCCGCGCAAGCAGCAGCTCCACAAGCCGCTCCAGCACAAGCTCCCGCAGCAGCAGCTCCGCAAGCCGCTCCAGCGCAGGCTCCCGCAGCAAGCGCAGCACCAAAACCCGCAGAAGCTCCAAAAGCCGCACCACCACAGACTCCAACAGCTGTCAAAACAGCCGAACCACCAAAAAAATCTATTGCAAAAGAGCTTACGAGCGACGATAAAGCAAAGGCTGCCGTTGCAACAGAGACAACGATTCGCGTGGATGTGAATCGCCTTGAAACCTTGATGGATTTGTCGGGTGAATTGGTGCTTGGGCGCAACCGCCTCGCGCAGGTGACGCAGGAACTCATGCAACGCTACGAAAATCACGACTTCTTGCGCGAACTCCAAGAAACAAGTTCTGCGATTGACTTCATCACGACAGAGCTTCAGTCGGCAATCATGAAAACACGGATGGTGCCGATTTCTAAAATCTTCCAAAAAGCACCGCGTATTGTCCGCGATTTGTCGAAAGAATTCGGCAAAGACATCGAACTCGTCTTGCGCGGTGAGGAAACGGAATTGGATAGAGGTATTATCGAAGAATTGAACGACCCGCTTGTTCATATGATTCGTAATTCTTGCGACCACGGCATTGAAGGTCCAGTCGAGCGCGAAAAATCTGGCAAGCCGACCAAAGGCACGCTTATTTTGGATGCGCAGCACGAAGGCAACCACATCGTTGTAAACATTATTGACGATGGAAAGGGCATCAATCCTGAGTTCTTGAAAATGAAAGCTCTCGAAAAGGGCTTGATTACCCAAGAGCAAATCCAAACCATGACCGACCGCGATGCGTACAGTCTTATTTTTATGCCCGGATTTTCGACCGCAGAAAAGGTAACAAGCGTGTCGGGACGCGGCGTAGGTATGGACGTTGTGCGCACGAACATTCAAAAGCTCAAAGGCATCATTGAAGTAGATTCTAAGCTGGGTGCTGGCACCACCTTTACGATTAAATTGCCGCTTACCTTGGCGATTATTCAAGGTTTGCTCGTGCGTGTGCAGTCGGAAATCTACGCATTGCCGCTCAGTGCTGTTGTTGAGGTTGTGAACACAGATTTAAGCCAAATTTACAGTGTCAATCAAAATGAAGTAATGCGGATTCGGAATCAAGTATTCCCGCTTATTCGCATGGACAAAGTGCTAAAAACACCGAGCAAAGAAGACACGCTGGAAAACCGCTACGTTGTGGTTGTCGGCTTGGCTGACAAGCGTTTGGGCTTGGTGGTGGATGAATTACTTGGTCAAAAAGAAATTGTGATTAAATCGCTTGGCGAATACTTAGGTCATATTCGCGGTATGTCTGGCTCGACCATTTTGGGCGACGGACGCGTGATTATGATTCTCGATATTGAAGAGCTTATCCAAGAGGCACATTCGGTTGCTGCGTCGGTATGGCAGCAGCAGTCCGCCTAAGGCACCAAGCGAAGTATGAAGTGTACATTTTTAAGGTAAAAAAGCTGCAAAGCCTCTTCACATCTGGCTTCTCAGCTTTTTACTTTTTTACTACAAAGCGTAGCAGACCCCCATGAAACCAATACGTGTTCTCATTGTTGATGATTCCGCCTTTGTCCGCAAGGCACTCTCTACCATGCTCCAAAGCGAGCCAGATATTGAGATTGTTGGCTTGGCAAATAATGGCAAAGAAGCGGTTGAAAAAGCGAGTGAATTAAAGCCAGACATTATCACGATGGACGTGGAAATGCCCGTGATGACGGGCTTAGAGGCATTGAAAATTATCATGGAGCAAAATCCTACGCCCGTCCTGATGGTGAGCAGTATCACCACCGAAGGCGCAGAAGCAACGATTGAAGCTCTTTCGCTTGGCGCAGTGGATTTTATTTCCAAGCAATCCACGCTGACGATTCAGCAAACGATGCGGGATGAGTTAGTTGGAAAAGTGAAAGCAATTACGCAAAATACCAACTTAAAATCGCGTCTTGCACGCCCATCGCTGCTCAGTTCGCTTTCTTTCCGTAAATCAAGTCCATCGGCTCCTGCTAAAGAAGACCAAGCAATGGAGCGGCTTTCCCTACAAGAACGTATCGCACGCCGCCGACAAACTATGCAAGAAGGTCAAGACACACCCACTTCCACCGGAGCAGGTTCTGCCCCAGCTCCTGCAAAACCCTTACATGAAGTCCGCGTAACAGGACGCAAGCGTCCGTCGGCGGGTCATGCAAAAATTGTTGTCTTAGGTGTTTCCACAGGTGGACCATTGGCATTGCACCAAGTAGTGCCGCGCCTTCCAAAGGATTTCCCCGTTGGAATGCTCATTGTTCAGCATATGCCCGCGCATTTCACGAAATCGCTTGCAGACCGCTTGAATACTCTTTCGCACGTTACGGTGCGTGAAGCACAAGACGGTGACGTTCTGGAGCCTGGTTTGGTACTGATTGCGCCCGGCGGATTCCATATGAAAATTGGCAAAGACCAACGCACCATTCACGTTTCGCCAGAGCCTTCGGACACGCTGCACCGTCCGTCGGTGGATATTACGACCGAATCCGTTGTGGAGGCGTTTGGCGGACACGCTGTTGGCGTGATTATGACGGGAATGGGACGCGACGGCTGCGCTGGCTTGAAAAAACTAAACGCAAAAGGCGGCTATGTGATTGCCCAAGATGAGGAATCATGCGTGGTCTATGGAATGCCCAAAGCCGTCGTGGATGAAGGCGTTGCTGATGAAGTATTGCCGCTGGAAAACCTCGCCGATTCTATTGCCGCAGCGATTGGTGTTCACGCTGTGAATGCGAAGGTCTAAGAATTATTCTGAAATTGTACATATCTTCCGCAGTATTTTCAAAGGCATTTTCTCCGTGAAAATGCCTTTTCTGTTTTTGCTATATTTTCCTACACAACGCTTGTAAGACTCATAAAACTTGTAAGACTCATAAAATCAGTCTTCAGTGGCTTGAGACTTCCTGTCTGTGTTTGTCACCTGAACCATGCACCAACACTCACAGACAGGAATGTCTGTGCCACTACTTGAATTTTTTGTATAGCGCAAAACAGCTTTCCACCAATGCCACCGCGTACCCAACAAACCATGCACAAAACAACCGCTTCAGGACTGACGTGGGAAGCAGAATACGACGGTATTCGGTATCAAATTCGTAAGCGCAAGCAAGCGAAACGAATCACGCTGCGCGTCGCAAGCGACGGACGTGTGTGGGTTTCGATACCGCTTCGTGCTGCGGTGCGCGATGCGGAACAGTTTTTTGTGCAGAACCTAGATTTTGTGCGGTCGTCGCTCAAGAAAATGGCGGACAAAGGATTTTTTCCGAAGCATAATTCATCCGGCAATCCAACTCTTTTCAATAATCCCCCAAACACCCCACCAGAACTGCTGTTGCCCGTTGATGGTGTCTGGAAGCGGCTTGTTATCGCGCTTCGGGAGCAATACGCACTGGAAGATTTTCCTGAACACGTGCTTATCAGTGTGCCGCAGCAATTCGCCACCAACGAAGAAATGATGCGCTCTTCCGCCCTGCGCTATTGGCAATACTGCATGATTTCCCGTGCAAATGCGCTCCTTCCTGCCCGCACACAAGAACTGGCGCGGACTCTGGGCGAAAGCGTCCAACGCATTGCCATCAAAGACCAACGCTCGCTCTGGGGAAGCTGCGTGAAAACGCGCCGCCACATCAACCTGAACTGGCGCAGTATCTTGTTTCCAGCCGACGTGCGCGATTACCTCATCATCCACGAACTGGCGCATTTACGCCACGCCAACCATTCGGACGCATACTGGCAACACGTGGACGAATGCTGCCAAAAGGCGCAGTTGCCGCCCTACACGCTCGCAGAACGCTGGATAAAAGCTAACGGACGGCGAATTATGTCGCTGAGAAATGTGGTCTAAGAATCTGTAAAATTGCTTTGCGGTGCGCGTTTTTTGTATGAAATTGCCGTTGGAAATGAGATTGTCCAAAAGTTAGTTGAAATTCATTGAAAGAAGTATGAGAAAACAGAGGTATCTTCTAGTTGAAATTTGGTAATTTTTACCATCTCATTTGTTGGAAGAATTCTCTATGAAACCACCGA
>JAAFIV010000075.1 GCA_013298775.1 Ignavibacteria bacterium | reverse complement strand
TCACAGCCCCCCCCCCGCATAAACCCGCTGGACGGCTACTGTGCTTGTGATAACAGCCGCCCGACGGGGAGACCGTACCGGTTACACCTTGAGTTTATCGAACCTTAAATGTTGCCATCGTAATAATTGCTAACAGCGTCGCGATGATGTAAAAGCGCGAGACAATTTTTGATTCATGCCAACCGCTTTTTTCAAAATGATGATGCAACGGTGCAATCTTGAAAATACGCCGCCCTTCGCCGTATTTGCGCTTGGTGTAGCGGAAATAGCTCACTTGAATAATGACCGATACCGTTTCTGCGAAAAAGACCCCGCCCAAAATCGGCAGCAGCAATTCTTTTTTCACCAAAATACACAAACCACCAAGCGCGCCACCAAGCGCGAGCGAGCCTGTATCGCCCATGAATACTTGCGCTGGGTAAGCATTGAACCACAAAAAGCCGAGTGCCGCGCCGATAAGTGCCGCGCAGAAAATCGTGAGTTCGTCCGAGCCGCGCAGGTGCATGATGTTCAGGTAGTTAGCAAATTTTGCATTACCCGAAACATAGCAAATAAGCGCGAGCGCGAGCGCAGAAATACCCACCGTGCCAATTGCAAGCCCATCTAAGCCGTCGGTGAGGTTCACAGCGTTGGAAGTTGCCGTGAGAACGAAAATCACCATTGGCACATATAAAATGCTAAAATCGAAGTTCGTATTTTTCAAAAAAGGAATTGTTGTCAAGGTTTTTAATTGCACGAACCCCGCACCAAACCACTCGGGAAAGAAATAAATACTACAGCCCAGCACCAAACCAATACCGACTTGTCCGACAATTTTGTAGCGTCCGATTAAGCCCTTTTTGTACTTTTTTACTACTTTCAAATAATCATCCAGAAAGCCCACACCGCCTAACCACGCTGTTACGAGCATAATAAGCGCGACGTAGGGATTGAGAATATTCGCCCACAACAGCGTCGGCACAAGCAACGCGGAGAGAACAATAAGACCGCCCATCGTGGGTGTGCCTTTTTTGCTCGCGTGATTGCCCGTTCCCGCAAGTTCGAGCTTTTCCTGCTCGCCGAGCTGGTTCCGCTTCAAAGCCCGAATAATATAGGGACCAATCACAAAACTAATGAATAACGCCGTAATTGCCGCTGCCGCCGCACGGAAGGAGATGTATTGAAAAACACCAAATCCTGGAGGCGCGAAGGTTCGCTGAATGTACTGTGCGAAGTAATAGAGCATAAGTAGAGTCGAAATCAGTGCAATAAAACAATAGACTTTATTCCGAATAGACTTTTTTACTAAACAAGGCAGCATGCTGCCTTGCTCCAAAACTCTAAAAACTTTATTCGAGATAAACTCTAATCTATCAATAAAATAATTTGTGCAATAAACTACGCGATATTTTGGGGTAAACCAAATCGCTTGTCTGTACGTATCTCATCCCACGAAGGCGCAAAGATACGGACAAAGTGCATAACTACAAAAGCCCGTTGCACCAAAAATCACGGCACGACGGGCTTTTTTTACGTAGCATGGGCAAGCCTACATTTCTGCCAAAATCATACCCGAACTCGCTGGAACGCTGATGTTTCCTTGCATTTTGCTGAGTGTTTTCATCGGCGATACGGTGTCCTGATTCGCAACAACACTCCACGAACCTGCTGGAAGCGAGAATTGAAGAGGCTTTGCGGGATTACTATTCAAAATCACCAAAAACGACTTTGCTTCGGCAATGGAACGTGAAGAACGGTTTTGCACACGAAAAGCAAGCGCGGGAGCCTCGTCATTACTTGCGTCCAAGAACTGAATATCCTGTTTTGACGCGCTTCCGAAGGCATTCGGGTAGCGTTTGCGCAGCGCAATCAATCCTTTGTAGTATTCCACCAAGCTCTTATTTGCTACTGCGTGGGCGTAATTGAGGTAGTTCGTGTTGTCGTCTTTGTTGTAGCTGTTGCGGTCGAGTTTCATCGCGTTGGTGTCCTTCACGCCCGCCATTGGCTGAATCACCTTGCTGCGAGCGTATTCCTGCCCTGCATGAATCATCACGGGACCTTGTGCGGCGAACAAAAACAGCGCAGCAAGTTTATTCACCGCAAGCTGTTTTGGCGTGAGGCGAATGTGCTTGTCGAGATTGGTAATGCGCCCTTGCATCGTGTTATCGCCAAGCGCGACGCGGATAAAATCGCCCATTGTTTCGTCGTCGTGCGATTCCACATAATTGATGCTATGCTCTTTTTTCAAAAACAATCCGCCATCCTCACGCAGCGTACCATTGATGAATGCTTGCAGCGAGGCTTTTGTATTTTTGCCCTGATATTTTCCAAAGATGAAACCCAAGCCGTCATGCGGGTTCTGACCCTTTACACCATTGCGGATTTGGTCGTTCCATGCCGCCCACGACACATCGCTAAAGAGTGCGGGAGAATACTTGTTCCCGCCCCACGGCTCGGCAATCAGCACCACGTTTGGATTGATTTTCCGCGCTTCGCGGGCAATTTCCTCGCAGGTTTCGCGGTCAATCATTGCCGCAAGGTCGAAGCGAAAACCGTCCACGTGGAACTCGGTCATCCAATACTTTACGCTCTCCACAATGAGGCGGCGAGCCATGCGGCGGTCGGTTTTGAAGTCATTGCCGCAGTACGACGTGGCAATGTATTTCCCTGCGCTATCGGTGTGGAAATAGTAAAATTTATCAATAAATTTCAGCGAATTTTGGTTCGTCTCCGACACGTGATTATAGACCACATCAAGGATGACGGCGATATTTTCACGGTGCAGCGTTTTGACCAAATCTTTTAATTCCTTCACCACGCGCCCGTCCGCGCCGCTCCATTCCTCGCTTTTGAGCGATGCGCCGCTTGCGTAATACGACTCCGGCGCGAAGAAAAAACTCGTCATGTAGCCCCAGTAATTGCGCCGATACAGGTTTTCTTCTGGTTCAATGTTCGCAAATTCGTGGATGGGAAGCAGTTCCACCGCGTTCACGCCGAGCGACTTCAAATGTGCCAAACCGCCCTTCTTTCCTTGCTCGGCAAGCCCTTTGAACGAGCCTTTTGCTTGAATGCCAGAGCTTGAATGCGCGGTCAAATCGCGTAGATGGGCTTCGTAAATCACCAAATCGTTGTGATTCGCAGCAATCACGGGCTTGTCGCCTTGCCAGTCGTAGGCAGCATCAAATTTTGGGTCGAGAATAAGCGTCCGCGCCTCGTGTTTGACGGTGTTTTTCGTCGCAACAGCGCGTGAATAGGGGTCGCCAATCAGCACCCGCGCATCAAAGGCTTCTTTCGGCGAAGCACCCGTCGGACCCACCACGCGATAGGCATAGTACGTTCCCACGAGCTTTTGTGCGGCTTGCGCTTCGGTATGTTCCCATGTTCCGTCATCATTTTTTTTCATCGCAACGCTGCGCCCTTCGGTATCGGCGAGCTTCGTAAAAAAAACAAGAGTAACTGCCGACGCACGTGGCGCGAAGACACGAAACGTCGTGGACTGCTCGCCAAGCGTGTAACCAAGCGGCTTTTCAGAGAAAAATGCGTCGAGGTCGGCTTGGCGCGGCAAGGCAGCATCAGGCGTTTGGGCGCGTAACGAAACGGGCAGCATATTCAGCATAAAGCAAATGCTCGCCAAGCAAGGAGTAATGAGGCGTTGGAGCTTTTGAGAAAGGAACATTGTGGGTGTGATTTTGGTAAAATAATTTGGTTAAATATGAGCGGTAAGAGTTTTGGAAATGGGCATCGGTAATTTAAGAAAAAAACTGGTCAATAAAATACTCCTTTCCTGCGCTGCTTTTCCCTTGCAAATTCGCCGTTGTGCTGTATTTTTGCGCTCGCAAAACTCCGTTCTTCGTCGCGCAGATTCGTATTCAATTCTTCCACTTCTTTTCGCCCAAAAACCGCATGAATACTCCTTCTCAGCCTTCTCCCTCTCCATTTGCACCACCAACAGAAACCGAGCAAACAAGCCCCACAGAAGTGTCTTTATACGGCTCTTCGACGAATACCATTTCAACAGCAAAGCGGGCGCGGCGCGTAACGACGCAGACCTTGATTGAAATGAAAAAACGCGGCGAACGCTTTTCCTGCCTCACTGCCTACGATGCAACAATGGCGCAAATTGTGGACGAAGCGGGCGTTGATGTGATTTTGGTTGGCGATTCGCTGGGAAACGTTGTGCAGGGGCATGAAACCACGATTCCCGTGACGCTGGAAGAAATTATTTACCATTGCAAAGCGGTTGTGCGCGGGGTGCAACGGGCGATGGTGATAGCAGATATGCCGTTTATGTCGTATCAGGTCTCGTCCGAAGAGGCGTTTCGCAATGCTGGAAGGTTGCTGAAAGAAGCTGGCGCGGTCGCCGTGAAGCTGGAAGGTGGGCAGCGTGTGGTGGAGATTGTTGCGCATATCACCGAAGCGGGAATCCCTGTGATGGGGCATCTCGGCTTAACGCCGCAAAGTATTCACCAATTTGGTTCGTATCGCACACGCGGTACCACGCAAAAAGAGGCAGACCAACTTCTCCAAGACGCGCTCGCCTTGCAAGAAGCGGGCTGCTTTGGCGTACTCATGGAAAAAATTCCTGCCGACCTTGCCCGCCATGTTACCGAATCGCTAAGTATCCCAACGGTTGGCATCGGCGCGGGACCGCATTGCGACGGGCAGATACTCGTTTATACCGATATGCTCGGCATTACCAATGAATTTCAACCGCGCTTTGTGCGCCGCTACGATGTCCTCCGAGAGCGCATGATTGGTGCGTTTGCGCAATATGCCGATGATGTTCGCACGGGCGGGTTTCCGTCGGTGGACGAGAGTTATTGAGGCGTAAAATTACACGCGGAACATCACACAAAGCCCGCCGCATCTACATCTATCGTGATTTTCACTGCCGAAGAAGCGTGTTTTTGATTGTACGAATGATACGCACGCAGCACCATATCTCGCATTGCGCGTCCTGAGGCATCATGCTCGCGCAGATTTTTTAGCACAATAATTCGCCGATAATTCCCCCGAAGCCGCGCTATGCTTGGCACGGCAGGACCAAGTAGTAAAAATGGCGCGTGATAGTGATTATCCCGCTTGTGCGCTTGCGAATGCGATTGTTGCTCGCGTTGCAGGGCGAAAGCAAAATGCTGGGCGTGGGTGTGGACAACGGGGTCTTCTTTGCCAGAAAATTCAATCATCACAAAGCGCACAAAGGGCGGATAGAGAGCTTCCTTGCGGCTTTGCAGTTCGTCGTTGTAGAACATTTCGTAGCTGGCGGTGCTGGCAGCGAGAATAGTTTGATGCTTCGGATGCGAGGTTTGCAAAATCACCTCCCCGCGATGCTCGCTACTGCGTCCTGCCCGCCCCGATACTTGCGTGAGAAGCTGAAACGTGCGCTCGGCAGCGCGAAAATCGGGCAAGTACATTTGCATATCCGCATTGATGATTCCCACCAGCGTAACCCGCGCAAAATCTAGTCCTTTCGCTACCATTTGCGTTCCCAGCAAAATATCTATCTCGCCTTTGGCAAAGCGCGTGAGCATTTGTGCGTGTGAGCCTTTTTTCGTGGTTGTGTCCAAATCCATGCGCTGAATCACGACCTCACGCGGCTTCTCTTCGGCAATTCCTTGTGCTGCCATGAAAATTTCGAGCGAATTTTTCAATTCTGCTTGCAAATCTTCCTCAATGCGCTGTGTGCCAGAGCCGATTTCGCGCATATCCGCCGAGCCACAATTTGTACAGGCTTTCTCCGCCTCGTGGCTGTGAGCGCAGTAATGGCAACGCAGTAAATTCCGGTGTTTGTGATACGTAAGCGGCACCGAGCAGTTCGGACACATGGGAATATGCGCACAATCGCGGCATTCCAAGCGCGAAGCAAACCCGCGCCTGTTTTGAAAAAGTATCACGCCTTCTTTCTTTGCAAGCCGCACCAGCACTGCCCTCAGGAGGTCTTCGGAAAATATGCCAATCATTTTGCGTTGCTTGCGGCGTTCCAGCACGTCCACCACGCGCACAATCGGCATAGTTGCGCCGTCGGCTCGCTCGGTGATTTCCAGCAAATGATATTTCCCAGAGAGCGCATTGTACATGGTCTCCAGCGAGGGTGTAGCTGAACCCAGCACCACGACGGCATTCTCAAGCGTCCCGCGCACAACCGCGCAATCACGAGCATTGTAGCGGGGTGCAGGGTCGTCTTGTTTGTAGGATGGCTCGTGTTCTTCATCAACAATGATAATTCCCAAATTTGGCAATGGCACAAAGAGCGCAGACCGCGCACCAATCACGATGCGCACGTCGCCGCTTCGCGCCAACCGCCACGCATCGAAGCGTTCTCCGGCGGATTTGTGGCTGTGCATCACGCCGATATTTGTGCCAAAGACGGCGCGAAATCGCTCAATAAGTTGCGGCGTGAGAGCTATCTCCGGCACCAGCAACAGTGCTGTTTTTCCGCGTTCCAGCGTCTCGCGTATGGCGTTCATATAGACCAGCGTTTTTCCGCTTCCCGTAACGCCGTGCAGCAAAAAAGTTTTGAATTTATTCGCGTGGATAGCTTCGGCTATTTTGTCGCGGGCGTGTTGCTGCTCCAGCGTAAAAGCGGCGGCGAGTTCGTCCTTTGGAGCGAGAATAGAAGCCAGTTCTGGGTTGCGTTTTTCAATGCGCGGCGCGTCAATTTGGAAATCCAGCACATAGCCTTTTTGAATCAATCCTTTCAGCACCGATTCCGTGAACGGCTCACCATGACTGGCTGCCAGAGCTTCTTTCGCCAAAAGTGGAGCAACGCCTTGTGTTTGGTAATGCCAATAAATCCGCCCCAGCAATGATGCCTGTTTCGGCGCGGCACGGTCAAGCTCATCCAGAGCGGCTTTCAGAGCGGCTTCTTCGGTTAAATCCGAGTGCAACGCCACTGCTCGCACCGTTTTTGCCTGAATTTCCTTCGTCATTCCACGATGCCGCTCCACAAAACCTTCTTCTTCCAATACCTCCAACTGCGCACTAATGCTGGTGTTTCCGCCCAAAACTTTCTCCAAATACGCAACCGAGATTTCGCCGTCGTGTTGGAGTAATTCCTGCAACAGCGCGTAGCGGCGTGGTGCGCGGCGGCGCATTACGTCTAATTCCTCTTCGCTCGGCTGCTTCAGACTGCTCACACGCACGGTGCTTTCTGGCGACATTCCTTGCGGAAGCATGGTTTTGAGCGTTTCGCCGAGCGAGGCAAGATAATAATCGGCAATCCATTTTCCTAAAGCGAGAAGCGGCGGCGAGAAGGCGGGCGTTTGCTCCAAAAGCTCCAGAATCGGCTTTGCTTCTGGCATTGCGGCAACATTTTCTACTTCCACAATCACACCCGTCAAAACACGCTTGCCAAACGGCACAAGCGCACGACAGCCCACAAGTCGCTTCAATGCTGCATTTTCCGACGACGTATGTTCCTGCATTGCCGCAAGTACGGTCTCCGGCAGCCTGTATGTGAAAAGGCGCGGAGCGGGAAGCGGCAAAGCGATGTTGATGAAATGAAGCATTGATGCGGTGTTTGAGGGAAGGTGCTGTGCAAGCCCTCACCCCAACCCTCTCCCAGAGGGAGAGGGCTTCAGAGGCTACGGCTTTTCGTTGTCTTCGCACCTTCTCCCTTTGGGAGAAGGATGAGGGAAACCAATGGTTGCAGCTAACTTCAGCTTACGGAAACGCAATCACTTTTTCTTCCACAAACTTCCCATCGTGAATGCGCCAAACCAAGTAATTACCAGAACTTACATCGCCATTTTGGTCGAACTCAATCGGACCGCTTACGCCGTCGTAGTTGATTGGAACATTTTGCTTGATAAGCTGCAAGCCGCGTGCAAACTCGCCGCCACGTACTATTTGCGCACCCTTGCGAGCATTCGCAATTTCGGGCATTTGCTTGGCAATATCGCTTCCTTTCAGGCTTCCGGCTTTTGCGATTGCGAATGCCATTGTATAGACCGCATCGTACATACTGGCGGCATAGCTGTTTGTGGCATCGCTGCTCATCAGCGAAGCAAGGGAGCTGTTTGCAACGGTAATGGAATCATCAAACGTAGCGCGGCGTTGGAATTCTTCAATGAAACGTGTGAAGGATTTATCGTTGGTTGGGTGAATGTAGGTAACGCCCATCATGCCCTCAACAAGGCTTGTTTCCACGCCCGCAATGAAATCATCGTTGTATTCGCCATCGCAGCCGAAAAGAAAGGGTTTGTACGCCGCCGTGAGCTTTCCAGCTTGTGTGGATTGTGTGAGCATGAGCGAGATTTCATCCGCACCAATGAGATACAGCGCGTCGGGCTTTCCCTCGTAAATTTTGTCCAAAAGCGGCTTGAAATCGTAGTTTTTGCGGTCGGCTTCTTTGTAGGCAACGATATTCAACACTTTTTTGCCTTGTTGCTTTTCAAAAAATTCTTTGAAGGTTTTTGCTAATTCTGAACCGTAGGCGTTATCGGGATGAACAACAGTAATGGTGCGGTGTTTCATCTTGCCAATAACATCCGCCGCAATGCGCCCTTGAAATAAATCATGCGGAATCGTGCGCCAGACCAAGCCATTATCCTGCAAACGGCTTATTTTAGGCGAAGTAGAGGAGGGCGTAATCGTGAAAATTCCTTTTTGAATGGTAACTTCTGCCGCTCGCATGGTCGTACTGGAGCCGCCGCATGAAATCAGGGCTTGTGCGCCTTGTGCGAGAAGGTGTGCGGTGAGCGCGGGAACGGTATCGTAATTGCGCCGCGAATTGAATATCGGCATCAATTGGAGCTTTTTCCCAAGAATGCCGCCCGCGCTATTTATTTCGTCAATTGCCATGTTCGCGCTGCGCAGAAGCGTGGTTGTACCTGGGTCGCCGGAGCCAATCATAATGCCGATGCCGATGGTATTTGCTGGCGTGTTGGATGCTGTGCTGGATTGTGCAGAACTTTGACCAAATACCGCCAACACAAGCAGCAATGCCAATGCAAGGAGTGGGGAATGTGTTTTCATAATGTTGTGGAAGAATAAATTATGTAAGGCTGCGTAGCGTTCATGTATTTGAAATGTGTGTTTAAATTTTTTGTGTTTGCAACCTTACTTGCGTGAATAAATAAAGCAAATGCTCAGTTCTCGTTACAAAAGAACAGGTTTTCAGGCAGAAATGCAAACCGCAAGTTGCTCATGCGCAAGTATTTCTGTGGCGAAAAATAGCATGTATAGTTTTCTTGCCAGAAAACCCGCACCAATGCTTATTTTTGCAGAAGTTATTTTTCCAGAAAGTATTTTTTCACTTAATTTTTCTTTTCGTATGGAAACAACCGCATCAACGTCATCGTCTATGTTGCCAGAGCAGGCTGTCAATCAACGTTTTGGGCTATTCCAACAGGCAGTGGGTAAGTATATGAGCGAAGTGGGGCTGTCCAATTACGGACGCTGGTTGAATGGAAAATTGCTGGACGTTCAGCGTGATGGCTCAATGGTGATGGAATTTACGGTGCGCTCGGAAATGCTGAATCCCGCACAAACGCTTCACGGTGGCGTAGCTGCGGGTATGATGGATGACCTCATTGGTGCAGCTGTCTATGCGCTGGGAAAGAAACATGTGTTTATGACGGTAAACTTGGTTGTTGATTACTTCGCCATTGCAAAAAAAGATGATGTCGTTCACGCCAAAGTTTCGATGGTAAAGCAAGGCGGAACGATTATCCACGTTCAATGCGAACTCTGGCTTGTTGCGAAAGAGCGCATGATTGCTCGCAGCGTATCGAATATGATTCGCACGGATGTGGAATTGCCGTTTTAGAGCGTCGGCGTATTGCCTAAACGTTAGGACTTTTGTCAATGGCGCAGACAAGAGTGTCTGCATTACCACCAGACTCAGCTTTCATGCGGCTTCGGTAGAGCAGACACTCTTGTCTGCTCTACAAAATTGCCGTTGTACGAACGTCTCAAAAGTATTTGTATTACGTGTTGCAAAGGAACAAGTTGTGAAGAATGTTTTGGTCATTGCGTATTATTTTCCACCTTCTGGCGGGGCGGGTGTGCAGCGTGTCTTGAAGCATATTCGCTATCTGCCAGACTTTGGATGGAATCCGATTGTGCTGACGGTGGAAAATGGCGAATATCCTGCACGCGATGAATCGCTGATAAAGCAGATACCATCCAATATTCACATTGAGCGCACGCGCATTTACGAGCCGTACAGTTTGTATCGGCAATTTGTGGGACAGGCAGCTCATACGCCAATTGACGTGAATACCTTGAAAAACAACGCTTCCGAGCGCAGTTTTGCCGAGAATATTGCAGAGCAGATTCGCGCCACGTTATTCATTCCCGATGCACGCGTAGGATGGCTGCTCACGGCTGTTGATGCGGGATTGCGGCTGATTAAAGAACATAATATCACTGCCTTGTATAATTCTGCACCGCCTTACACAACTGCGCTTATTGCTCGCCAACTCAAGCGGAAAACAGGCTTGCCGTGGGTAACGGGCTTTCGCGACCCTTGGACGGGTTTTTTAACAACACCAAAACGCTGGTTTCTTCCTGCATGGATTGACAAACGGCTTGAACGCTCGGTGTTCGAGGAGGCAGATGCTATCGAATGCGCGTGGGAAGGCATACGGAAGGACATTGCAGGAAAATTTCCCCATATTCCCAGCACAAAGTATCATCACATTCCAAACGGCTTTGATTCTAACGATTATCCCGACATTCCGCCCACGCAGAATGGGCGATTCACCATTACCTACACGGGTTCGATGTATGGCTACCGCACTCCAGCATCGTTTTTGAAGGCATTGGAAGGATTGATTGCTGAGGGAGAAATTCTTCCAAACGAAGTATTGGTGCGCTTTATCGGGCGTTTTGGTGCAGAAATTCACGCAATGTTTGATGCCTTTCCGTACCAAGATTCCTTGCAAATACTTGGCTATATGCCGCATGAAGAGAGTATCGGGTATTTACTGCGTTCCGACGCGCTGTTGCTTGTGGTGGATGAAGCGAAAGAAAGCGAGGAAATTGTTCCAGGTAAAGTGTATGAATATGTCGGCGCAATGCGTCCAATTCTCGCCGTCGCGCCAACGCACGGTGCTATTCACGAGCTGTTGCAGGAAACCGCTTCTGGCAAAACGGCGCATCAATCAGACGTTGCGGGCATTGCGGCAAATATTCGCAGTTATTTTCGTGCATGGAAGGCGCAGGAAGCATTTTCCCCAAACACCAGTATTATTCAGCAGTACGAGCGTAAAACCGCAACAGGAGCATTGGCGAGGCTTTTGGAGAAGAATCTGTGAGGCTACTGTGGAGGTGTTGCGCAATGACCTTTTACCTCCCATTCTTGTCACTGGACGGGGCTTTCATCAAGAAACGCGGCTAAAACTCAGACTTGCAGGATTTTGAGGGATTTTTTTGAAGACTTAGGACTTTCGCAAATGGCTTAAACAAGAGTGTTACCTGCACTGGAGTAGACGGCAGTATGGTCTTTGACAACGAAAGTTTTGGTAGTTCGGTCTTTTGCCGACAATGCCGTGAAAGCCGCATCAATCCTTCGCCCCCTTGATAAAGGGGGAACGG
>JAAFIV010000074.1 GCA_013298775.1 Ignavibacteria bacterium | reverse complement strand
TCAAAAAGGTTGAATGCAAAAGCATTTCCCAAGAGAATCTTCAACGCGGGTTTTATCACCCTCATCGCTACTACCAAAACTCCAACTGTCAAAGAACTGAGTAGTATCTACTCCACAGCGCGTAACACTCTTGTCTGCGCTCTTTACGAAAACCAGAACCAGTACATTTTCACCAAGAATTTCACTAAGAATTTCACTAAGAATTTCACCAAGAATTTCACTCAATGAATCTCCATACACATCTTTCAGGGAAGACCTGCTGCATCACAGGCGGCACATCGGGAATTGGCAAAGAAACCGCACGGGAACTTGCACGCATGGGCGCGACGATTATCCTCCCCGCTCGTAATATGGAGCTTGCAAAGCGCGTTCAGCAAGAAATTATCGCCGAAACGGGCAATACGCATATTGATATTATGCCATGCGATTTTACGTCGCTCGTCTCGGTGATGGCATTTGCAAAAGCATTTCAAGCGAAATACGATAAACTGCATATTTTGGTAAATAATGCTGGAATCATGGAAGGCTCGCGAAAAGTCTCTCGCGACGGCATAGAACTTACCTTTGCGGTCAATCACCTTGCACCATTTTTGCTTACGAAACTGCTCTTGGACACGATAAAAGCCAGTGCGCCAGCGCGTATCGTGAATGTGGCTTCCGAAGCGCATAAAAGCGGCGCTATCAACTTTCAGGATATTGAAGGAAAGGAAAAATATAATGGCTGGAAAGCATACGCGCAATCGAAATTGGCGAATATCCTGTTTACCCGCAAACTAGCGCAATCACTGGTTGGAACAGGCGTTACGGTGAATTCTCTGCATCCGGGCGTTGTTGCAACAAACATTTTCAATATCATTCCTGCATTTTTGCGTCCCATTGCAAAAATCTTCATGCTAAGTCCTGCCGACGGCGCAGAAACAACGATTTATCTTGCGAGTTCGATAGAAGTGGATAATATCACGGGCGAGTATTTTAACAAGAAAAAAGTTGCTCTTACGTCTATGAACGCACAAAGCGCAGACCTCGCAGAACGCCTCTGGGCAGTGAGCGAGCAGTATTTGAGCGTGTAGCGCGATGTACATGAGTGATGAGGACTTTCCAAAATCGCAATGATGCGACACAGACAAGAGTGTTTGTGCCATTTGCGAAAGTCCTATTCCCTTTCGGGTGATAAAATCGTTGTTTCCGTCGGGCGGCTGAGGAGTGCAGATACGCTGCCGTCCGGCGGATTCTTGTGGTAATCACTCGCCGGGCGGTCAAGAAACCGCCCGACGAGGCATGATAATCTTTCGCCCGAAAGGGAATAAGCAATTGTCTATAACCTTTCCCTTCTCCATTTCTCGCATTCTTCTATGCCAGTTTCCCTCCGTCTCTTGATTTTATGCGGCGTTATCATCTTTTTAGATTGGTATTTTTATCACGCCGTGCAGATGTTCATGCGCACAAGTACGCCGACAAAGCGCATGGTTGTTGGTGTTCTCTATTGGAGCATCACCATTGCTTCGCTCGGCGCAATCCTTCTCTCCACGCTCATTCCCGCGTACCAACTTCCCCATTTTGTGCGGGTGTACGTGTTTAGTTTTTTCGTTATTCTTGGAATGTCAAAGCTCATTGGTTCGGTCTTTTTGCTTGTGGACGACGGAATGCGCCTCGCAAGCTGGCTTTGGTCAAAAGGCGCATCACTCCTTGCTTCATTGCGAAACACCAGCACTGGAGCGGCTCCCGATGCTGT
Source organism: Ignavibacteria bacterium (assembly GCA_013298775.1). Lineage (GTDB taxonomy): Bacteria > Bacteroidota > Ignavibacteria > Kapaibacteriales > UBA4661 > PH2015. The sequence goes on along the minus strand of JAAFIV010000074.1, from coordinate 10,574 downwards.
TTCATTTCCGCGCAAACAATTTCTCAGCAACCTTGCTCTTATTGGCGCAGCATTGCCTTTTTCGGCATTCATCTATGGAATGGTGCGGGGTGCGTACAATTACAAGGTTCACAAAGTTTCGGTGAAATTGCCCAATTTGCCCGAGGAATTCAACGGTTTCAAGATTGTGCATATTTCGGATATTCACATTGGCAGCTTTCAAAATAGCGAACCGCTTGAAAAAGCCTTCGCGCTTGTAAATGCTCAAAAGCCAGATGTTATCTTCTTTACAGGCGATTTGGTGAACAACCGCGCCGATGAAGCCGCGCCACATCTGGAAACGCTCAAAAAACTCCGCGCTGAACATGGCGTATTTTCGACGATTGGCAATCATGACTACGGCGACTACGTGCAATGGAGCAGCAAGGAAGCCAAACGTGAAAATTTTGCACAATTACAACACGTCCACGCCAAAGCTGGCTGGACATTGCTGATGAATGAAAGCCGTGTTTTGGAGCGCGGTACAGCCAAACTCGCCATTATTGGTATTGAAAATTGGGGAGCTGCAATGAATTTCCCCAAACGTGGCGACCTCAAACGCGCTGCAAGCGGCACAGAATCTACTCCTGTGCGCTTATTGCTCTCGCACGACCCTAGCCATTGGGATGCGCAAGTTCGCAAGGAATTCGGCGACATTGACGTAACCTTCTCCGGACACACGCACGGAGCGCAATTCGGCATTGAGATTCCAGGCTTTCGCTGGAGTCCTGTGCAATACTTCTACAAGCAATGGGCGGGCTTGTATCGCGACGGCAAGCAGTATTTGTACGTCAATCGCGGGCTTGGCTTTTTAGGCTATCCGGGGCGCGTTGGTATCTCGCCAGAAATTACCGTCATGGAGCTGCGTACAGCGTAAAAGCTGAAGAGGATTTGAAGTAAGAATACGAGATATTATCTACGGTAATTCTCAGTGGCACAGACATTCTTGTCTGTGCGTCTTTATGCGGATTTGAAGAATCACAGACAAGAATGTCTGTGCCACGAAAGGCAGATTTTACGCGCTTTCGGCGTAATCTCGCTTGTAACTTTTCTAACTTAGATAAAGTCCATTGTAGGCACACCGACCTTTGCTGCAAAAATGCTTGTAGGTCAGATTCTACCTACGATACAGAAGATGCACGTACAATGTGCAATGTCAAAAAAAACAGCCCTCGTCCAAGTCGTTATCTTGGGTTGAGCTTTGTTCAAGAATATTTTCTAGGGAAAAATTGAGCAAAACCCATCCAAGCCGTTCCCAATCTTGCTTTACGGGACAATTCATTTAATAGAACATCTTTTTCTTTTATACATTTTTTCAAGGAATATCCAATGCCGCAACGCCCGCTTACGACCGCTCGCGCTGAAAAAGCCTATAAAAACATGGAATTTTTGAATAGCAAAGAAGCTCGTTCTATCCGTATTTTGGCGGAATACATGTATCCCGAAGAGCATTTGCAAAAGCATAACCACAAGTTTTTAGGGACAATCGCCATGTTCGGTTCGGCGCGGATTCTCTCGCAGGAAGAATTTGATGCGCAAGAAGCACGCCTCAAACACGAGCTTTCCAGTGCCAAAAGCGAGCAGGCATCAGCGTTGCAGAAGAAACTCGACCGCTTGCACAAAAACCGCCATTTCACGCAATACTACAACGATACCGTAGAAGTAGCGAAAAAACTCACCGAATGGTCAATGACCCTGCCAAAAGAAAAGCAGCTGCTGGTGTGTTCGGGTGGCGGTCCGGGCATCATGGAAGCCGCGAATCGTGGTGCCTACGATGCTGGCGGAGATTCTATCGGTTTGAATATCAGTTTGCCATTTGAACAATTTCCCAATCCGTATATCACGCCAGAACTCAACTTTGAATTCCATTACTTTTTCATTCGTAAGTTTTGGTTTATGAATTTGGCAAAGTCGCTCATCGTGTTTCCAGGCGGTTTCGGCACAATGGACGAGCTTTTTGAATTGCTGACGCTGGTGCAAACGCAGAAAATCACGAAAGAATTACCGATTGTGCTGTACGGCAAAGAATTTTGGAATAAAGTATTCAACTTCGAGTATTTAGCAGAAACTGGCATGATTAGCGACGAGGATTTAAGCCTTTTCCGCATCATTGATTCGCCAGACGAAACCGTTCAACACGTACAAACGGAACTTACGCGCATCCACAAACTAGCGTAAATGGTAACGCTAAGTTGAGGAAAGACCTCACGTCTGCGCTACCGAAACTGCATGAAACCTAAGCCAGACGGTAGCGCAGACACTCCTGTCTGCCTGGTTTGCGAAACTTTTATCATTTTTCCGTACAATGCTCCTCACCCGCATCATTGCTCATCATTTCAAGACGTATCTTGCGCTCGATATGGATTTATCCGTATCGGCAGAGAAGCCGCTTATTTTGATTGGCGGCGCGAATGGTGGTGGCAAAACAACCTTGTTTGAAGCCATTTACGGGGCATTGTACGGCTTGCAAGTGCAGTCCGAGCGTGCTTTTCAAGAATTGTACAACACGGGCGAATCGGTGCGGCTTGCAAGCGAGGAAATACGCCATATTTCGCTGGAAATTCGCTTTATTGGCACAATGTATGGCGAGCAGAAAGAATTTACCCTCACGCGTCGCTACGAGTTATCGCCCAACCAAACAGCGCGAAAACCAAGCCCGCCAGACAGCACCAATACAAGTGCGAAAGCTCCTCTCAGCAAATCCATTCCTGCAAAAAATATCCCCATTGAATATGTAAAACTCAGCGTTGCTGCCCTGCAAAGCGTGCTGGAAGCTGGGCAAACAAGCGGCTCCACGCTCTACGCCTACAACACCGCGCAAACACAGCGTGAGCGAGCAAAACATCTGGTAGAAATTGCAAAACTCATCAAAGCAAATCTTCCCGAAGAACTGAGTCGCTATTTTTTGTTCGATGCAATGGAATCTGGCGCACTTTTGCGTGAAGACCGCATCAATACAGTGATTCGAGAGAATATCGAAAACGTGATGGGGTTTGGAAAATATGTACAGCTTGCCCGCGCTGCCGAAAGTGTTGCCAAGCGATTACATGCCGAACGCCTGAACGCCGAGAACGAAAAGCAAGAATACACGCGCCTTTTAAGCGATGAGCAGCGCGAAAAAACACGAAAAATGACGTTGGAAAAAGAGCTGCACGAGGCAAAGGAATTTCAACGGAAGAATCAAATGCTCTACAACGCTCTGAAAACCGAGCTTTCAGAGGAATCCGCGCTGGCAAAAACGATGGAGCAAGCGCAAAAAGAAGTAGAACTTCGCTTCACCAAACAACGCAGTCTTCATGCGGGATTGAGCGAGTTTGTGCGCAATTTTGAGCAGCATATCGTGTTCCCAAAACTTGCCGATGCGTTTCATTCGGAATTACAAACGGTTTTCGCGACAAAAGCCGAGCGAGAAAAAAGCGGTAGAAACAGCATTAAACCTGACTCCGTGAAAAAACTTGTGAAGGATATTCTTCGCTTTGCCACACGCAAAAACCTCCTCGCAAACTCTGAAAGCGAGTATGTATCAGCACTTGAGGCAGAAATGACGGAATACGTGCTTTCGGGTGAAGCCGAAACCGCACAAGCAGATTTTTATCCATTTTTGAATGCCCAAGAATTGCAAGCATTGGAGCGGCTTTCAGGCTCTTCGTTCAGCAATCCGTTTGTGGAATTACACAAAGAGCAAGTACATGTGCGGCATCTGATGGCTGGCGTAGAAGAATTAGAAGCAAACCTCGAAGAATGGCGAAAACACGGAGCGGACAAAGATTTTTCCCTTTTACGTACCTTCGACCGCAATGCGGCAAACATTGACGTACACGAGCGCGAGCTAGAGCTTGTCAATGCTGGCTTGACGACAATTCAACAGCGTTTACATGACTTCGATATTCAGCTTGAGCAAGCAGTTCATCCAAAATTTGATATGGCGCAAAAACTGGCTCCATTTTTTATTGGTGCTGGGGAAGCGTTGCTACGAGCGAAAAAGCGGCAAATTGAGCTACGCATGATGCAGGATTTGAACGTGAATTTAGTTGCCTATCGCGGCGTGATTGACCGTGTGGAGCTGTCGGATTCGCTAGATAATATCACCTTCAAACTCTATCACACAAGCGGCAATGAAATTTATTTGAACCAATTGAATACGGCTTCAAAGCAAGTTGTGGTGCAGTGTTTGCTGAAAGCATTGCACGAATTTGGGGAATATAATCCACCCGTCATGATTGATACAGTCATGGGTGCGCTTGATGAAGCAAGCCGTGATGCGGTCTTGGAGAACTATTTCCCTGAATTAGCCCACCAAACTATTCTTCTCAGCACCGATAGCGAAATTCGCCCCGACCGTGATTTCGCCCTTCTGAAGCCCCACATAGCCCGTACTTACACGCTTCGCCGCGATAAAGAACGGCAATGTACGGTGGTGGAAGAGGGATATTTTGGAAGACAAGACAGTCTTGTTTTGTCGTGAATGCGGATGTGAGGATGCAGAGAATAAACAAAACAAGCAAAAGTCCTCAGAATCCTGATAGTCTGAGCTTCATCTGCGTTCCTTGATGAACAACCTGACCACTTACCGATGAGGCTAGATTGCATCAAGCGTCCGCACTGCTTTTCGGTACAAAAAATAGAGAATAACCTGAGGCATAGGAAAGAGCATCGGCAACCACAGTAAATACCCAACCCACGCTACCATTACGCCGACAAGCACACGCTGCGACAGACCTGCCTTCCAGAACGCATATTTGCTTATCACCGAAACGCCAATAAGCCCAAGAACGAGCAATAGCAAGCCTCCTGCGGCAATTCCCACATCTCCTACGCTTTTTGCATGACGCACTGCCCACAAAACGAGGAATGGTGCGCTCAGGCAGCTTGCAATCACGCATCCTTGCAAAATTTTATACCAAAGCAAGCGCACCGCCGAAAATCGTGTGCGTAAACATTCCAGCATAAAGCGCGTTTCGCCTTGTCCGTACACATCGAGAAGAAAAAGCAGAGCAAGCAAACCACACGCAATGATGAGCCATTCAAGGTGCGAAGCAAGGAGCGCAAGCGAAAAAAGTGCGAAAATAAGAACGCTACGTTCACGAAATCCAGCTTGCCATTCATAGCTTGTGCGAGTAAGCGTGAAGCGAGCAAGTAGGCGAGGTACAAGGTTTTTTAGCCATCGAAAAAATGAAACATCATTGCTTCTTTTTTGACTTCCAAGATGAGGCACGAGGCTAATAAACAGACTTGCCCCAACAAGAATCAGTGTAAAAACCCAGTTCTGAAGCGGTTTAGCAGCCAAAAGCACCAGCGCAAGCGGGCTACTCAAGAAACAGTATTCAACAGCAAATAATGTTGTCTGCGGAATGGAAAAACTTGTTAAAAAATCGCGGTCTTTCCTGTTTTGGTGCAGCGTCCAGAGAAGCGAAATCGCTCCAAGCGTTAATTCACCTGCTCCGAACACACTTTGTGCGAGAAAGAATATTCCCACGCAAAAGAAACAAAGAACCACGCCCCCAATAACCACGCCACCTCTATCGGTTTTGAGAAGATACTGCATTTCACGAAAAAACTGATTGCGCCGAAGTTCGAGAAGGAAACGGAGCTGCGTATTGGATGTGAACCCTGACACTATCGTCATCATTGCCCAGAGAGCTGATGAATGCTGACTTGTATGGATTTTTTGTTGTTGCATAGTATTTTACAAATTCAACGCTGGAAACTCCGCGATAATGCTTGCGCCTTGTCCTAATGCGCTTTCTATCCAAACACGTCCGCCGTGCAGCTCGGTGATTTGCTTCACGATTGCCAGTCCGACACCGCTTGAAGTCTCGCCTCCAGTGGGAGTGGCTGATAATTTTTGAAAATGACCAAATGCTTTTTTGATGTCGTCGGGCGTGAAACCTGGTCCTTCGTCGCGCACAGAAAAGCGTATGCACTGAGTATTGATGCTACTTGCAAGGTTGTTGTTTACATCGCTCTTTGTTGTATCGCTCTTTGTTGCGTTGCTCTTTGTTGCGTTGCTCTTTGTTGCGTTGCTCTTTGTTGCGTTGCTCTTTTGCGCACTTGATTGACAATGTTCAAGCGTTATCCAAATATTTTTCTGTAATGGGGAATACTTAATAGCATTAGAAATAAGATTTTCAAACACCTGCCAAAGCCGCCGTTGCTCGCCTTCAACGTAACAATCTGCCTCAATAGAAAGGGAAATTCGCTGCTCTTTTTTCTCGGCAATCGGGCGGTATTGCCAGACAATTGCGGTAACAATTTCACTAATATCCACTGGTTCTTTTTTAACGGTCATTTTGCCCGATTCCATTGCCGCAGAATCAAGCAAATCCTTGACTAAATTGAGCATCTGCGCCGAGAGATTGCTCATGTCATGCGCCATTTCACGATGTTCGGTATTTTCTACTTCGCTTTCCAAAATTTTTGAAAATCCCAACATCGAACCCAAAGGATTTTTCAAATCATGCGAAACAATACTAATCATGCGGGTTTTGAAGTCGCTTGCTTCTTTAAGAGCCGCGTTGGTATGTTGCAATTCGTTATTGGTACGCAGTAATTCAGCATTGGCAGCTTGAATTTCGATTGTTTGCGATTCCAAGAGTTCTTTTTGGATGGTAATTTCCCGCGTGCGGTGCTGTACCATTTCTTGCAGTTTTACGCGTGCTTGCTGCTCCATTGCCACGCGGCTTCTTTGGCGATTCGCAATAAATGCTAATGCCAGCGAGCCAAGTAATAACGAGGCTCCCAGAGCATACAGCAAAAACGCCCACCATGTTCGGAACCAGGGTGGCTGAACCGAAAAGCGCAGTGCAAGCGGCTTACTCCACAGCTCACCCGCACCCTCGCGCCGAGCCGCAATTTCCAAAATATATGTGCCAGATTCAGCAGGAGAAAGTGTCCAATCTGGGTCTTGTACAGGTCGCGACCACTCAGGTTTTACGCCGTTTTCAAGATATATTCGGTGGCGAAAATAGCTTGTTTGCGGCGAAGGAGCGAAGACGGTGAATTGAAGTTGAATATAACTTTCTGCTGGAAAAGATTCCATCAGCGATTGAAAACTACATTTTACTCCATTGATATTTGCTTGAACCAAGACGGGACGCGGTGTTTCGGGGATTTGTGCTTGAATATGCAAAGCGTATAAGCCATTTCCTGTTGCTGCCCAGATATTATCAGCATTATCAAGCATCAAACCACGAAAAGAAAGCGTGCGCGACATCAAGCCCGACGATTGTTGCAAGAGCGCGGCACGTGCTGACAACGAGGATTGGTGCGGGGAGTAGCGGAGCAAACCATTGTCTGTTCCCATCCACACGCTGCCGTATTTGTCCACCGCGATTGATTTTCCTACGAGATTCATAAACTCTGCACTGCGGTTTAATGGCTGCGAAACGCTATCGCCCTGCACCTGAAGCAAGCCCGCCGAACTCGCCAACCAGAGTGTTTGTGGGTTTTGGGAATCTTGTGCAAGGTCGTAGATATTCAGTTTGAAGTTGCCGACATTTTTGAGCGGAACGCTGACGTTATCAAATCTATCATTGGCTGGATTGTAGCGGAACAAGTATTCTTGCGGGTTGCCGCTTGTTCCCACATACAGCGTCCCTTCGGGCGTGCAGCGAATGACCTGCCCAATTGTCGTCAGACCTTGCGGTGCGCCAAAAAATCGAATCGTTCCGTTTGGTTCAAGGCAAAATACCGACGCACGATTGTAAAAAATACACCCCCAGACGTTGCCAGCCTTGTCCTCTGTAAGCGAGAAAATACCACGCTCGGTAGAACCGTTATTGATTTGGTAGGACTTTTGCACCACGCCATTCTGAATATACACCAGCATACCAGAAAGCGAGCCAACCCAGACACCACCTCGCGAATCAGCGTGAAGAGCGTAGAGCGAAGCAACATTGTCGGGCTTTTTCCATGCAGAGCGAGCCTGCATTGATGCGGCATTGACAGCAATCAAGCCTTCGCCACCAAGTGTGAAAATCGTTCCGTCGCGTGCTTGCACTGTCATTCCGACATCGGTGGCATTATCCAAACCCTCGACAGAGCGCATCATTGCTTGCTCCATGAATGCAATTCCTTGGTCGGAACATACCCAGATATTGCCCGAAACATCTTCCGCAAATCCCTTAATGCGCTGCTGCTCTACCGCGCTCACCCGCTTGATGGTGTTCAGGCTAGTATCAGCAAGGAGCACGCCGCCATACCATGTGCCAATAATGAGCATTGGTGCGCTTTTGAGAGGGAGAGAGCGAGAAGGCGTGCGCACCAGCGATACGGCTGATATTTTATTGATTCCTGTTACTAATTCGCGAAATTCTACTCGTGGTTTTGTAGCAGAGGTATCAAACGAAAGCCGCACCAATCCTTTCTCCGCAGCAATAAGAAACTCTTTTTCCTTCAGAGCCAAGCATTTGGAAAATGTGCCGAAATTTTGCGGCAAAACAATTTCTTCAAAACTATCTGTTTGTGGGTTCAAGCGGAAGCAATACCCCTGAAACGAGCTTGCCAGCACCGTTCCCGCGCCATCTTCACTGACAGAAAAGGAGAGAACAACGTTGGTAGAACCGCATTTCTCAGGAAAAAGAAAACGCTTGAATTTTCCATTGCTCCAGCGCACCAATGCTTGCTTTTCGCTCAACCAGAGTGCGCCTTTGGCATCTTCAAAAATGGATTTTGCGTAATGCAAGAGTTTATCTTGTTCGGTTTGCGAACCGCCAAGAAGCAAGGAAATACGCACGCTGTCGAGCTGAGAATGGATTTCGACCAAGCCCATATCGGTCAGAGCGAGGAGTTGTCCGTTCTTGCGCAAGAATACACGCTTTACGTATTGACTGGGAAGATTTTGGGTGATGGTTTGGAAACGAAAACCATCGAAGCGCACCAAACCTGCATCGGTGGCAAGCCACGTAAAACCACGCTTATCTTGTACAATATCTTTGACCAAGTTCGTCGGCAAGCCGTCATCTACCGAGTACGAACTGACGATAAACTGCTCACTGAGCGTGATTTTTTGCCTGTTCTGGGCATGTACAGAAAAAATATGTACAGAAAGAAATTGGAAGGAAAAACTGCACATCAGGAGAAGCGCGAAAAGCACCCTACGCAGCAGTTGTGCCGTGATATTTTTCGGAGAAATGTTGGTATTCCTCGCGTGAACACTATGACGAATCGTTTTCATAATTACCGTGCGTAATCTTCAATCAATCCAAATAAAACAAGTCCCTCAACACACACATCCAGCGTGAATCCTACAAAATAAAGCCTATAAAATAAAGCCTATAAAACAGAGCCTACAACACACCTATCTTGCCAACAACACGAACAATATATTTTCAATGCGTGAAGGCAGTATTACTTCTCTTTGCATATTTCACATTTTGTGGTATTATTTCGCACGTAAAATCGCAGATTCTTGTTTCAAAACAAAGAAATTTGGGGCGAAAGGGTGTATATTTGGGGTGAATGACATTTTTGCGGTAAAAATTGGTCGAAAAATGAAAATTCCAGCACAACACTCTGTCTCAAGTGTACAACAGACAATAATGCAACAGACAATGATGCAACAAACAACAATCCAGCAGACAACAATCCAGCAGATACCAGCGTTCATGCGGCAAATGGTGCGCAGAAGCTATGAAAGCGTTCTGTCGGTGCTTGCGCCGCGTCATTGTGTGATTTGCTCACAATCCTTGCCAAGCGAGCATTGGAGCGGTTTTATTTGCCAAGCCTGTTTCGATGGCTTTTCGCCCGCGCCGCCCACAGAGCGCATCATGGCAGAATATCGGATGCAATTTCCTCAGGAAAATTTTCGTGGCGAACTCCCGCTCGGCAGCATATTTGCTCGGTTTTCGGTTGCACAGTCCGTAGAGGAAGAGGGTATGTCGGCTTTACGGCATGTCATTTATTTGCTGAAATACCACCATTTGCCGAGTTTGGGAATAGAATTGGGAGAGGTTCTGGGATTATGGTTTATGGCTCAGAAGCCGCATCAAGCCTACGATGTGGTAGTACCTGTTCCACTGCACGCAGCACGGATACGAGAACGGGGCTATAACCAAGCAGAAATGCTCTGCACAGGAATACAACGCGCAATGGCACACTCCAGCACGATTTCTCTCGCAACAACGATGATTCGCCGCAAAAATTACACCCTTTCGCAAACATTTTTGAATGCAAAAGAGCGGGCGAATAACCTTCAAAATGTGATTGCGCTTGGCAAGGAACAAGCACAGGTTCGAGGCAAGCGCATTCTCTTGGTAGATGATGTCTGTACGACAGGAACAACGCTTCATTACTGCGCTCAGGTCTTGAAAGAGGCGGGAGCTGTACAGGTGGATGCGTTGGCATTGGCGAAAGCCTGAGCGATGCGCAAGATTTTAGCGAAAAAACGAAAGAATATTGATTTATTGTATAATTGCTGACGTGAAACACGAGAGATTGTCCAAAAGTTAGTTGAAATTCATTGAAAGAAGTATGAGAAAACAGAGGTATCTTCTAGTTGAAATTTGGTAATTTTTACCATCTCATTTGTTGGAAGAATTCTCTATGAAACCACCGAT
>JAAFIV010000073.1 GCA_013298775.1 Ignavibacteria bacterium | reverse complement strand
GACACATCTGAAGCGGCTCAATCGACGTACCATTTGCTTCTCAAAGTCAGAAATTATGCACGATGCGGTCATAAAACTCTACATATACCGCATCAATACTCGAAAGCAACACTTTTAGGACACGACCGGACAAGGATAGTGAAGTTGTGGAATATGCTTTAAGCCGCAGCCTTTCTCCCACGATGGTTGTGGAATACACAACCCAACTTCCCGATAAAAAAGTGCTGCAAAACAAACTTCATGAATTGTTTGAAACATTTTCGGAAGAGAAATGAAAAAGATGCTGACACGGCAAAGTTTTTATCAAAACACATCGTACAAACTATTTCCCGCTTTTGCGTAATTTACGAAGCAATCCACAAACAACTTTTGCCAGTATTTCTCAATAACCATGAACGCCCCAATCCCAGAACTGAAGCCACCTCTAACCAATGTTCAGCTTGAACTCTTGAAAGCATTTTCGCTGAATCTTCCCGAAGCAGACCTGAAAAAAATTCAAACCTTCATTACGAATCTGCTCTTGGAACGCGCCCACGATGCCGCCGATGCTGCATGGGAAGAGCGAGGTTACACGAAGGAAACAATGCAAGAATGGCTACACGCGCACGATAGAACGCCGTACAAACACGCGCATTCGGCTGTGGCAGCCGCTTCACTAGACGCTTCAGCAGAGGAAATGATAGAAGCATGATGCGTGTTGCCATTGACACCAATGTAATACTCGTCCTTTTTGGGCGTAATTCACCGTACCGTTTTGTGGCAGATGCTTTGGCGCAGGAACGTTACACATTGCTTGTCAGCACGGAAATTATGCTTGAATACGAAGAAATCTTGTCCCGCCGCCAGCATCCGTTACAAGCGGAGGCGGTGCTGCTGTTTCTCCAAAACGCCGTTGGTGTGGAGCGTATTGATGTTTTTTACCGATGGAATCTCATCCACGCCGACCCCGATGACAACAAGTTTGTGGATTGCGCCATAGCCGGAAATGCTGATGCAATCGTGAGCGAAGATGCTCATTTCGATGCTCTGAAAAATATATCGTTTCCTGCGGTGAAGGTTCTCTCTGTTGCTGAGTTTGCGGCGTTGCTTGGCATAGACATCCCTGAATTTTAGACCAACATTTGCATTTGCCCCAGAACCCGCATGAATACTTCTCCCTCAGCAACCACGCCCATCATCACCAACCAATTTTTCCGCGAAGGAATCTGGGCGGCTGTCCGCGACAACTACGACCACAGCTCGCACGGCATCGGACCTTTTCCCACGCACGAAGCCGCCCGTGACTACTGCGAGGCATACAATCGCCTTCAGGTCTTGGAACTCTGGCAACGCGCCTCGCGGGAGGAAATTGCCGAGCGATTTTGCGATGAGGTCTATCAGCGTTACACACCCACTCTGCGGGCATTCACCGAAGGACACGCGCCCGATGCTTTTCTCGAAACGCTGCTTTTTTACACGCTAGATAAAGCGCGAAGCACATCCGAGCCGCTCACCAAAGACCTAGCATTGGTGCTGTTTTCATGGACGGAAGCTGATGTTGATGCCAACGCCGTTGCCGAAAAATACGGCGCGAAGCACGAGCATCAGTGGCGCGACATTCAAAGCGAACAGCGCAAGAACCGTATTCGCTGCTGGTGCGACGACCTTCGCAATGACCGCATTCCAAGCGAGATTGGCGCAGATGAGCCGTATCTGGATTGGCTGGATGCGAGTGGTCGCCTCGTTATTGACCACACTTCTCCAAACGGCGCGGAATGGCGAGAGTGCAAATGCACGTGCTGTGGCAGCGAAGTCTGGCAATTATTTTTGGAGGAAGGACGCTACAATGATTGGTTTTGGTGGTACGCTGTTCCCTCTGCAAGCGACATTCTGCGCCGCAGCGAAGGCACATTGCACAAGGGTAATATCGAAGCATGGTTTGAGGGACGGGCGGGAATTTACTCGTTCTATGAGCCGAGGTTTTATACCAGCACGAAGATTCAGGGAATATCGCGGGCTATGATTGAAGTTTAGATAAAATTTTGGAAGCCGCATAAAACCTCACTCTGCACTAAGCCCTCACCCAACCCTCTCCCAGAGGGAGAGGGCTTCAGAACCCGCATAGAATCTTGCCCTTCTCCCTCTGGGAGAAGGGTTGGGATGAGGGGGCATAAGAGTTTATCTAAATTTCAACTATGAACAACCTTGCACAAATCATCTATTTACTGTACCGGCTGTTCTCGGCGGCAACAGTTCTTGCCATGTTCTGGCTTCTTTTCCTCAGCCTCATGTTCAGCACCTTCGACCCCAGAGAACGTGCCTCGCGTGATTCCATCAATGCTCGTGAATCTCGGTATCAGGCGGAACTGTACAGGCAGGATTCCATTCAGAAAGCACAAGAACGTCTCGAAAAAAATCGGAAGCATGAAGCATTTTTGCGCTCGGTGCAAGAGCGCAAAGATTCCATTCGCCGATTTGATTCGGCACGGATTGGATATTTTTTGTATCGTTTGGATTCGGTGCGGGAGGCAGCAAATACTTACGTTGAATGAGGTTATATCTCCCATCCCAAGCCTTTTGCAGACGACAAAACTCCTGAGAAGCTGGCAAAATTAGGCTTCAGTGACTTGAGACTTCTTGTCTGTGGTTGTCGCCTGAACCTCGCACCAACACTCACAGACAAGAATGTCTGTTCCACTGTAAAAAAGTTTTGTCGTGTACAGAGGCGGACGACACAAGAACCTTTTGAACCCATACAATTACTTTCTACAACCTTTCGTCCACATAGCTTTTACCTCGCATCTCTGCTCACTTTTGGGTATTGATAGTCTGCATTGCCTTTGCCAAGCCGATTTCCAGAATAGTTTCGATAGCGTGAATGGATTTTTGAATCATGTCGTCGCGCAGGAGCAGCTCATCGGGCGTGAATGCTTGCAGAACGTATTGCACTAATTCGCCCGGACCAAAGTTTTTATCAATCCCGCAGCGCAAGCGGATAAATTTATCTGTGCCAAGCTCTTCAATCATCGAAGCTGTGCCGTTATGCCCGCCGTCGGAACCCGAGTTTTTGATGTGAATACGTCCAACAGGAAAATTATATTCATCAACAACAGCAATGACGCGGGTTGGAGGAGTTTTGAACAATTTCTGTGCCTTCGCCGCCGCCGTACCAGAAAGATTCATGTACGTTGTCGGCAGCATGAGCAGGATGTTTTGGTCGTGGACAGTGCATCGCGCCTCGTGCCAATCGCCTTTGCCTTGTACAAAGGAAGCGTGGTACTTTTGTGCAAATTTCTCTACCACCATCCAGCCAATGTTGTGGCGGGTTTCAGCGTATTTCGCGCCTGGATTTCCCAAGCCAACAATTATCCAATCCATGACAATAAGCGAGTGAGTATAGGATTCTTACATTATGCAGTGATAATAAACGCAGTGAGTAAGGAACGCGGATTTGAAGACGAAGAGGATGTAGAGGACGGAGAAAAGTCCTCAATATCCTGATAGTCTGGGCTTCATCCGCGTTCCAATAATCGTTGCCTATTTCACGAATCACGCAGTAAGTGTTCAACGATGCGGAAAAGCATTTTTTTATTCAACAACGCGCCCCATCACAACAACTGGTTCTGGCAAAAGCGCAGACACCGCATCAACATTGGCTTCGGGGACAATCAAAATCAAGCCAATACCAAGATTAAACACGTGGCGCATTTCCTCATCGGCGATATTGCCTTCGCGTTGAATCATTGCAAAGAGCGGTGGAAGCTGCCACGCCGACCAATCTATCTCCAAACGCAAATGTTTCGGCACAACACGCTTTGTATTGCCCACAATGCCGCCACCAGTGATATGCGATAAGCCATGCAGTAATTTCTTCTCCAAAAGCGGCTGTACAACGTGCAAGTACGACCGATGCACCGCCAAAAGCGCGTCACCAAGCGGCATTGCGAGGTCACTGAGGGTATCTGTTGGCGAGAAGCGTGGGAACAACACCTTGCGGGCAAGTGAATAGCCATTCGTGTGCAAGCCGCTTGAAGCCAAGCCCAAGAGAACATCGCCTTTCTGAACGGTATCGCCGCGCATCATATTTGCTTTTTCTACCACGCCGACAATTGTGCCAGACATGTCGTACTCGCCTTCGGCATACATAGATGGCATTTCCGCCGTTTCTCCGCCAATGAGCGCACAACCATTTTCGCGACAGGCTTTCGCAAAGCCCGCTATTACTTGCTCGGCAACGTGTGGTTTCAGTGCGCCAGTTGCAAAGTAATCCATGAAATACAGTGGTGATGCGCCGCAGACGAGAATATCATTTACACAATGATTCACCAAATCTTGCCCAACCGTATCGTGTTTATCCATCATAAACGCAATTTTGAGCTTTGTTCCAACGCCATCAACGCTTGAAACCAAGACGGGATGCTCGTATTCGGGAAAGCGTGCATCGAAGCACGCACCAAAAAGACCAATATCGGTGAGAACACGCGGCGTAAAAGTAGAGCGAACATGAGGTTTTATGCGCTCAATAAGCTCTTCACCCGCTTCAATGCTTACTCCTGCTGTTTTGTAATCCATGATGGTTTCTTGTCGTAAATTCTAATGTTTGGCAAATTATTCGTGCTGAAGTGATGAGGACAATAATTTAGCATCTTATCGCACAGACAAGAGTGTCTGCGCTACCCATAAATACTGGCTTCGGTGGTGCGGACACTCTTATCTGCCTAATGTACGCAATCATTACGCCAGCATCTCTACGGCAAGCTCCAAGCTATCGGGATGCTG
Source organism: Ignavibacteria bacterium (assembly GCA_013298775.1). Lineage (GTDB taxonomy): Bacteria > Bacteroidota > Ignavibacteria > Kapaibacteriales > UBA4661 > PH2015. The sequence goes on along the minus strand of JAAFIV010000073.1, from coordinate 8,034 downwards.
CAGCCACAAGGTGCGCATACCAAGCGCACGAGCCGCTTCAATATGCTGATGCGAATCGTCAATAAACAAGGTTTCTTCTGCCTTGCAGCCCATTTCTTCGAGAACTTTCTGGAAAATTGCGGCATCGGGTTTGCGCAGACCCATTTCGTAGGAGAAAAAGAGTTTATCGAACAGCGAGAACAATTCTTGGCATTCAGGGCGCACGTGGTTGATGTGGAGTTCGTTCGTGTTACTCAGCATTGCCAATTTATATTTTTGTTTCAATCGCCACACAAGCGCATTGCGTCCTGGATATACCCCCAAGAGCATAGCATTCCACGCCGTAGCGAGAGTTTCATCTTCGCCTTCCAAGCGGAGTTCTTTGCGTAGTCCGGCGTAAAAATCGGCGGTCGAAATTGCACCAATTTCATATCTGCTGAGGAGTTCTGGCTGCGTTTGGCGCGTGTAGGTAAGGGCTTTGCTAGATTTTTCCGTACCGCTTTTCTCTGCACTATTTTTTGCAAGACCGTTTTTTGCTAATGCGGAAAATTCTTGCTCAACAATGCTATATTCAACGTTGTACAGCACACCGCCTAAATCGAAGACAATCGTGCTGATACCTTCAAATGTGTTGTGGATGCTCATGTGCAATGAAAATGTATGGGCGAAAATGATTGCGATATAGTCCTTGAATTCAAGGTCGAAGCGTGGCATAGAAATAAAAAAGGTGTTCAATGCAATGGGTACATTGCCGTAAACACCTGACTGTTTCTATCATTCCGCTATGTTGTGTGGGCGAGCGACGGGGATTGAACCCGCGACAGCCAGAGCCACAATCTGGCGCTCTACCAACTGAGCTACGCCCGCCGTTGTGCTGTGTACAATGAATGCTTTTATTTAGCTTGATTGTACAGAGAAATGCAATTTACAGTGTTTTTTTGTGATGTGCAAATTTTTATCAAGCAGATACTTCAAGCATATAAAAATACCTGTCAATGCCCGATAAATCCTTGTGTTCAGCAATTACTCCATTTCATACAATACTGGTTTGCTGGGCGCAGCATCGCTTTCAAAGGAAGGAATCTGCATATTCAGCAAATACACGTCGTCCTTGACGGAATCAGGCACAAATACCATTTCAGTAACGGTTGCATGAAGGCGGGTATTGTGCGGGAAGTCCCAAAAGGCGCGGTGTGCAAGCATTTTCCCGCCGTCATCTTCGCGGTCGAGCGAGGGAAAATCTACAAGCAAATGCTGAATGCCGCTCACGGCAAGTGCTGTGGCGGCTGCCTCGCTGAGATACGGCGGATTTGTCCCTGCATAGCGCATCGTTGCTTTGCTTACAGCGTTTGGCACTGTGCGAATTATCAGCCCCAATACGTCGGTATGAAGATTTTTTACCGCCGCTCGAATGTGATGCTCTTGAATCACCAAATCACCATTTCGTGCGGTCTCTGGCTGAATAGACACAAGCGCGGCAATCACAAAAAAATTCTTTAATTGCCCATTGATAGTAACACGCTCTTTCGTGATATGCCCAACGCATTCCGTGTGCGTGCCGTTCCCATGCGGGTTCAGGAGGATGTTTTCGCAATTGCACGCGCCGCCTTCGCTCACGCTCCCCACAAAGCCACCAGCGCGAAAAGGCGTGAAATCGGGGTCTTGAACGCCAAAGGCATTCGGATTTTCCGCACCGTGCCGAAGCGGAATGCTAATATCTATCGGCTTGGCGAGATTAACGCGAAAGCTATTGTGTTCGGTGCGAATGTCTGCAAACATGGTGGTTAAATAGATTGGTCAAGCAAGGGTGATTTTTGGTAACTGGTCAGGTCGTCTCGTCGGGCGGCTGAGGAGTGAAGAAACGCTGCCGTCCGGCGAGTGAATCACTTGCAGACAACCTGCCAGATGGCTACTGTACTTGTGATAACAGCCGCTTGGGCAGGAAGATACCTGACCAGTTACGATTTTTGTAGGATAGTAGAGACAAAAATTTCTTTAGTAGTGGCACAGACATTCTTGTCTGTGCTTACTGGTTGAATCCCTTGCTACCACTCACAGACAAGAATGTCTGTGCCACTGAAGCCTGATTTTGCCAGTTTCCCAGAGGTTTTGTCGTGTACAAAGCTGTGCCACTATAAAAAAATTGTGTCGTGTGATGAACTACTACGCCAATTCTTTCAGCAAACGCTCCACAATATCCACCGTCGAAACGCCATCGGCTTCGGCGTTAAAATTAGCAACGATGCGGTGGCGCAGCACGGGCGGCGCGACTGCTCGCACGTCGTCCATATCAGGTGTGGTTTTGCCCAAGAGTGCAGCACGCGTTTTCGCGCCTAAAATAAGGTATTGCGATGCCCTCGGACCCGCACCATAACTCAAAAAGTCCTTCACAACTTTGATAGTGGATTGCGCCGACGGGCGTGTTGCGTGAACGAGCTTTACGGCGTATTCGACAACATTATCTGCCACTGGTACACGCCTTACAAGCTCTTGATACTGCATAATTTCCGCCGCACCGAGAACCGCTTTTACTTCTGGTTTATAGCCCGAAGTGGTATTTTTTACAATACTTACTTCTTCTTGAAACGAAGGATAATCAAGCCAAAGATTGAACATAAAACGGTCGAGTTGCGCTTCTGGCAAGGGATACGTGCCTTCTTGCTCAATCGGATTTTGCGTAGCAAGCACGAAAAAAGGCGTGTCGAGTTTGTAGGTTTGTCCGCCTGCTGTTACATTGCTTTCTTGCATTGCTTCCAAGAGCGCAGCTTGTGTTTTGGGCGGTGTACGGTTGATTTCATCCGCCAAAACGATATTGGCGAAAATTGGTCCTTTGATAAAGCGGAAGTTTTTTTGCCCTGTCGAGACGTTTTCTTCAATAATTTCTGTTCCCGTAATGTCGCTCGGCATCAAGTCGGGGGTGAATTGTACACGATTGAATTTCAAATCCAATGCTTCAGAAAGTGTGCGAATAAGCAGGGTTTTCGCCAGTCCAGGAACGCCGACAAGCAAGCAATGACCACGCGAAAAAAGCGTGATAAGAAGCTGCTCGACGATAGTTTCCTGCCCGACAATAACTTTGCCAATTTCTGCACGAATAGATTTGACGCTGCTTGCAAGGTTTTCGATTGCTTTGATGTCGCTCATAGTGAATGATGTGGGTGAAAAAATTAGCAATTGTGTTGATGTAAATTTACTGATGTGAACCTCAGTACACGACAAAATCTCTCAAAAGTGTATAAAATCAGACTTTAGTGGCACAGACATTCTTATCTGTGTTTGTCGTCTGAAACCCGCACGAACACTCACAGACAAGAATGTCTGTGCCGCTGCTGGAAAAGTTTTGTCGTGTACAAAGGATGTGAACATATTTGATGTAAACTTGAGGATTACGCCCTCATCCCAACCCTTCTCCCAGAGGAGAAGGGCAAGAACATCTATCATTTCCAAACCCTCTACCTTTGGGAGAGGGTCGCTCACAGAGCGGGGTGAGGGCTTCGATTAAGACGTACGCTGATGACCTGTTAATACTGCGTCGGCTCTGGCTTATTCTGTAAAATGGCTTCAACGCGTGCTAATATCTCGCCTGTGAGCTTGGGTAGAAGTTCCAGAGCGGCGATATTTTCTTGCAATTGCGCCACTTTCGACGCGCCGAGAATCACGGTACTCACGGTCGGATTTTTCGCGCACCATGCAATAGCAAGTTGCGGAAGCGTTGCACCTAGCTCTTGCGCAATGGGCAGGAGCTGTGCGGTCTTGGCGATATTTTCTTCTGTCAGCACGGTTTCTTTGAGCCATTCCAAGCCTTTCCGCGCCATGCGTGTATCCTCGCTAATACCGCTTGAATACTTGCCCGACAGCACACCAGAAGCCAACGGCGACCAAATCGTTGTACCCAAGCCAATACCCTGAAAGAGGCGTGAATACTCAAGTTCCATCCGATTGCGGTGGAACATGTTGTACTGTGGTTGTTCCATTGTTGGTGGAATGAGGTTGTATTGCCGCGCTACGCCGTAGGCTTCCATAATTTGCTGTGCGCTCCATTCCGAGGTTCCCCAATATAAGATTTTCCCTTGCTGAATGAGCGTATTCATTGCAAAAACGGTTTCTTCAATTGGCGTGTTTTTATCGGGACGATGGCAAAAATACAAGTCCAGATATTCCACCTGAAGCCGCTTCAATGCTGCATGACAGGCTTCCATCACGCGCTTCCGCGATAAGCCCGTTTGATTCGGTTTGTCGCCGCCCCAATAGACTTTGCTGGATACAAGATAGGTACTGCGGTCCCAGTTGAATTTTTGGAGAATTTTGCCCATGACCAATTCTGAGCGTCCATGCGCATAGACTTCGGCGTTATCGAAAAAATTGATGCCCGCTTCGTAGCTTACGCGCATCAGTTCTTCGGCAATATCATCGGAAATTTGACTGCCAAAGGTCAGCCACGAACCCAACGACAACACGCTTACTTGCACACCTGCTGAACCCAAACGACGATATTCCATAGCGGTAAAAATAGAGTGGTAAAAGTATTTTGTAACTGGTCGGGTCATCCCGCCTGGGGGCGGCTGTTGGTGCAAGAGCAGTAGCCGTCCGGCGGGTGCGTCGCTTGCACATCACTCGCCGGACGGCTATTGTACTTGTGATAACAGCCGCCCGACGAGACACTACCTGACCAGTTACAGTATTTTTCAAATTATCATGTACATAACGCTTCAATGCGCACAAATCTACCATTTTTTGTCCATTTTTCCGTAGATTAAACGCTTGTCGAAAGAGTAATTCTTCATTCGTATTGTTGCATTTTTACCACCAAGCCCATACTCTATGCCTCTTTCTCGCCAATGTTATCGCGTCTCCAAAGCTGGAGCAATGACAAATATGCGCCTTACGCAGGAGCAGCTTCCCGACCCTACGCCGCATGAAATCCTCGTCGAGGTGCATTCTATTGGGCTGAATTTTGCGGATATTTTTGCCATTATGGGCTTGTATAGTGCTACGCCGAAAGGGAGTTTTGTTCCAGGCTTGGAGTATGCAGGGCGCGTAATTGCTGTTGGTGAGCGCGTTACGCGGACGCGAGTAGGTGAGCGCGTGATGGGCGTGATTCGCTTTGGCGCGTACACAAGCCATCTTGCGATTGATGAAAACTACGTGCTACCTTTGCCCGATGATTGGTCATTCGACGAAGGCGCGTCATTCCTTGTGCAAGCATTGACGGCATATTACGCGCTCTTTCCCCTTGGCGCAATGAAGCAAGGCGCGACGGTGCTTATTCACAGCGCAGCAGGTGGCGTGGGGCTTATGGCAAATCGTATTGCAAAAAAATTTGATGCTTTTACCATTGGTACTATCGGCAGCCCGCATAAAACCGAGCTTTTGAAACTGGAAGGCTACGACCGCATTATTGTTCGCTCGAAAGGTGATAATTACGCAGAAATGACCGCCTCGCTCAAAAGCGCATTGCAACGGGAGGATGGCTCAGAACGCCCATTAAAGCTGGTGTTGGACAGCATTGGCGGAAAAACCCTTCGCGCCAGCTACGACCTGCTTGCACCAATGGGACGTGCTGTTTGCTTCGGTTCGGCGCATTTGGCATTTCCGGGCAAGCGTCCGCCGTACTTGTCGCTGGGCTGGAAATACGTGCAGCGTCCAAAATTCGACCCCTTAGATATGATTGAAAACAACAAAGCCGTGATGGGCTTTAACCTCATTTGGCTCTGGGAAAATCTCAGCGAAATGCACAGCATGATTCAACTACTCAACGCGCTACACCTTCCGAAGCCACTTGTAGGACACACCTTCACGTTTGAGCAATTACCAGAAGCACTCTCTACGTTTCAAACGGGTATGACAGTGGGAAAAGTTGTCGTGCAGCTTCGCTCGTGAGGAGTGGTAAGGAGTTTTCGCAATCTGATAAACATTGCCACACGCTAGGAATGCTGCGGCAGAATCGTAAACGCCTCAAATGCTTCATCGGGCGGGGTAAATTCCAACATATCGTCGGTAATAACCGCCACAAAAACACCTGCTCGCGCCGCTTCACGGCGTACTTCTGCTGAAATGCCATCCACTGCCGTAAACAAGCCCTGCAAGCGTAAGTGCGCAAACTCTGGATAGAACACAGGCAAATCTTCCATCGTCTGGCGTAATTGCTTGATGTGCCGCACCTCAGCATCGCTCTTGATTTCCACCACCACACCAAGATTTCGTTCTCCATTGGAATACGCAAAAGCATCCGCCTCAAACTCGCGTCCCGCCTTACGCGAGCGGATGCGAGGGAGAAAATTTGTTGCACCAAAATACTCCGCAAGAATTTTCCCGACCGATGGCAAAAGTAAACCTTCGGTGAAGGAACCGAATTTATTGCCTAGTCCGCCGATTTGCTTGCCAAGTTCTTTTACTTGTTTATCAAGCTCTTTTGCGCGTTTATCCGCTTCGGCAGCGCGTTTATCCGCTTCGGCTTTCGCCTCGGCAGCGCGTTTGTCCGCTTGCTCTTGCGAAGACGCTAGTTGTGCCTTGAAGGCTTGTGTATCAAGCGCGAGCTGGGCGACGAGGTCTTTGAGTTCTTGGTCGGTCATGGTTGTCTGTCGGAAGTGAACAAAATATTTTTTACAAAAATATCTCCACAAAAATACAAAAAAACACCCCAAAAAATGCCTTTTTTTGACAAATAAAAAAAAACAACGAAAACTGAAAAAAAAATTTTAGCCTAAAAACGACAAAAAACGCCCAAAAAATGCCGCTTTTTTAAATGTAACGGAAAAACCGTTACATATGTCACTGTTTTTGCGTTTTCTTTTTGTGTAGGTTTGCAGAAAATATTGGAGAACAGAGCCGCAGCCGTACATTGGTGCTGCCCACGTGCCTTTCTTTGGTGCTTGTCGTTGGTGGTATTTCCTTGGTAAAAAATGGTATATGCCCCGTGTCGTGGTGGAAAGCCTTCGTTCTTGGTGATTGTCGCTTTGTTCTCCTGTTTTGTTCAACATTTATTTTTTGTAGGAAGGTCTATATGAAGAACCAACAGTTCTCTTCAACAACGTTGTGTTCGCAAGAACACCACACTAGCGTACAGCGCAGGCTGCTTGCCACTATCGCTGCCCTCGTGCTGCTATTCACGCTGGCGGCACTGCCACGTACCGCCCACGCCCAAGTAGTAACGACACTGGCGGGCAATGGCACTGCTGCCTTTCTTGATGGCACGGGAACGGGAGCGCGGTTTAACGGACCTGTCGGTATGTGGCTCGACGGTGCAGGAAACCTCTTTGTGGCAGATAGAAATAATCACCGCATCCGTCAAATTGTTATAGCGACAGGCGTAGTGACGACGCTGGCTGGCAGTGGTGCACCGGGCTTTACGGATGCAACAGGAACAGCTGCGCAATTTAACCAACCATATGGAATTTGTGGAGATGGTGCCGGCAATCTCTTCGTAGCGGATTTCAACAATCACCGCATCCGTCGAATTGTCATAGCGACAGGCGTAGTAACCACACTGGCAGGCAGTGGCGCAGCAGGCTTTATGGATGCAACAGGAACAGCTGCGCAATTTAACGGACCTACCGGGATTTGCACGGACGGTTCTGGTAATCTCTACGTAGCAGACTTCTTCAGCGACCGCATCCGTCGAATTGTCATAGCCACGGGTGTAGTAACCACCTTAGCTGGCAGTGGTGCACCAGGCTTTGTGAATGCGACAGGAACAGCTGCACAATTTAACGCTCCAATTGGAATTTGTAATGATGGTGCTGGCAATATTTTCATAACGGAGGAGAACAATCACTGCGTCCGTAGAATTATCATAGCCACGGGCGTAGTAACCACGTTAGCTGGCAGTGGTGCACCGGGCTTTGTGAATGCGACAGGAACTGCTGCGCAGTTTAACGTTCCAGTTGGAATTTGTAGTGATGGTACTGGTAATCTCTTCCTAGCTGACAAATCTAACCACCGCATTCGTAGAATCGTCATAGCCACGGGTGTCGTAACCACGGTGGCAGGCAGTGGAGTACTAGGTTTTCTGGATGCTCTTGCTGCTGCTGCACAGTTTAATAACCCAGCAGGTAT
>JAAFIV010000072.1 GCA_013298775.1 Ignavibacteria bacterium | reverse complement strand
TCGGCATCTTAAAAAATGCTCTTTCATCAGCAATTTCCAATCCGAATTTCAACTAGAAAATAGCTTGTTTTATCCTCTGTTTTTAGAGGCTATTTCAACGAATTTCAACTAGAAAATGGACAATCTCCGAGCATTTTGCAAAAGTCCTAATAAAGACTTTAACAGCGTGTGCAAGAATTTGTAATACGCACACGGAAAATGGTTATTCAAAGGCTTTTTTGACCCTTCAACAGGTACTAAATGATTTTAATTGGAAAGAGTCCTTGACCCATGAGTGGCACAGACATTCTTGTCTGTGCGTGTTAGTGCAGGATTCAGGCAAACAACACAGACAAGAATGTCTGTGCCACTCATGTTATTTTTTACCTTTTCAATCCAATACTGCGCTTGATTTCCAACTGAAATCATTTAGTACCCTTCGACAAAAAACTCAGGGCGAAAATTGACATACGTCATTTTCGCCCTGAGTTTTTTGTCGAAGAATATAGCTTCCTCACACTCTTGTTGTTAGCATGTCGTTTCTGCAATTCATTTCATTGTGCCAATATACAGCCAATCCCCATCCAGATTCAAGCATTCATGCGTTTCCACGCCGATAATTGCCTCAAGTTGTCCCTGCATTTGAAAGAAATTTACATGTTCATCAAGCGTATAGTAGTAATAGCGTTGGCGAGGCGTTACAATAATAAGTTGTTTCCGTGCAATCCGCTTCAGTTCTTGGATTGCAGGCGCGAGATTGGTAATATGCTCAATGGTGTGGTGGCAGGTGACAATATCGAACGCGTTATCAGGAAACGGCAGCGATTCTATCAATCCCTGATGATAGTGTATGCCTTCGCCTACGTCCACGTGCGGCATTACATCGCAAGCATGAAGTTCGTATTTGCCAAGTTTAGCAACTTGTTTGAGAAAGAATCCATTGCCACAGCCAATATCTATGAGGGTTGTAGCGGTGCGGTCGAGACGCTCCAGCATGGTGTTGATGCAGGCATCGTTTAAGTCTGTTGGACGTGAGGCTGCGCGGCTATTCTTGCGCAACACAGAATATAAATGCACATATTCCTCCGTCGTCATGGACCAGACGCGGGTTTTGAAGTCCATATACGCACGGATGGTTGTTTTATCGCCTTTGTACCAATACCAAAAAAAGGGGTACATAAACCATTTGCTATCGCGTACCGCCGGTGGAATCCATTCGTCCATGATAGTGCGAATGCTGTTTGTAAGGTTTCTGTGCATAAAAACAATAATGATGAAGCAATGATGATGAAGCAATGATGGGCAGTTTATGCTACAATTATGTATAATATTCCCTTTCGGTTGAAAGATTGGAATGTCCCGCTCAAGCGGTTTCTTGAGCGTCCGGCGAGTTATGACCACAAGAATCCGCCGGACGGCAGCATATCTGCACTCTTCAGCTGCTTGGGTGGAAATAACGATTTTATCACCCAAAAGGGAATACGTGATAACTCACCTTACGCATATCCTCGTGCCGCCCTCACCCCTCGCTACGCGAGACCCTCTCCCAGAGGGCGAGGGTTGATGAGAACTAGCTCTGAAGCTCTCTCCCTCTGGGAGAGGGTTGGGTGAGGGCGATGTGCGTAAGGTGAAAGTGATAAATCTGCGCTACAAACATAGCATCTGCGGGCGAAATAGCGTCATATTTTTTCGTTATATACACGAGAAAGCGTCCACTTAGGCAAATAAATACGATTGGCATAAACTCTCTCATTTTCTTTCTTTGTCAGCCCAAAAATCACCCGCCAAGCCCCGCCAATTCTTCCTGCAACGCGCTCCACTCCTCCATTTTTGCCTCCAATTCCTTGCGTTTTGCCTCATGCTTGGCAAGTGTTTCTTTGAGGTTTGGTGCGGTATAGAAGTCGGGTGCGTTCATTGCTTCGTCCATTTTGCCAACCTCACCTTCGAGCGTGGCAATGTGTTTTTCGCATTCTTCAATTTGCCGCTCGACGCGCCGTGCTTCGCGTTGAAGGCGTTTTTTCTCCTCGCGGTCGAGAGGTGGAGCGGCATTCAATGTTGAGTTTTGAGTGCTGAGTTGTTCGCTTGGAAGCGTTGTATTTGCTGGCTTTTCGGTACTCTTCTCTTCCGACTTTCCTTCATCCTTTTGCCCTTTGCCTTCTGCCTTTTCTTCACGCCCTTTGCCTTTATCCTTTGCCTCCAATTCTTTCAGCGAGTCAAGATTTTTCAAGCGCAGAAATTCGTAAATATCACCGTCATACTCTTTCAAATAGCCGCCGCGAAATTCCACCACTTTATTCGTCAGACCCTGCAAGAAATCGCGGTCGTGCGAAACCACAATCACTGAGCCGTTGTAGTCCAGCAAGGCTTTTTTGAGGACATCTTTCGAGCGCATATCCAAGTGGTTTGTCGGCTCGTCCAGAATGAGCGCATTTACGGGTTCGAGCAGGAGTTTTGCGAGCGCGAGGCGTGATTTTTCGCCGCCAGAGAGGACTTTTACCTTTTTCTCAACCGCGTCGCCGCTAAACAAAAACGCGCCCAGCAAATCGCGTATTTTCGTGCGCATTTCTCCCGTGGCGGCGCGGTCAATAATGTCCAGCACCGTTGCATTCGGGTCGAGCATTTCCGCCTGATGCTGCGCGTAGTAGCCGATACTTACGTTATGCCCGATGATTACTTGTCCCTCAGCGTTTTCCTTGCCCATGAGAATTTTAGAAAAGGTTGATTTCCCTTCGCCATTTTTCCCAACAAATGCTACCTTTTCGCCGCGTTCAATAGCAAAGTTCACACCGCGTAAAATGGTCTTTTCTTCCGCATTTTCGCCGTACTTTTTGACGACATTTTCCGCTTCAAAGACCACACGCCCAGAGCGCGGAGCTTCAGGAAAACGAAAATGCACCGACGCGGTATCTTCTTCGTCAATTTCAATCCGCTCAACCTTGTCCAGTTGCTTGATGCGCGACTGCACCTGCACGGCTTTCGTGGCTTTATAGCGGAAGCGTTCAATAAATTTTTCCGTATCGGCGATTTGCTTTTGCTGATTTTTATACGCTGCCATCTGCTGCTCACGCCGTTCCTGACGCATTTCCACGTAACGCGAGTACGACGCGGGATAATCGTGAATCTCTGCAAGCGATATTTCAAGCGTTCTGCGAGTGATGGCATCCAAAAAAGCGCGGTCGTGGGAAATCATCACCACTGCGCCGTCGTAGTTTTGCAGAAAGTCTTCCAGCCACGTGAGAGATTCAATGTCGAGGTGGTTCGTCGGCTCATCAAGCAAGATGTAATCTGGTTTGCGAAGGAGAATTTTTGCAAGCTCGATACGCATTTGCCAGCCGCCGCTAAATTCATCGGTCAGCCGCTCCAAATCTTGCTGCGTGAAGCCTAAGCCAATTAAAATTCGCTCAACTTGTCCGCGCGTTTGAAAGCCGTCCAGCCGCGCAAAATGGTCGTTTGCATCGGAAAGCTCGTGAATGAGCTTGGTGTAGGCTTCGGAGTCGGAATCGGTGCGGCGGGTTAATTCGTCGGAAAGCGCGTGGATACGCTCTTCCAGCGCGAGTGCTTCGGCAAAGGCGGTAATTGCCTCGTCGTACACGGTGCGCCCTGCCTGCGTGATGCCGTCTTGCGGCAAATAGCCAATCGTCAAGCCGTTGGAACGGTGGACTTTGCCTTCTTCAGGCTCTTGCAATCCCGCAAGAATTTTCATCAGCGTTGATTTTCCCGCGCCATTTTTGCCGACTAAACCAACGCGGTCGCGGGGCTGAATCATAAAGGAAACATCGTCGAAAAGGAAGGTGCCGCCGAATTGAATCGAAAGAGAAGAAACTGTGAGCATGGTGAAAAGAAAAAAAAGAAGCAATGAAGAGAGTGTGCAGGATTTTGTGGAAACGCCCTCATCCCCCGCCTTCCCCCAAAGGGAGAAGGTGCTAAGACAAAGAAAAAGAATCACTTCTAAAGCCCTCTCCCTCTGGGAGAGGGTTGGGTGAGGGCATTTACACAAAACTCTGGATACGCTCACAATGAAGCAAATACGCCGCAAATCTAGGTGTTTGCGGCGGCAAAACCAAGATAAAACCAAGATAAAACCAAGAAAGGAATTGCCTAACAAGCGGAAAAAATCTATTGCAACAGCGAAGAAAATTGTATTTTGCCAGACAATTCCGCGAGGCATCTACGTGAGGTAGGAATGCCTTGTGTCCTTGATTACTCCTTACTTCTGACTTGTATGAATGATTTTATTTTGCGCTTTGTCCCTGAAGAAGTCCGCAGCAATTACGATGAATTCCGCCGCGCCCGCACTATTGTCGGCATTTCCTTTATTTTTATTTTGGGAACGCTCTACTACGCTCTTCAGTACACGTTTGCCTTTCGATTAGCTATTTCTGGTGGATGTATTTTTGCTGCATTTCTTTCAGGATTGTGTATTCCTTTTGTGTTGAAAAAGACTAAAAGTATGCCGCTTGCGGGAAATTGGCTCGTAGCGAGTTTGGCGTATGTGATTTTCGCGCTCATTTTTTTTGAAGGCGGACCGACGGCTGGCACACGCTACTGGCTTGCGACCGTGCCTTTGACGGCAATGCTCGTAAACGGCTTGCGTTCTGGTATGCGCTGGATGATATTCGCAGTAATTCTGTTACTTGGCTTCCATTTTGCAGCACGAGGCGGCTTTGTGTTTCCGACTTTGCAGCTTACCGAGGCGCAATTTGCCATCAAGTCCCTTATTTCCGCGCTCGGCATGACGGTTATTCTCTATTTCACTTCGCGGATGTTTGAAATTGCAAAATTCAGCACCATGAAAATGCTGGAGGACACGCAGGAACAAGCGCGGATACAAGCGCAAACCGACTATGAAAAACTTTCGGCAATGAAAGCCGAGAATGAGCGCATTGCCGCAGAAATGCTCGCTCGCGCCGAAGAACAACGGGCGTACTTAGCTTCAAGCGTAGAACACATCTTGCGTGCAACAAATCGTCTTGCTGCTGGCGACCTCACGATTCGCCTCACGCCAGAGCGCAACGACGAGATTCGGCGCGTCTTTGAGGCATTCAATAGCAGCGTGGAAAATGTGCGGCAAATGCTGGAAAAAGTTGTCGGCTCGGTGCAACATACCTTGGGTTCGGTGGAACACATCAGCGCGACAACCGAGCAACTGAGCGCGGGCGCGAAGTCGCAAATGCAAGAAGTGATGCAGGTTGCAGACTCGGTGGAGGAAATGTCGCACACCATTGGCGACCGCACCCAGCAAATCGCCGTCGCTGCGCACGAAGCCTCGCAGACCAATGATGACGCGGTTCACAGCGAAACGATTATGAAAAATATGTTGCAGAATGTGGAGAAATTGGGCGGCGTGGTGCTGGAATCGGCAGAGAAAATTACGAAACTGGGCGAATCCAGCGAGCAGATTGGCGAAATTATTTCGGTGATTGATGAAATTGCCGACCAAACGAACCTTCTCGCTCTAAACGCGGCTATTGAAGCGGCTCGCGCGGGAGAATCTGGACGCGGTTTTGCCGTTGTTGCCGACGAAGTGCGCAAACTCGCCGAGCGGACACAAACCGCCACAAAGCAGATTGCAAGCATGATTACGGTCATTCAACGCGATACCGATGCCGCCGTTCACACAATGACCGAAGGAAAAAGTTTAGTGCGCACGGGACAAGAACTGGTCAGCGAAACAACCCAGGCACTCACGCAAATCATTGAGCGGACGGGGCGTGTGTCGGATGTGATGTCGCAAGTGGCGGCAGCAAGTGAACAGGAAGCGACCACCAGCTCAGAAATGGCGCGGAGTATGAGTTCGATTGCGCATGTGCTGGAAGAAGCCACACGCGGAACGGGCGCAATTGCACAAAGTTTGGAACAACTCCTTCGCCAAACCGAAGACATGGAGCGACTTACACGGCAGTTTACGCTTGGCATGTCGCCCACATTACGCGTAGCAGAGCGCAGTGAGAGCGGCGTATTATCTGGGTCTTTCACGCGGCAGCTTCGGTGAAGAAGTTGTGTGCAAGCATCATGGAGCTTTTTATACTAAGTACATGATTCTTACATTATGCAATGATACGACACAATGTGAGAAAGGAACGCGGACTGGAGGACGGAGAGGATGGTGAGGACGGCAAAAAATCCTCAATATCCTGAGAGTCTGGGACTTCATCCGCATTCCAATAATCATTACGTATTTCAAGAACCATGTACTAAGGAATGGTTAAAAAATAAGGTGTCATTTTCTTTAGGCTTCAGTGGCTTGAGACTTCTTGTCTGTGAGTCCTGATGCGGCTTTGATGCCTCACAGACAAGAATGTCTGTGCCACTAATGAAGAGAAATCGCGCATTTATTTCAACATCGTTCCTAACGCATCAAACCTTGATTCACGTAGGTATTTTTTTTACTCATGTTTTTTTAGATTTATGATTCGTTCGTGTACCGTGTTTTTCGTTATTCTCTGCACACTGTGCAATATCCTTCAAGCCCAGCAACCAAGAGGCTTTTCGTCAAGCGGCTTTTCGTCAAACGGCTTTTCGTTAAGCGGTGTTCCGTCAGGATTTCCTGCTGATATGGAAGCACGTTTGCAGCAAGAACGCCTTCAGGGACTCGTCCACACCATGAACGTAACGGTGAATGATGATGACTATACCTTCAAAGGCACATCACGCGTGGAGTTCACGAACAACACGCCCGATACGCTGCGCCAAATCTTCTTCCACGCGCACTTCAACGCTTTTCAGCCGAATAGCTTGACCGCAAAGCGCGTGGCGGCAATCGGTCCGAACCGCCTAAAACCTGAGACCTTTGCGAATTTGAAACCAAACGAAATTGGTAAATTGGAAATACTGCCCGGAACCAGCAACGGTGCGGCGTTCACGGTAGAACGCTTGGGAACAATTATTCGGCTGGATTTGTCCAAACCGCTTTTGCCGCAGGAGCGCACCACACTTGAGTTTGCATTTGAGGGGCAAGTGCCAGTGCAGGTGCGGCGTTCAGGGCGGAATAATGCTCAAGGTGTGCGGTATTCGATGGCGCAATGGTTTCCGAAATTGTGCCAATACGACCAGCACGGCTGGCAAAATAACCAGTTCGTGCTGCGCGAATTTTACGGCGTGTGGGGCAAGTACGATGTGAAAATTACGCTGCCTGCAAAGCTCGTCGTGGGCGCGTCGGGCGACCTCCAGAACCCGCTTGAAGTCGGGCATGGCTACGAGTTCGACCGCGATTCCGTGAAAATGCCCGCGCCTGACGCAGAAAAGCTGCAAGGCACAAAAACATGGCATTTCGTAGCATTTCCCGTGCATGATTTCGCGTGGGTGGCGGATGCGGACTACATTCACCGTGTTGTGAAAATGCCCGCTACGTCTGCTATTTCGCCCAACATGACCTTTCACATTCTCACCAAACCCAAGTACGATGCGGTCTGGCGGAATGCCACAGACTGGCTGCCGCGTATTTTCCGCTTTTTGGGCGAAAAGTATTTGCCATATCCGTATAAACAATTCACCTGTACGCAAGCGGGCGACGGCGGTATGGAGTACCCGAATTTGGTGATGATTCGGAGCAGTGATTACAACGGCACACTGGGAACAGTCGCGCACGAGGCAATTCACCAATGGTTCTACGGTATGGCGGCGAACAACGAAACCAAACACGCTTGGATGGACGAAGGCATCACGGATTACCTCACCGACCGCGTTATGTCGGAGGAGTTCAACATTGACGAGCAGACGCGCTCCACGTGGCTTGAAAACGCGCTTATTCCACGCCGCAAGGATGCTCTCGAATCAAACCGCGCCTTTCTTCGCGTGTACGCGCTTGGCTACGACGAACCGCTCTCCATCCCGCATGACCGCTTCAACGAGGACATGACCGCCGTGATGGTGTATCGCAAGGGTTCGGCGTGGATGCGGCAGTTTGAGTATTCCTTTGGCAAGGCGAAAGTGGATGAACTTTTGAGGAATTATCAGGGGTTGTGGCGATTCCGTCATCCGTACCCGCCAGATTTTGAGAAAATTGCGTCGGAAACCTTCGGACAGCGCATGGATGAAGTGTTCGATACCTTCCTGCGCGGAACAGAACTGCCCGACTACACGCTCCAATCCTTGCGTTCCGAACCAACGCCAGACGGAAAATACAAAAACACGCTCCAACTCACGAAGCGAGAACGCGCCCACGTACCGCTCAACCTCTACGCAAGTGATGGTTCGGGTCTGCAAACGAAAATTCATATTCCCAGCGATATGCTGAATGCGCCGAATAAGGATACAACCCGCATCGCACCTTGGTTCTGGGCGGCAGGTGATTATACGGCGGAATTTATCACACCGCGCCCCATCACGAGCATTCGGCTGGACACCGCAGGAAATCTGCTTCGGAACGACCTTACGAAAAATCAGATTCAAGCTGGTGGATTATTTCCCGCAATGCCAGAAGTGAAACTTGGTTTTATGACGCGCTTCGATGAAGCACAGCCGCTTGATTATTATGGCGTATCGGTGCGCCCGTCGGTGTGGTACGACCCGCTTGGGGGCTTGCAGCTTGGAGTGCGTGCGGATGGTGTTGGGGCGTATAATTCGCCGAAGATTACGGCTGGTGCGTATTACAATTTGGGGAATCAGCGATTTGATTGGCAGGTGGGTTTGCAGCAAACACTGGGCGAAAACGGTATTATCAATACTATTGATGGCAAGATTTTTAGTATGGATGGCGTAACGGGCATGAGTTTACGCGGACTTGAAGATATGCGCCCTATGCGGTACGCTCGTGAAGATTTTTCGTTGCGCACAGTTATGGCAGACGCTTTCTTTATGACGGATACGTCGTATTTTTTACAAAACCCTTTTCTCTCTGGAAATCCTAACAATCTCATCATATTCCGCTTAGGTGCACTTGCTGAACAACGCTGGCGAAACGGATATTTTCAAGTGGAAGGAAATTTGATACTTAATGGTGGTTTTCAAGCACGCATTGAATGGTCGGAAACATGGTTGGATTCACCGTTTTTTAGCATCAAACCACGACTTTTCGGTTATGTAAATTCTGCACCAAGTCAGCCATTTTTTATGTCATTGCAACGTGGAACACCGCTTGAACGATTTGAAAATATCCCATCGCGATTTACCCGCTTTGCAGAGTATAATTTTGGATTGCCAGTATTCACGCCAGGTGGCGGTGGTTTAATTCGCACCTCCAACGATGCACGAAGTCTGATTGTGGCCGGAAATCTTTTCCTTGGCAATAAGACACTTGGGAAAATGGGAATTACGATACCTGTGCTGCAAGCATTGAAGCCTGGAGCATGGATAGCAGGTGCATTCTCCAATCCTACGGGAAATGACTATTTCTCTTTCGACTCTGGCATTTCCCTCAGCATCAATCTCGCCGATATTTTGCCAGAGAGCCGCCTGTTGTGGACATTCAAGGATGAAGTTTCGCTAACTGCCTACGTACCGCTTGTGTCCTACATTCCCGGACGCGCTTGGGTGCTTGGCTACGACGGTGTGCGCATTGGCGTAAGTACGACGATTCCGCGATAATTTTTTTGTATCTACAACGATTCTACAAAAATTATGACGACAACTATTTCCATTCCCATAGACAGCGCATTACTACTGTCCTTGCGGCTTTCACGCGATGAATTTGCGCGTGAATTGCTCTTTTCGGGCGCACTAGCATTGTACCGTCAAAATAAGCTCAGTCTCGGAAAAGCTGCAGAACTCGCAGGATATAGCCGTATGGCATTTATTGAGGAATTATCACGTCGTGGTGAAGCAATTTTTGATTTTAGCAATGAGGAAGTAGATGAACTGATTGAGCAAGCGGACGTTGTTGAACGCCTTCTTGAAAGTCGTGTACAATGATGATTGTATCAAATACAACGCCGTTATCATCGTTGTTCGGTATCGGTCGTGAAGATATTGTTGCACAGTTATTTGGCGTGGTACATATCTCCGAAGCCGTTGCGGGAGAGCTTGTGAGCGGTGGCTTTGGTATTGGCACAGAGTTGCTACGTGTGCATCCTGTTCATGCGCCCGACTATGAGCATTTGCTTCGCCGCGACCTTGATATTGGCGAAGCACAGACGATTGTTCTTGCAAAGGCACTCAACGCAGATTTGGTACTGATTGATGAACGGCTTGGTTACGCGATTGCACAAGAAGAAGGATTGCCACTGGCAGGGACGCTTACGATATTGATAAACGCAAAGCGGCGTGGAATCATTACCGAAGCAAAACCACTTTTGGATGCAATGATAGCAAACAAGCAGTGGTACAGCCGCCGATTGTACAACCATTTTTTGCAATCTGTTGGCGAAAAAACGTAGTTGAGCAGTGTGCGTATTCCCTACTGCTTCGCATGAATAGACCACAGCAGCTTATTTTTCAGCAAATCGTAGTACGAATTTTCCACGCGCTTCAAGAGCTTCACAACGCGCTCCGATTTGCGAATAACAACGCGCTCCTGTGGCTCAAGCGGCGTAAGATGCTGCCCGTCGGCAACAAGGCTCGTGATGCCGCTTTCTGTGCCGGTGGTGAGCGTAATTTCCAAGGTGTCGGGAATGACTAAAGGGCGCATATTCAGCGAGTGCGGCGAAACGGGCGTTAGCACAATCACGTGGCAATTCGGCGCAATGATGGGACCGCCGCTTGAGAGCGAATACGCCGTTGAACCCGTCGGCGTGGCAATAATCAAGCCGTCGGCGTGGTATTCCGCAACAGGAACATTGTCAATCACGGCATCAATGGTAATCATACGAGCAAAATCGCGCTTGTGAATCACGAAATCGTTCAGTGCGTAGAGCATCGTGTTATTGACCTTCGTCTCAAGAATGGTGCGGTCTTCAATGATAAAATCTCCCTTCAAGAGCGCATTAAAACCATCCTCCAATTCCTTCACCGAATACTCCGCTAAAAAGCCCAGCTTCCCAAGATTCACGCCCATTATCGGCAATTCCGCCGTGAGAAATTCCTTTGCCGCACCCAGCATCGTGCCATCGCCACCGAAAGAAACGATTGCATCCACGTACTTATCGAAATGCGAGTATTCATGCGCTTCAACGAGCTTTTTCGTCTCGGCACTAAAGAGCGCGTACACCTCTGGCGACACGTAACAATTCATGCCTTTCTCGCGGGTAATCCGCGCTGCCGCTTCCGTGCAGGCGATTGCCTCTCTTTTAGTGGTATTTACAAAAAGTCCGATGTTTTTCATGCTATTTGAGGGAAAGTGAGGTTTTATGCGGGTTTTAGGCTTGTACCAGCACCGACCACAAATTTAGGAAAAATGCGCGAAAAACACAGAGAATTTCCCAAGAAAAAAGCCTTGCAATGCGAAGATGACAAGGCTTGGGGAGAATAAGATTTGCGGCATGAAATTTTACTCAATCTGCCCCATACGAGGATTCACCACCGAGTTAAAAATTGAACCAAACGTGTAGGAAACGCCGATTGCCGTCCAGTACGAAAAAGCAGTTGGAAGTTGCTGTCCTTGCAGAAGCGCGGTACTTTGGTTTACGTCGGCTTTGGCGAGGGAAATTTGGTCGCGGATGAGTGCGCCCGAACCCCACAGATTCAGCGACAAGCCCTCAATAAGGCGTAAATTGAGGCGTGAATCCATTGAAATGCGGTGCTGGCTAAAATTGTCGAGAAAATTCATACCGCGAAGTGCGA
This sequence comes from Ignavibacteria bacterium, assembly GCA_013298775.1. Taxonomy (GTDB): domain Bacteria; phylum Bacteroidota; class Ignavibacteria; order Kapaibacteriales; family UBA4661; genus PH2015. The sequence goes on along the minus strand of JAAFIV010000072.1, from coordinate 1,435 downwards.
TGTTGATACTACCCCATTGCTGATTCACATCCGCGATGACTGAAAAGCGGTGCAAGGGGCGTGATTCCTGCATTTTGGAATAGACCGTTTCCTGAATATATTGCAAATGCTGATACCCAACCTCATAGACCAAGCGCAACTGTCGCCGTGTATTTTCCGAGTACGGAAAGACATTGTACTCCACAGCAGGCGTGATGCGCTGTGCGAACTGGAAATTGCGAAAAATAGAATGCTCGCCAAAATACGTCGCCCCCACAGACCAGTGTTCATCAATACTTTTCACATATTGCCCAAACGCGCTCCAACGCTCGGTTGTAGCAGAAAAATTTTCGTTATTCACCGTGTATTGGCTCTGATTGCGCCCATAGGACAAGCGCACAACAGCTTTGGAATCGTCCGTAATCCGGCGCACGGTAAAATTTCCTTCGGCAAACAGCCGAAAATAGTTACTTTCACCTTCCATATTTACCCATACTTCGGTGTTGAACACCCAGTAATTCCAAGGGTCGGCTTGTTTGGTGAGGTCGGCTTGGGAGCGTTTTTTGAAGTCCAGCGTGATGGCATCATTGGCGGAAGATTTGACCGCAAAACGCACCAAACCGAGCTTTAAGATTTTTGCAAGTTTTGTGCGAATCATGTCGTCGGTGTCGGCTTGATTCGTGGTAAAGCGCAGTGTATCGCGCATGGATTCAAGCACTGCGCCGTGTCCGAGCATTTCAATCGTGTAGAGCGAGCCGCCATTCGCGCCATCTTGACGAATAACGAGCATCTCCACATCAGACTGGAAGCGGTCGCGGACGAAATCAAACGCAGAAAGCTCTGTTTTGGTGAAATCTTCGTAGCAGAACCAGGATTGCGCACAATTCAAAAAGAGCTTCAGAAGTGGCTTCTGTTCTGGTGTCGCGTTTGCTGTCGTTGCGCTTGCTGTCGTTGCGCTTGATGTGGTTTTCGGTGAGGCAAGAGAATCCATATTCGCCAGACTTGATGCGGGGTGCAAGCCAGAAACGATAACACAAATACAAAGAAAAACAAAAAGCAACATTCTCTGAGAGACGCATAAAATCTTGCTTTTAGAGCTCTGCGACAATAATACTTGGTTTGAATGAACGTAACTCGGTTTCATAAAACATCTCCGAAACAAAGAAGTAGAAAAGATATACGATGCGTTTCGTATTTTTGTTTTTTCTCATGTACGAGACGCTTCGTAGAAAAGTTTCAAAGAAGTTTCAAAGAAGTTTCAAAGAATGTACGATTTATAAACTCGTCAGGTATATCCCCGTCGGGCAGCTGAAGAAGAGTGTCCTTGCCTAAAATAGGTTGACCACGATGAGAGAATTTATCTACCCCATTCAATGGGCAACTGCTGGGTTGGTAGTTCGACCTTTGGCGAACCAGCATAGATGGTGAATTGTGGTCGTTGATGCTTGGATAATGC
>JAAFIV010000071.1 GCA_013298775.1 Ignavibacteria bacterium | reverse complement strand
ACAATTCTTGAGAAATATTCAAGGCAATGAAGCGCATTTCAATCTTATCACCTATTGGGAAAATCTTGATGTTATCAAGAATTTTGCTGGTGATGATTTTGAAAAAGCGAAATACTATCCTGAAGACGACGCATATTTGCTGGAGTTTGAGGAGAAGGTAACGCATTACGAGGTTTTTGCAGAAAAATGATAGTCGAAGTGGAATACTTGGCAAGCATGGCGGTATTTTGCAGTATGCGCTCCCGTCAGTTTTTGGCTTGGGAAGAATGGGTAAAATGTAATTGATTGGGAGCCGCACTGCTGCTTGTGGTGCTGCTTTGATTATTTCTAAGTTTCATTTCTTAATGTGATATTTTATGGCAATCGTGAAAATTGAAAATCAGAAACTGGTAGAACTTACGAAAACAACGTTTGCTGACGAACACATTCGAGAAGCAAGCGACCTACAAAAGTACATTGCTAGTTCTATTGAAATACTTGATAAAGATTTGTTTGTTATATGCACTGAGTTCAGTAACTGGGAAGATAGCAAGCGCAGAATTGATATTCTTTGTATTGATAGAGAAGCAAATTTAGTTGTCATTGAACTGAAACGTACAGAAGACGGTGGGCATATGGAACTCCAATCTTTGCGCTATGCGGCAATGGTGGCTGGCACACAGTATCAAGACATTGTACAGATTCATAGTGAATATCTGAAAAAAGAAGGCATGAAAGAAATAGACGGTGCAGTTAGAATTTTAAATTTTTTAGGTTGGGAAGAACCTAAGGAACAAGATTTTGCCAATGATGTGCGAATCATTTTAATTTCAGCAGATTTTTCAAAAGAATTGACTACATCTATTCTTTGGCTTAATGAGAGAGATATAGATATTCAATGTGTGCGTATCAAGCCTTACAAGGATATAAATAGCTTGTATTTGGATATCCAACAAATTATCCCTTTACCTGAAGCAGCGGATTTTCAGGTCAAACAGAAAGAAAAAGCTGCTGAAGAAAGAAAAGCCCGAAGGGAAACGAATAAAAGAGATAAAACGAAATATGACATTACAATCCAAGCCGAGAAAAAAAATAAGCTGAATAAACGTGAAGCAATGTTTTTTGTTATAGATTCTGCAATAAATAAAGTAAAAATCAACCCTGAAGACTTGTTTGAACTGACAGGTGGTAATAGTGCATGGTCTGTTATAGATGAAGAAGTAAATAAAAAAGAAGATTTTGATGAAAAATGCAGAAAGAAAAATAGTAAATATGATGCTTCACGTTGGTTTAACAAGGATGAACAGCTTTTTCGTCTAAACAGGAAAACCTATGCTTATACAAATCAACATGGTGGAGATATGAAAAGTGTTATTGACAAAATCTTTGATAAATTCCCCCAAATGGATGGACAAATAGAAATTAGCATAGATTGAATTCAAGGAAACTGAAAGTTAGGTCAATATATATGCTTGCCACTTCAGTAACCAAGAAGCCACGTTATATGAAGTCTCGGCAATGACCTCACAGCATACTCAAAGAAAATCATCATGACCATCCCCTAACCCCACACCATTACTGACGCGCACGGCAATCCAGCATTTGTGCAACAAATCCTTGCATTTTGTTATCGTATTCGATAATTTTTCCATGATACGAGAAGTCATCTTTTACGAGTATCATTTCTTTGAATTTTACGATGCACAGCCGAAAAAAGTCCAAGAAAAAAAATTGACTATGTACTTGATTTCATTGCAAATGTGGAGAGAGTGCCGGAAAAATTCTTGAAATATCTGGAAGACACCGACGGACTTTATCAGATTCGTGTCAAAGTCGGTTCTGATATTTTAGATTCTTTTGCTTTTTTGATGCCGCCTGTCCGAACAGAGAGCAAGGGCAGGATGCCGAATTTTTTTTGCAGCTATCCTATACTCCGTATCAATGCTTGCGATGACCGATTCCAAAACTAATACTTTCGTTTGGAGCTGCGCCAAGGTGCGTTCCAACTTTTAAACGTATTACTCCAGAAACTTGATTCAATCTCGTTCTTCTGTCATTTCGATTCGGACAACGGCTGCTAAAAGATGATGTTTGCCGTGCTGCTTCAGCCATCGGTCTATCGTCATTAAAACACCATTATCGCATCATTCTTCGATTCGGTAACACTTATTTCGCCGCACTCTATTTGACTAACGATTTGTTGCGTAAACGCTACATTGTAGCGTTTCACTATCCGATGTTTTTCTACCACATACCTCTCCATGAAAAAAATTGAGAATTCATTTGTCAGCTTTTTCAGGACGGGACACATTTTTCCTTCATGAATTCTTCTTCGCTCAATTCCTCATTCCTCCGCAATGGCGCACTGTTGCTGCTTGCCAGTCTCGCGCTGCTCACACCGCTTCTGTTCTTTGGTTTAGATTACACCGACACTGGCTACAGCACTGCAATGGCGTGGTTGCAAGCCAAGCATCCCGCCGCCGCGCTGTGGGATTTTAATAATTTCGGAAGCGCGTTTTTGGCGGGCTTTTGGTTCTTTACAGGTGCGGAGTCGCTTCTTGCCTATCGTCTGCAATGGGAACTGATGATTGTTGCAACGACGCTCGCATGTTATTGGCTGCTCAGTTTTTTTTACGGCAATCACCGCGCAATCGCACTGACACTCGTTCCAACGATGATTCTGGCGGTGTTTAATAGCGAAGAAGGTTTGGTGGCGGAATATCACAATTTGCCGCCATTTTTGTGCGCCGTGAGCGCGGCATTGTTTCTGCGCTATTTTTCACGTCAGCACCCTGATTCTCCGACAAAAACTTCGCTTCTCATGCTTGGAAGCGGTATCACTGCTGCCTTCATGGTCTTTGCGCGGTTGCCGATGCTGCTTTGGTGCGCGGCGGTGTACGCATTGCTCGTGTTTGTGTATCTTCGCGCAAACAAGGAAAGTGCGTACAAGCAAGATATAATCAGCATTGCAGGCTTTTTGATGGCGGGATTTTTGCTCGGCTGCGGCGTGTGCGTCGGCTTGCTGTATGCGCGAGGTTTCACGCTGAATGGAATCATTGCCGCCAGCATCAAATCTATGAATGCGGTCAATACTTTCCATGAATATGCGAATGCACATCCCGAACTTGGCTACTATCCGCTTTTGAAAAGCACGGCTATTCGCTATGCAAAAATTTTGGGTGTGGGCAGCGCGGGAATTGTACTGGCGTTTGTGTGGCGGAAAGTGCCGTTCTTGGCTCTTGGCTCACGGCTTGGAAACGCAGTGCGCATCGTGCTTTTGGCGGGCTTTAGCGTTCTTATCTTTGCGGTGGTTGTGGTATTGGCAGATAAATCCTTGGGCTTTCATTATGGACCAATTACCTCGCTGCTCTTGGGCGCACCATTGCTGGTGCTGGGATACATTGCGCTGACGGAATGGCGTGAAATGGCGTTGGAGAAGCAGGTATTGTTTGGTGCGGCATTTGCGTTTTTTGTGCTGGCAAGTTTAGGCGGTTCGGGCGTGTGGGTGAGTAATTTTCGGCACGGCGTGTGGTTGGTATTCCCGATTGCGCTCTTGGAAGCTGGACGCTTCACCTCGAAATGGCTGGAACTCCGCATTGTGCGCGATGTTCTGGCTGTTGGGGCAATCGTGCTGGGTATCGCACTACGTATTCAAATGCCCTACCGCGAGCAGCCCACGTATCGCTTGAATACTTGGTTTCAGTATCCATCCTTGCGCGGCATTGCCTCGAGCGAAGGGCGCACCCGCAACGCCGAAGAACTCCTCAAAGAGTTGCAAGAACGCGGCTTGCAGGAAAACGATACGCTGCAAGCCTACCCAAGTATGGCAATGCTCTATTTTGTGACGAAAACCATTCCTTGGTACAAACATCCTTGGATTGGGCAAATGTGGACTGTTCGCAAGGACCTCCTCCAACACGAGCAATCATGCGCTTTCCCCGATAAATTCCCGCGTTTTGTCGTCCGTGCAAAATTCGACCCAAATACGTCAGTCTCGCTGGATGCAAATCGTCCAACAATCAGATTTGAAGCGGGCTATACGCCAGAGAAATTCTTTTATGGTGAATACAAATACTGCCACGACTGCGCAACGTACCTCGATTCACTCTTTTTGGTGCAAAAGCAATATGCGGTTGTGTGGGAGAATCAAGGCTTTGTGTTGTTTGAACGCCCTTCCGACCCGAAAAATCCATTGCCCAATGCGCGGTATCATTTGTCAGCGAAATAGGTGAATGTTTTCGTAAACGTCTGGTTTCATGGCAGACAAGAGTGTCCGCCTGTGCCGAAGCCAGTATTTATCTTGAGTGGCGCAGACACTCTTGTCTGCAACCGTTGCACAACCTTCATCCCTCTGAGCCGTATGCTCAACCCTTTTACTTTTGTATGAATCTTCTCCCAGCAGATATTGCAAACTACGCATGGAAAGGCGCGTGGACAGCAATTAGTAACGATGTAGAACGACAGTTTTTGGAAAGCGAGCTAATGACCTCGCTTCAGGAAGGGCATCCGCTCTACAAACGCCCGCTTATGGCTCTGGCGGAGCGCGATGGCGGTGTGTGGGTGCTGTTTCTCGTGCGCTGGAGTGCGACCGAGCGAATGCTGGCAGAAGTTTCCTTTACTGAACCAATGAATTTTACTGCCGTAGAACCGCATAGCCGCTTGTTTACAAGCATGGAAGAATGGGAAAATGCTGCTGCTGATTGATAAGAACAATGCGCCGCATTATGCGCAAAAAGCAATATGATTTCCTGTGCAAATATTGTATTTTTAGGTTTCCACGCTCGTCGGATTTGCGAGTACTTTCGTCCTTTTATCTACGCTTTCGCTATGATTCATCTCGCTGTAAACATTGACCACATCGCAACGCTGCGCGAAGCGCGTGGCGGCATCGAACCCGACCCCGTTGCTGCGGCGGCGATTGCGGAACTTGCGGGCGCGGTGGGTATTGTCTGCCATCTCCGCGAAGACCGTCGGCACGTGAACGACCGCGATGTGCGGCTTTTGCGCGAGACCGTCAAAACCAAGCTCGACCTCGAAATGGCAGCAACGGAGGAGATTATTGCCATTGCGATTGACACGCTCCCCGACCTCGTAACCTTCGTACCAGAACGCCGCGAAGAACTCACCACCGAAGGCGGCTTGGATGTGGCGAAAAATCTGCATTATTACACCGAAGTTGTGGCGAAAATGCACCAAAACGATATTCAGGTCAGTTTTTTCATTGAACCCTCTGAAGAGCAGATAAACGCTGCTTCCACGACGGGTGCAGAAATTATTGAACTCCACACCGGCACCTTCGCCAATGCTCGCACACAAAAAGAACAGCACCATGAATTGGAGCGCATCCGCAATGCAAGTAAGTATGCGGCTTCGCTGGGACTGAGAGTAACCGCAGGACACGGATTGCATTACGGCAATGTTCACCATATTTGCGCCATTCCTGAAATGGAAGAAATCAGCATTGGTCATGCAATTATTTCCCGTGCGGCGTTTGTTGGCTTAGATACTGCCGTGCGCGATATGATTCGTATTTTGCAGGTGCATTCAGCGTAGCCTCGTTTAGAAATCAACAAAAAAATAGAAAAACATCAATAGTGGCACAGACATTCTTGTCTGTGTTTGTCGCCTGAAACCAGTACGAATACTCACAGACAAGAATGTCTGTGCCACGAATATTTTTACTTTTTCTCACCACCTCCATTCTTTTCCCAATGAACTACCAAACCATTGCCTATTCGCTTGAAAAGGGCGTAGCCACGCTCACCTTGAATCGTCCCGAAGTCTATAATGCTTTTAATGCACAACTCAAAAAAGACCTCGTTGAAGCATTGAACGATGCCGCCGCCAATGATGCTGTGCGCTGTGTCGTGCTGACGGGCGGTTCTGGCAAAGCCTTTTCGTCGGGACAGGATTTGAAAGAAGCAATGGCAATGAGTAAAGGCGGCACAATAGATTTCAAGACGATGGTGCAAACAGGCTACAATCCCATCATTCGCACCATGCGCGACCTTCCGAAGCCGATTTTAGGTGCAATCAACGGTGTGGCGGCTGGTGCTGGCTTGGCAATCGCGCTGGCAACCGATATGCGCGTTATGCACGCGGAAGCCCGCTTGGTAGAAGGCTTTACGGGCATTGCGCTTGTGCCAGATTCTGGCGGAACATTCTTCTTTTCGCGCATGATGAATTATCCAGAAGCATTTGAATTTATCGCCCTCAACGAACCCATGAACGCTGAAACTGCGCTGAAAATGGGCTTAGTGAACCGCGTTGCTTCTGCTGAGAATTACCAACACACCGTGCAAGAACTGGCTCTGCGCCTTGCCGCCGCGCCCACAAAAACACTTGGCTTGGCAAAACAAATGCTCCACAAGTCGCTTCATTCCACGCTGGATGAGATATTGGATTTGGAAGCCGATATGCAAGCAATCGCTGGGAACAGCCAAGATTGTGCGATTGGCTTAATGGCATTTGCGACGAAACAAGCACCCGTCTTTGTTGGAAAGTAATAGCAACGTCATTGCTTATATCTCGGCAATAAAGAAGGGACGCAGATGAAAATGATTGGATTGATGAAGATGATACAATCAATTGGCACCTATCCTTGATATTTTCTGCTTTTCCAACATCTTCATCCATTCAATCATTTTCATCTGCATCCAAAAAATCAGACCGAAGCAGTTACAGAATAGCAAAAATTCTATGAGCATTTCCATTCTCCTTCTTGCCGCCGCGAATGTGTTTATGACGCTTGCGTGGTATTGGCATTTGAAATTTGCCAAAGGCGAGCATGAATCGTTGCCGAAAATTATTGCCATTAGCTGGGGAATCGCGCTCTTTGAGTATTGTTTGCAGGTTCCCGCAAACCGCATTGGCTACAAGTATTTTGAGGCAACGCAACTCAAAATCATTCAAGAAGTGATTTCGATAACCGTCTTTATCGCTTTCGCAACGCTCGTGCTTGGAGAGCGCATGAAATGGAACTATGCGGTTGCTTTCGCGCTCATTATTCTGGCGGTATATTTTGCCGTTGCGGTAAAATCATAAGTTTGTCATCCCGTAGTTTCCCCTGCTTCATTAGCAATTATTTTCCTTCTTCCATGAAACAATATCTTTTGAAAAGCTCATCAATACTTGCGTTTGGGCTACTTGCGTTTGGGCTATGTGTGATTGCACTCGCCATACAGCCCGCGCTCCTTCGCGCACAAACCAGCCCTAGCACACTCTTCCAAAACGCGCCGTCGCCGATTCCACAACAAAGTCCGGCAAAAGCATTTTTTATGGATGTACTATTTTTTAAGGGCGAGCGAGATTCTACGCAGCGTGTGGACGTTTTCACCATTGTTCCCTATACCACGCTCAGTTTTATGAAAAAAGACGGTGTGTACTTGGGCGATTATTATTTGACCATCACACTGAAAGATGCCACAACAGGTAAGGAATTACAAACGGTTCGGAAAGAACGCCCCATAAAAGAAGACCGCGTAGAACCGACGCTCGGCGCAACGGCTGCTTTTGACAACGTACAAACCTCGTTTACGATTGCACCTGGCTCGTACATCGTGATTGCGGAAGTGGACGATATTTTAAGCAAGCGAAATGTCTCCATGCAGCGCAGTTTCAAGGCTCTTCAGGTGGATGCGATGCAATTTGCCATGAGTAGCGTCATGCTGGCGAGCGCGATTACACCGAATGGCGACCGCTTTGGTATCACGCCGTATCTCAGCGACGACGTTTCGCCGCTCACGCAGGATGGTTTTTATGTGTTTTTTGAAACCTACAATGCCTTCGGTCCAGGCTTGGATTCCGCCGATTTTGTTTGTGAAATTTTGGATGAGAAAAATACTCGCCTCACCATGAGCCGCCGCACTCGCTACAACGTTGCCGCCCCACGCGAGCAGCACTACATCGGCATCAAGCTCCCGCCACAGATGCAGCTTGGGAACTACACTTTGCGCGTTCTGGGCTTGCGAGCAAACGACACCACACAGAAATTTCAAGACCGCGACGTAATTGCGGCTTCTGCGCGGACGATTCGCTTGGAATGGAAAGGTTTGGGCTGGCTGACGATGCTCAAGGGCGAGGAACTAAACCGCGCTGTGCGGCAAATGCGCTACGTTGCGCAGGCGGGGGAGATTACTACGATTCAAAATGGAGCGAATGAAGAAGAAAAGCAAAAACGCTTCTACGAGTATTGGCAACGCCTCGACCCCACGCCGAAAACCTTGCGCAATGAGGCGTTTGAGGAATACTACCAGCGCATTGACTATGCAAACCGGAATTTCCGCACAATGGGAGCAGGCGAAGGCTGGGCATCGGATATGGGCATGATTTACATCATTTTCGGACAACCCCAATACACCCGCGATGTCCGCCGCGACGGGCGTATTCTCTGGTCGTGGGTGTATCCGACCTTTGCGCGGGAGTTTGTCTTTGTTGATTTTACAGGCTTTGGTAATGATTTCCGTTTGTCGTCGGGAATGCCGTTTGAGAAATATCGGTATCGGCGGTAAAGATAATTTGTAACTGGTCAGGTTCTTCGTCAAGGAACGCAGATGAAGCCCAGACTATCGGGATTTTGAGGACTTTTTTGGTTTTCTATCCTCAACATCCTCTCACGTCCTCACATTCGCGTTTCCATATCAAGACCTGACCAGTTACGATGATTTTTCACCGCACAACCCGCAGCAACGCTGTATTCATGCGACTTCCAGCGTAAATGCGGCAAAGATACACGCCTTGCGCCAATGCCTGCGTAGAAAACGGAAGATGATGCGCCCCAACAGCTTTTGTGCCTTCCTGCACAGTAATAATGCGCTCTCCAAGCAATGTGAATACCTCAATTCGCACAAGTGCTGTTTCGGGAATGGTGTAATGGAGCGTTGTTTCATCCGAGCTGGGGTTGGGTGTGCAAAAGAGCTTCAATCCTGCATCATTGCTAGAATTTTGAACACCAATCCTCGGAATAAAGGTAAACTGATTTCCAGAAAAGCCACTACCATTTTGCGTCACAATCGCAATATTGCCCGTCGCGCCTTGGTCGCCAATGACGGCGGTCATTTGGGTTGGGGAAATGACATTGAATGTGCGAGCTGGAATCCCGCCAAAATTCACACCTGTAACGTTATTAAACGATGAACCAAAGATATTCACCAGCGTTCCTGCTATGCCGCTTGTGGGCGAAAAGAAGCTGATTGTCGGTGCAGACGCAAAGGTAAATTGCGCAGAAGCAGTTGTAGAGCCGCTTGCAGTGCTAACCGTGATATTTCCACTCGCTCCCTGCCCCACCGTTGCGATGATTTGCGTAGGACTGCTGACCGTAAACATTTGCGCTGGAACCCCGCCAAAACTCACTCCATTCACATTCGTAAAATTATTGCCAATGATATTGACAATCGTTCCTTGTGCGCCGATTGTTGGGGAAACGAAATTGACTGTTGGCGGTGAAGTAAAGGTAAATACTTGCGTTGAGGTTGTTGAGCCGCCTGGCGTTTGCACGGAGACAACTCCTGTCGCGCCGTCTGCGCCAATTGTTGCTTGTACTTGCGTTGGGCTTACTTGCACAAAAGATTGCGCTGCAATGCCGCCAAAGCGCACAGCACGGGTGTTTGCAAGGTTGTTTCCCACAATCGTAACAACTGTCCCTGCCGCGCCCGATTGTGGCGTGATAAACAAAATTTCTGGCGATGGAATGTAGGTGAATTGCTGCGTTGAAGTCGTTGCGCTGAGTTGCGTTGCGACCGTAATTGCGCCTGTTTCGCCGCCATTACCCACAAATGCGGTGATTTGCGTGGGAGAATCAATCGTGAAACTGCGAGCGGGCGCATTGCCAAAGCGGACTTGTGTTACATTTTCAAAATTTGTCCCGATAAGCGTAACGGGCGTTCCTGTGCCGCCTGTGCTTGGCGTGAAGAACAGCAACGACGGCGGCGGAATAAAACGAAATTGCTGCGAAGAAATAGCCACATTCCCACCAACACTGACAAATACTACTCCCGAAGCCCCCTGCCCAACCGTTGCGGTGATTTGCGTAGGAGAATCTACGCGAAACGACTGCGCTTGCACGCCGCCAAAAAATACCGCCGTTGCATTCGCAAGATTTGTACCGACGATGGTTACTTGCGTTCCGAGCGTTCCAATACTTGGCGCGAAACCCGCGACCGTTGGAGCTTGCTGAACGGCTGCAAAGGCTCGTACTTGCGTGGCTCTACCGCATTCATCGTTCAAATTAAACACACTTGCTGTGGTTGTGCCTGCCGGTGCGCCAAAGAAGCGAAAGGTAAGCGTCGCATTCGCGCCAGGCGCGATAGTAGGCGGTTGCATCGAATCTAAGGCAAACGCGCCAGAAAACTGTGGCGTAGGGAGCGAGAACGGTACAGAGCCAGTATTGGTGAGCGTTAGCGTGGTCGTGGTTGCGATATTGGCAGCCGCATTATTCCACACAATACCGCTTGTCGAGAGCTGAAAGCCAGTGGAATCGCGCTGTGAGGAAATTGGTATTGAGACAATGCCTGTTGTAGTATTGAGTGCGTTGGAGGCAAGTATCAGTGCGGCGTTCTGCGTTCCGATGCGTTGCGGGTTGTACGCAATAACGATTGCTTGTGTTGAACTTGGCGCAATAAAAAGCGGCGCAAATGCAGACACATTCACAGGGGAAATAAGGATGAAATCGCTATTCGGTGGGCTAATCGCAGCACCAGAGAGAACAATCGTGTTCGCGCCCGTGTTTTGGATAACCACCGTCGTACTGATAACGGTATTTGAGCAAATAATGCGTCCAAAATTCAGGCTCGGCGGAGCCGCAATAAACTGTCCTGCGCTTTGTTGTGGCAAAAGAGCAAGACCACAGAGCATGAGCAGGATGGCACAAAAAAATGTTGAGAAGCGTTTCATAACGAGAAAAGCGAAAGTATTGACAAAAAGTTGAGCAAATGTGTGTATTGCACATTGCATCGCACACGTTCCGCCAAAGCCTTCAATGCCGCATATTTCCACAATATTTCTTCTTTCTGCGCATACATTTCAGGCGGAATGTTCATTGTTGAAAATGCAAGAATTGTGCCATAGTTACAATCGCAGTGTTGTTCAACAAAATGCCCCAAAAGAAAAAAGTTGTCGAGCGTGTCCGGTTTTGCAAAAGCCATTCGTTATAGACATGAAACGGCACAGAAAGATTGCCAAAGCAGCACAAGGTTGCTTCTCGAAAAAAAAATTGTCGAACGTGTCCGGTTTTGCAAAAGCCATTCGTTATAGACATGAAACGACAGAGAAACATTGGCGAAGCAGCACAAGGTTGCTTCTCGAAAAAAAAGTTGTCGAGCGTGTCCGGTTTTGCAAAAGCCATTCGTTATAGACTTGAAATGGCAGAGAAACATTGCCAAAGCAGCACAAGGTTGCTTCTCGAAAAAAAAGTTGTCGAACGTGTCCGGTTTTGCAAAAGCCATTCGTTATAGACGTGAAACAGCAAATACTTTGATTGCGTGAATAACTCACTTTCTTTTGCGTAATCACCTTTTCAAACATTCAATCATTTAGGAGAATAGCCATGAAAGCTATCATTTTGTACCCCGCTCTCGCACTTGGCGCACTTGTTCTTGGCGCATTAGCACTTGTTTTGTTCGCACCGCGTGAAATCACGATTGTTTCTACAACCCGTGTAAAAGCAAAAAAAAGTGACGTGCTAGACAATATCCGCTATTTCAATCGTTATTCTGTGTGGTCGCCGTTTGTTGAGCAAGACCCGAAACTACAAACCCGCGTAGAAGGCACTGATGGTACGCCTGGTGTGAAATATCATTGGGAAAACGCTGCGGAAAAAAGTCTTGGTTTTCAAACGTTGAAAGCAGTCAGTGATAACTCACTTGCCATTCAATGCGACATTCAGCAGCCGTTTCAGACCACGACGCAGTTTTCCTACGATTTCAAAGAGCAAGGCGAAGAAACGATTATCACGCAAACCTTTGTCGCCCCGATGCCTGCACCAACAAACGCAATCGCTGTGCTGATGCGCTTGGAGAAGTATATGCGCGAAACCAATGAGCGCGGCTTGGAACGCTTAAAATCGTACACGGAAAAACATTCGGTTGCCCTTGAAACAGCTCACTAAACAAAACTCGTAACTGGTCAGGTCTTCTCGTCGGGCGGCTGTTATCACAAGTGCAGTAGCCGTCCGGCGAGTGGTGCGCAAGCCACGCACCCGCCGGACGGCAGCGTTTACGCACTCTTCAGCCGCCCGACGGGAAGATACCTGACTCGTTACCAAAATTCAGCAAACGGTCATTTCTTTTTTTACCTTTATTTGGAGCCATTACACATGGAAAAATTTATGCTTATCTTTCGCAACAATCCCGCAGCGTTTGAAGCTGCTGCGCCGGAGCAGATGCAAGCAAACATCCAACGCTGGATGACGTGGATGAACGACCTTGCACAAGCTGGTAAACTCGCTGGCGCAGAAGAACTTACACCAAGTGCAAAAGTTGTAACGAACAAACAAGTTGTCACTGACGGACCATTCACAGAATCAAAAGAAATCGTTGGTGGCTTTGTGATAATCAACGCAGCAAACATTGATGAAGCATTGGAAATCGCAAAGAACTGTCCAAACCTTGAGTTTGAGGGAAGCGTGGAAGTTCGCCCGATAGTAGTGCGGGAATATTAAATCTTGCGCTGAAAACACTCCGAACAAACAAGCCGAATGATGGGTATTTACTACATCATTCGGCTTGTTTCGTGTTCAAGATGTAACTGGTCAGGTGTCTTTCTACCCAAGCGGCTGTTATCACAAGTACAGTAGCCGTCTGGCAGGTTGTGTGCAAGCGATTCACTCGCCAGACAGCGGTGTTTTTGCACTCCTCAGCCGCACGACGAGAAGACCTGAGCAGCTTGCACTTATTCGGTATAAACTCTATTAAATAATTTGAAGGTATTATCAAAGTTTTAGTTTTGCATTCCAGTCATACGCAATGACGCAATATGCCCCAAAAACGCAATTGGCACAACAACCGTCGGCAGCCACACATACGGGAACGAGAGAATGACGGTATTTGCCGGCTCATTCATAAATACGCGAAACGGTATGGGGGCGGAAAGCAGCGCAACAATAACGATATTAACCAAGATTGCCAGAGAAACCAGATTCCATGCGATAAGCGCAGCACGAGGCATTCGCTTTTGCGACATCAACCACGCCACTATTGGCGCGGTCAATCCCACCACAATATCGAAATTACGTCCTTCAAACGTCATTTGTACGGGAATAATTCCTGCTAAAAACAACTGCCACAAGATGATTTCCATTGCTACGCGAAATGCTTGAAAACCCACTATCCATGCGGGAGAAAGAGCGTTTAACAATTCTCCAACCTTTGCAGAACGAGCAAAAACAAGCATTCCAACCAACGTCGGCGCGACAAGCAGCACAAGACGCGGTGGCACTGCGTCTAACTTCCACAGAAACGGCGTGGAAGCTATGCCTGCCGTGAGTGCGAGCCATAGCCCTACGCCCAGAGCCGAAAATATAACGAGGCGTGAATTGGAATTCGTTTTCTGAACGGCAATGCGCATGGAAGCCAGCAATAATGCGGTGAGTGCAAGCGTCAGAGCTATAAACTCCGCATTCAAAAGGAGTGGTGTGGGTTTCATACAATGAGGATTATTCAGGTGAGAGAAATTGTCGCATTCTTCTTGGTGTATCGTTCGTGCTTTATGCTTTATGGTTTATGCTTGTGCAAGGCTTTGTTTATAGGCTTTCAGGCGTTTGAATACTTGAAAATGCAAGAATAAAATTGTCGGTGGTGCGAAGGCGGGAATCCATGAAAACGGAAACTCTGTGATACCTGAAACGCCTCTACCGCCCGTCGCAATCGCCTCACGTGCTGCGAAAATTGCCATTATGAGCACGTTCACAATATCCAAAATGCCAAAGATATTCCACGCAATAACGGCTGGGAAGCTCCATTCTTTGCGGTTCTTGACTGCCCATGCA
>JAAFIV010000070.1 GCA_013298775.1 Ignavibacteria bacterium | reverse complement strand
GTGGGAGATGTACTACAACTCCCAACGACCACATCAAGGCATCAACAACAAAACACCGTTGGAGGTCTTTCGACAGAAGTATCCTTATCATGCGGCGGTCTGGGTATAACCTCTTGAACCCATACACATGCAAGAAGTGAGCGTAGAAGCCAACCGCGATGTCGTTGTGGCTGCCAAGCAAGATATTAAGAGCCTTGCCAAGCGTGCGCCGAGTATTATCCGAGGTATGATTGGACGCTTAAACACAGGTGGCTTGCAACGCGGACGCGCTACCTTTGGGGGTGGGAGCGGTACTATTATCACCGCCCGCGACGGCAATCTTCCCGTAACGGCAGCAGGACTGGAAAACAAGGTTACAAGCCAAATTACGCTAGAGGAAATTATTGTCTATCTTCAAAACCGTGTAACAGTTTTGGGTAATGCAAAAGCGCAGAAAATTTTGAATGAAATACGAAACCTGCAGCAAAACGTCACGCTCGGTACCCAAGCCAATAATAGGGATAATGCGGTGTTTGTACGAGAATCGCTCCAACTTATTGATGCTCGCATCCAAGAGTTGCAAAAAGTAATTGAACAAGCAGAAAACGAACAACAACCAGCACAAAATGCTAGCAAGGGCTAACGCACTAAAAACCTTCCTTCGCCATTTGCCTACTCAGCAAACACGCCGTATATTCGTGCGAATAAAAATAGTTTATCCATTCGTCTCTCACGATTCAGCACGAGGTAAGCATGAGCAAAAAGAAGCATTCCGCGCCGAAAATCTCGCCCTTAGCAACGATACAATTTCGCATCACCACTTTTCTCGCCAGTGCCGACGCACTTTCTAGCGATAGAACAGCTTGGAAAACGCATCTGGACGCGCTCGTGCAGGGCATTAAACCAGAGCAGTTTTTCGGATTTTTCCTGCCTGCCTCAAGAAATGCACACGAGCAAATCATTGAAAACATCAAAGCATTTTTGCCTGAATGGGTTGCTGCAAACGCCTATGCACCTGCCTTTCGAGAGTTTATCACCAAAGCTATGCTTGAAGGCGAAAACTATCCTTTTAGCGCAGCCTTGACGGGTGCGCTCAATATCGACGTTGCGGGTGAAGTAGAGGCGAAGTTGCAAGCGGCGCAAAACCTGTTTGTAGAAGCCTTCGCACATGATGATAAAGAATGGCAATGCTCTATTATTGGCTTTTGGTACACCGACAAACGCAAATATCAGCAGCACGGCTTTTCGTTGCTTATCGACCGCAATCCGCCGTGGAATGGTGCAGTGAAAGACTTTTTCCTCATTACGTCTGGACAGGTTTCGTATGTAAAACAAGGTCTGTCGCACGCATTCAATGGCTTCAACGGACCGCGCCAGCACAAGCGTACGGAAACAGAAGTGAAAGAGCTTATTTTCCGCGCCTTTCAGGACAGTAAAAAGAATGGTATTCGTCTCCCGCACGACCTTATTGCTGAAAAAGATGCCTTTTGGAATTTTTGGTCGAAACTGCCCGACACCCCGCTCACCGAAGGTTTTACCCGTGAGGACTTCAACGCCTTGCTGAGAAATGGTAAAACGGCAGAATCCATCATGCACTACGAACAAACCGTCGGGCGTGAAATTATCGGTGACAATGGCGAGCGCATCTTCGTTGGCGCGGACGACGCAGATTCTTTGATGAGCAGCGACGCAGCTTTATTCGGAGACCCAGTCTTGCAAAATATTTTGGGTAAAATGCTGGAAGAAGAAGAAGCCCGCTTCGACGAGCTAGATGCCCTCAGTACGGATGAACTCTGGGAGCGTGTGCAGGATGCTGGAGTAGAACTTAGCTTCAATGAGGTGTTGGAGAAAGGGCGAGCAGCATTTTCCACCGAAGCAGCAGCAAGGGCAGTTTTGGATATGCTTCCCGAAACGGATATTGAGAGTGAAAATACTATTTTGATGGGCGTAGATATGCTCTGTGAGCGCGTCCTGACGGATATTCCTTGGACGGATGATGTAATTGAAGAAATAGAAGACCGCCTGGGCAATGCGTATGAAATCTGGGACGATGGAAAAGAGACCAAAGCATTTGAAGAATTTATCTGGGTGTGGGGGCGCGTAAAAGACTACATTCTCCGCCGCAATGCCTCGCCCGCGACCACAAAAATACATTCGGTGGAAGACCTCGAAGAGGCTTTTTCAGGGTTTAATTCTATGGCTGGCTTCTTGACTGAAGATTGGCGAGGATTAACCGAGAGCGTTATCCGCCTTGATGCTGGTATGCTCCAAAAAGCACTCGTCACAACACAAGATATGCTCGAAACCTTACCCGAAAAAGGTAAAGATGGGAGATATGAACTTTTGCACAACTTGGCAGGTATATATGGCGTTGCGGAGCGCGACAATGAAGTAGAGGAAGTGTATAACAGTATGCTCAAGGAATTTCGTACAAATGCAGAGTTGTACGACTTTTTAGCAGAACGCCACTTGGATGAAACATCGCCCGAAACATTCAATCTTGAAAAAGCCGATGCAATCTTTCAACAAGGTTTGGCGCAGCCCGACCTTGATGAATACGCATTTTTAGAACAACGCTACGTGGAGTTCAAGCAAAGTTATAACCGAAAATAATGCTTGTCTGAAGACGATAACAAAAAACGCCCGCTTTCTTCTGCGATGCAAGAAAGCGGGCGTTTTGTATTTTCGTGGCTGCATCTGTCAATGCAAAACCTTTGCGATAATCACATCCAGAAGTTTCATCAATACTGGCACCGCGACAATGACGGTTAAAATCCAGCGAGTGAGAGTGGTGATTTCTTGGCGCATACCTATCATTTCCTTGCGCAAATCACTGACCTCTCGTCGAAGGTCGCCCATCTCTCTGCGAAGGTCATTCACTTCTTGTTTCAGCTCTTTAATTGCAGATTCATTGCGTTCAAAGCGTTCATCCATGCGTTTTTCCATACGACGCATCTCTTCGCGCAAGCCCACCATTGAAAAAACAATGTTGTCCTCGAAGGTAAGCGGTTCATGCTCTACTAGCTTTTTAAGCGCAATATTGCTGCGCTCTTCGAGCCACTTTTCTAAAATTGATTGGTCGAGCATAATGTCTCATGGAAAATGAAAAAATACGACACAATAAGATAGCCAAATATTATCACAATTCAAAACCGCATCACGGCTTGCTCTGTGGCGTATTTCCACCCACCGTTTGCCCTGCATGAAGCATATTCATCAGCAAGCGATACGCGCCCGGAACGCCCGCCGGAAGCTGACGAAACCACGCATATCCGCTATACATGAACACGCCTTTGCCATATTTCGCCAGCAGCATACCGCCTGTTTTGTCGGTCTCGCCAGCGTCGCGCGAGGAAAGAAGCGGCTCGTAGGCGGAATCCCACTTGTTGGCAAAATACAAACCGCGCTCTTGCACCCAGCCCGTGAAGTCGTCTTGCGTAATTTTATTCGGCACATTGAAAACGGGATGCTCAGGTTTTATCAGCTTTACGGCGGCATCTTCTTCGGTGACGCGGTCGCGGGAAATCGTGAAGGGGTACGGTCCGATGCTGTCAATCAAGCCATTCGACGTGAAGCCGCCGTTGGTGTTGTACTGCACGAGCATCGTTCCGCCTTGCTGCACGTAGTCCATGAGGCGGCGGTATTGCTGGCGGAGGCGTGGACGCTGGTTGTCGTTGTACACACGGATACCAGTTACAATCGCATCGAACCGCTTTAGGTCGCCGTTTTCAATGTCATCATCACTCAGCAAGGTAACGTTTACGCCTGTTTGCGCGAGGTAATCTGCTACATCGTCGCTCGCACCTGCGATGTAGCCGACGTTTTTAATCGTCCGCTTCATATCCACGCGCACCAATTTCGCTTTTGCATCAGGGAAAATCGTTTGTGCTGGGATATGCGTGTAGGAAATAGTTGTCATGGATTTATTCGTGGAAGCCTCACCAATACTTGCTTCTGCTAATAACTCGCCTGTTGATGCGGTTTGTGGGGCTTTTACGCGAAAAATAGCGCGAAATTCCTCACCTTTTGTCGCAATCATAAAGGGAATTTGTTCAGGAGAAACGCTCCAGCCCGCAGGGACGCGGAGGCGCACCATTCCTTGTGCTTTGGGCGTATTTGCGATAACATTTACCGCAATTTCTTTGGCAACCGTATCGGCAAAAATGAACGAGCGACCTGATAAATTCAGCGCAACAGGCGGCACAAGCTCAAACGGGCGATACACTTCGCCCAAAACGCGGTCGGTGCGGCGGTGCAGTACGGGCGTTGTGAAGGTGAAATCTTCGCCCGCAATCGCAACAACAAATGAAACCGCCAGCGCGGGCGGGTTTTCGGGCAAACCAACTTGCTGCTGGTCGCTAATCACAAACACGCCTTTTTCTTGCGGTGTTTGAAGCCAGTACGGCTGCGAAAGTGGCGTGGTTGCTGGAATGGTCTTGGTAACAGTCGTGGTCAGATATTTCCCGCGCTCCAGTGCTTTGTTGATAACCGAATCACCTGCAAACGGGAACAATACTCGCTTCAGCGTGATTGCTTGTGTGGAGCGGTTTACAATCGAAGCTGCTATTTTTACCGTGCCTGAGGGCGTTCCTGAAAAGCCGCTTTCGCCCTGTGCGGGCGGGTTTTGCGCCAATGCTTCAATCCACATTCCTGCGCAAGAGCGAATTACTTCCAAGAGTTCTTTGCGTTTTTGCGGAATCCAATAATCATCGCCCGACGATTTTTGCACGTCGTTCATGGTTTTATGCGCCTTCACGAGCAGTGGCAGAATTGCCGACGGATTTTCGGGTTGGAATTTTTTGTATGCCTCGTCCAAGATTTTCGCAATCTCCGCGCCGCCTTTTACGCGATTCCACGTCATATCTACTCCTGAAAAAATATCGCCCTTTGTGTTTGCTCCCGCATTTGCGCTGTCGCCGCCCAAATGCTCGAAGTAGTTGATGTTTTCGCCGCGCGTCCCGCTTGCACCAAAGCCCTGACTTTTGTGCATGGAACGGCTTTCGGCAGCAAGTTCGGAGCAGGCTTTGCCCAAAAGCGGACTGTACGCGCCGATGTCGAGCATGGGATAAGCTGGCAAGGAATCCAGCTTATTTGCGGCTTTGCGGGCTTCCAGAATGGGCAACCACGCATTCCAGAGCAAACGTTTTGCTTTCCAAGGTTTAACAAACTTTAATTGTTCGGGAAAACGATTTGGGTCGGCGGCGATAGCAAATGCCTCGCCCGCGAGCATGGCTGATGCGGTGTGGTGTCCGTGTCCGCCTTCGCCCGTTGTGGGGAAGCGCGTAACAATCACGTCGGGACGGAGTTTGCGAATTGCCCAGACGACATCCGCGAGAATGCGGTCTTTGCCCCAAATTTTCATGGTTTCTTCGGGAGTTTTGGAATAGCCAAAGTCCAACGCCCGCGTAAACATCTGCTCTCCGCCATCAATGCGCCGTGCGGCGAGGAGTTCTTGGGTGCGGATGATTCCTAAGTATTCGGATTGTTCGCTGCCAATCAAATTCTGCCCGCCATCGCCGCGCGTCATGGATAAATACGTAGTGCGGAAAAGGCGGTCATTGGCGCAATAGGAGATAAATGCAGTGTTTTCGTCGTCGGGATGTGCCGCAACGTAGAGAACGCTTCCGAGCGTATTCAGTTTTTTTAGCGAAAGTTGGAGTTTTGCAGCATTCATCACGTCGGACGGGTATCCCGCTTGCGCAAAGCCATCGGCAACGCGCAGAACAAGGAACAAACAAACAGCGAGGACAAAACGATTCATGAATTCTCCGATGAAATTGGTGTGGAATTTTTTACAAAAAAGATAGTGCGAGATTTCAGTACGAAGTTTCTCGGTGCAAAGTTACGCATTTTTAGGGAATGAAGGGCTTCACAGCACGTTATCGCTTTTGTTCAAGCGGCAAGAGCCGTACACGCATTTTTGCTGCATCAATCACTACAAGCGCACCCTGCTCCAATTCATTGGCGTATGCCGTGAGTGCGTGAAGGATGAGCGGAGAATATCTTCATCAGTTGCCTTGCCGGTGCTGCTCCATGTTGCCCAGATGCAAAGTGCGAGGAAGAGGGTACGGAGGAAAGTGTTCATGCGGGGTTTAGGGGTTTGTAGAGGGTGAAAAATACTATTGCACTATCAAGCGTTCATACACACGGTGCGGACCTATCCAAAACCAAAGAATTCCTTCTGGAACATCCGCACCAAGCGCACGATAATCCAGTCCAACCCGCACAGACCAATACTGACCAATCTTTTTCAAGTGCAGCGACGGATAATGAGGATTCTCTTTGAGCAAGGCGTAGTTTTTATCGGCAAGAGTTTGAATTTCCGCTGGAAGAGCGTCATAATGTTTCCAAAATTCGCTTACGGTCAGATGCTTCATGCCTTCGGGGAACGATGTTCCTCAAAGCGTCCGGCATGGTACTCTGCAAGCGCAGAAGCCGCCATGCGGTCGAGTTTGCCATTTGTTGCATCGCGCTCAAGTTCTTCATCCCATTTTGTGGCTTCATACTCCGCAAACCAGCGTTGAAACTCGCTAAATTCTTTGTGCGATAGTTTTTTTACCGATTCTTCTAATTGCAAAACTGCTGTGGACATGACGTTTCTCCGTTTTAATGATTTTTGTTGCGAGTAGGCGATTCATGTATCGTCCAAATCTATCCAAATGTAGCCATAAAAACAACCGCCGTTCCTACCCTGCCGACATCACCACCGCCGCAAACGTGCGTCCACTAGCACATGCACGGGCGTAAGCTCCCTATTGACCAGATGCAGAGCGCGAGGAAGAGGGTGCGAAAGCGAGTTTTCATGCGGGGTGTGGGGGTAAAATTAAACGATAATATTGGTCAGATGCAAGGGAATGGCGCATTCATCACGCCTCTAGAGGGTGATATGGTCTTTGCACATTTCTGGGTATCAATCTTCTTCCCAATTTTCACGCCTCAGATTGGGAATACGGTCAAAATCTGAATCCCGCGAAACCAGCACCAAATCACGTGAACAAGCGATGGCAGCGATAAGAATATCATTGTTGCCAATGGACTTGAAAGAACGTTGCTCACGCTTCCACTGCCGCTCCAACTGCTCTGTACGCGCCTTGATTCTACCGTACTCGTGGGCTGCTTGTTCGTCAAAAGGAAGAATGAGAAATCTATCGAAAAATTCCTGCACCTGAGCCATTCTGCGGTCGGTTGATTGCGCTGCCGCATACACGCCATGCCAAAGCTCGGCTTGTACGATGGAACAAAGATGAAGTGAGGATGGATCGTTTATAGCGAGAAAACGACGGACGACATTGGCATTTCCTCGCATAAAGGCAATGCACGTGTTGGTATCAAGCAGAATCATCGTTCACCACTCCTCACGTTTTGTCCACGCGCCTTCTTCGGGACGTTCTAGCGGGAAATCAGCGAACATTCCTGCGGTACGATGCACAAAATCTTGCCATTCCTGCTGCTTTGTCGGTGTTCGGTTTTGCCATTTGGCTTCATACTCCGCAAACCAGCGTTGGAACTCGCTAAATTCTTTGTGCGATAGTTTTTTTACCGATTCTTCTAATTGCAAAACTGCTGTGGACATAGCATTATTCCTTGCATTGTTGAAAATATGTACCAAGATTTCAAATAGTAGTCACTGGATTCAAAAACAATTGCAATCTACAAAACTTCCCCACCAAAAAAAACGGAGCAAAAGCGCAGTAGCTCTTGCTCCGTAGCGTGGTAGCGAGAGCCTCACCAAGAAGTGAGACCCTCGCAGCGTATAGTTTTTATGCGGCTTTCCAGCCATTCAAGCTATTCCGTTTTGAGTGCTTTCACGGGGTTTGCCCGCGCCGCCTTGAACGTCTGCCAAAGGACAGCTAATAGTGCCGCCATGAGCGCGATTCCACCCGCAAGCAGCATCACATCTACGCCGATGGTCGTGCGATAGGCAAAGGTCTGAAGCCACTTTTGCATAGCCAGATACGCAAGCGGACAGGCAATCAAAAAGCCAATCCCCACAAGGCGCACAAATTCTTTGCTCAGAAGCAGCGCGATATTCGCCACCGACGCGCCCAGCACTTTGCGAATGCCAATCTCCTTTGTGCGTCGCTCTGCCGTGAATGCTGCCAAGCCAAACAAGCCTAAACACGCGACAAATACTGCGATTCCGGCAAATATTCCGAACAACTGACCGAGTTTTTCTTCCGGGCGATAGAGTTTGTCAAATCGTTCATCCAAAAATTGGTAATCAAATTCAAATTCCGGGCGATAGGTTTTCCATTTTGACCGCAGAAAATCAAGTGTTGCGGGGATATTTTCGGGACGAACTTTGATGGAAATACGTCTCAAACTCTGTTTGCCCATGAGAAACATAATGGGCGCAATTTTTTCGCGCATGGACTCAAAATGGAAATCCTTCACCACACCAACGATTTTTCCTTTGTTGTCGTTCACGTCAAAATTCTTCCCGACTGCCTCTTCCGCAGAAGCCCAACCGATAGCTTTGACGGCGGTTTCATTCACAATATACGCTTGGGTCGAATCTGTCCCAAAGTCCTTGGAAAAATTCCGCCCCGCAGCAAGTGGAATGCCGTAGGTGGGGATAAAAGCGTCATCAATCGGCACGTGGGCGATGCGAAAATTCATCGAAGCCATTTCTCCATTTTTTTCTGCTTTCCAATTTGGAGAATCCAAAAGCCTTCCCGACGGAATACGCCGCGATGCACCCACCGAAACAATGCCCGTATGCTGCTTGAGTTCTGCTTTGATAGATTCAATACGCGCACTCATTTGCTGGTCGCCCTCAAGAGTAAGGATTTGCTCTTTGTTAAACCCTAAATCCGTCGTGCGACAATACTGCACCTGACGTAATACCACGCCCATTGCTACAAGCAGCATCACGGCGATTGCGAATTGCCCCGCGACCAAAATTCGCCGCAAAAATGCTTTCGTGCGACTGCTCCCAAGACCGCGCAAAATCTTGACTGGCTCGAATGACGACAATACAAATGCCGGATAACTTCCCGCGCCAACGCCGACAATGAGCGTAATCACGAGCAATCCCAGCATCGTAAACGCGCTGTCGCCGCTCCAAAGCGAGAGTTTTACGCCAGCAAAGCTGCTCAAAAGCGGCATTAGAAGCCACACCAACATTATTCCTAGCAGTAGCGAAATAAGCGCGAGCAGCACCGATTCGCTCAGAAACTGCGCCATCACTTGATTTCGCTGCGCTCCCATTGCTTTACGAACACCGACTTCTTTTGCACGGTCTTGTGAGCGGGCAGTGGAGAGGTTCGTGAAATTCACACAGGCGATAAACAGCACCAATGCTGCAACGGCGATGAATATCCAGACGTAGCGAATATCACCATTTTCTTCCATTTCCGAATCCAAGTGCGAATAGAGGTGAATATCGGTTACTTTCTGCACGTTCAGGCGTGTCCACTCATGCGCTTTGAGTTTTGCTGATGGTGAATTTGGTGGGGAAACGATATGTTTATCCAAAAATGCCGGAAACCTTGCTGCAAGCTGCTCTGGGGGCATATTGTCGGGCAAAACGATATACGTTGCATAGTTGTTGCTACTCCAATTATCCATTTCAAATTCTTGTGGTGAAACCTGTTTCAGCGTGAGGAAGGAGCAGAGAACATTGAAGTGGAAATGTGTCGTTGAAGGCAGATTTTTCACCACGCCCATTACTTTAAGAGCAATGGTGTCAAGCATGATTGTTTGCCCAAGAGCTTCGGTGTTGCCAAAGAATCGCTGGGCAGTTTCTTCGGTCAAAACAACGGAGTTTGGCTCTGCAAGCGCAGTTGTGGGGTTTCCCTTCAGAAATGGCAGATGAAAAACCTGAACAATATTCGGCTCTGCCCAGACAAAATTATCTTCCACAAAGTTTTTTGAACCAACCTTCAGCAGCGTCCCACCGTCTTGCATCACGCGGCAGACGTGCTTCAGTTCAGGAAAATCCTCGCGCAAAAGCGATGCAAAGGGCGGCGCAATATGCCCCAAATGCAGATTCGTCGCGCCATCGGCGTTGAGAAACTCCCGCGTGATGCGGTAGAGGCGGTCTGCGTTGGGGTGATGCTTGTCGTAGCTGGTTTCTTGCCTGACAAACAGCATAATTACGATGCAACACGCCATTCCGACGGCAAGCCCGAAAACGTTGATGAAGGTGTAGAGTTTGTTGCGACGCATGGAGCGAAGCGCGGTTATGAGGTAGTTGGTGAGCATGGTGATTTCAGATTGGAATGGTAAAGAAAAAAAGCTACATTTGTAGCAATTCACGGTAATAGTTTTTATGCTGCTTGAATTCAAGCTATGTCAAACTATGAAAGCAATACAGAAACACTCAATCGCCAAGAAAACGGCGAGTACTGGAAATTTACAAATCGTGAAACGAGAGATACAATCTTCGTCTGCAAAGCACTCTGCATCTACGAATCCTACTGTTGTTCCTCAAAACGCAGAAGTCATTAATCCGTTGTTTCACTTGATTGAACCGCATCTTGGCGTAGTTCATGGTCCTGAAAATCTCTCCACGATGAAGCGGTAAGTTCATGCACAAAACAAGAGCAACGCTTATCATTGATTCGGGTGTCATCTTGGCTGCTCTCAATGCGCGAGATAAACATCATCAGTGGGCAAAAGATGTTCTGCAAAATAACATACCACCATTCTTGGTGTGTGAGGCTGTTCTGACGGAAGTCGCATATTTCCTACGCACACAATTAACTGCCGCAGACGCAAAAAGAGCTTTTACTTCACTTCAAGCAATGATACAGATACAAATGGTTGTCATTGATTTTGAGGCAAAAAAGCACTATGAACGCATTTTCGCACTGATGGACGAGTATGCTCCTTCAATGGATTTTGCGGATGCCTGTGTTGTAGTTATGACGGAACTGACGGCAAAACCGAAGGTTTTGACTGTTGATAAAAGAGATTTCTCTACCTATCGTCGGTTGGGCGAAAAGTCTATTCCTTTTGATGCTCCGTAAAAACGATTGCTTACAACGTTGAATTATTTATCCGACAGCCTTTTGTACAACAGCGTCGAAAAACTTTTCACGCCAATGCGGATACTTTCTTCATCAACCATGAAATTCGGTGCGTGAATACTAGCAATCACGCCCTTTTCAAAATTCGAGCCGCCCAAAAAGAAATATACGCCCGGCACTTTTTGTTGAAAATACGAAAAGTCATCGTTGGAAAAAGGAACCTGCCCGACCATTAGTGATACTGTGCCTTTGCCGTACAAATTGTTCAGCATCGCAACGGCATTATTGGTGAGATTCGGGTCGTTATCAATGGTCGGATTCTCTTTGAAAAATGTTACCGAAACCAGTTTATCCGCCAATCCTTCGCCTTCAATAACCTTCTTCAATGCGGGAATGATGTTCGGTAATTTTGCTCTATCCGTTTCATACACATCCATATAGACGACCAATTTATCGCCGTCGGAACGGCTCAGAAACGTCATATCATCCACAATGAAGTAATCTTTGAAAATTGAATTTGGACTGAGCATTCCTTCATTTGGGTCGAGAATGCGTTGGATTTCCCACGGTTTGCCGTTATTCGTTGTGCGAGTGAGCGAGGTGCGGAATTTCGTTACAAGCGGCTTCACTGCTTCTTTCGGCATGGAATTGGTAAATTCAATCTTCACACCTTTTTGATACGCATACATCTCGTTTGCTTTCACGATAATCTGCCCAAGCAACGCTGGAGTAATGTGCAAACCATAGATTTCGCTTGGGTTGATGAGCGAAAACAGCTTGTTGTTCACCATACCTTTCGCGCCGACAAAGGTTTCTTCGGCTGGCTGAAAAATAAAATAGACCGTTCCTTGCAATGATTGTTTCTGCTTTACCAAAACTTCGGCAATACCCAGCGCAATCGTCAAATGAACATCATGCCCGCAACCATGCCGCACGCCGGGCGTTTTACTTCTGAACTCAACATTATCGGGAAAATCCTGCGGCAAAGCGTCCATATCCGCCCGCCACGCTATGCTTTTGCCAGCCTTCGCGCCCCGCAGAATGCCCACCAAACCATAGCCGTAAATATCGGTTTTTACTTCAAGTCCCAACTCCAAAAGATACTGTTTAATGGTCTCCTGCGTTTGCTTTTCATTGCCCGCCAATTCAGGATATTGGTGCAGTTTCCTACGGATTTGCACTAGTTTATCAAAAATTTTATCGGTTTCGATTGTGAAAGTTTCTTCTGGTTTTTCTAACGATGAAGATGGCGAAAAGCTCGTTGCTGTGCCGTTGCAAAAGGTGAGCATTGCGAAAGCTACTGCGAGAAATTGTTTCATGGTGGTGTCGTGATTTTGGTTTGAAAAACGCCTGTGAAAGAATAGATTTGCGTACTTGTGTAATGCCTTACAACTGAGTACGCCCAAAATACCGCACAGTTACGCGGGTTTCAAGCCAAACTGCCTGAAACCGGAGAATCTGAACGCGAAACCCGAAAAAATCAACGTGAAACCATCTTCTTTTCGCATACACTCCCCCAATACCTCATACAATCGCGTTGTTCTGTTCTTCGACCGATTGTCCGTGCGTGGTGCGTTTGGATATTGGCTTGGTATTGTGCTTTGTGGCGTTGGCGTGGTTTGGGGAACGAGGTTGCAAGCGGGTATTTCGGCACAATCAGCATTATACTGGCTTTGTTACGAGTATTTTGTAATTCTGCTGTGGTTGCTTTGGCTGGGAAAACGCATGATATGGAGCTTTGAGGCGAAATTACAACATCGTATTTCCGCGCCATTTCTCAAGCACTACTCGGCGCAAATACTCTTCCTTGCGGCTTTGCTCCTCTGGACTGCGCCCGCGTCAATGCTGGCAACGCTAGGCTGGTTTGGGCTTGCGGAACAAGACATTCGGTGGGAAAGTGTTGGAAGTGTTATACTCTGGAACACCCTTGTTATCAGCGTTCTGACGTTTTTTTACGAAACGACCGTGCTTGCCGGAGAGCGAAAAGAAAATATTGTGCAGATGGAGAAGTTCAAACGAGCCAGTATTCAAGCGGAGTTGGAGGCACTGAAACTACAACTCGACCCACATTTCTTGTTCAATTCGCTGAACACGCTTTCGCATCTTATCGAGGTAAATCCCGCACAGGCACTGGCGTTCAACGACGATTTGGCGGAAGTCTATCGCTACGTCTTGCAGCACAAAAACTCAGCACTGGTGCGCCTGAGCGAGGAATTGGAGCTATTGCAGAGTTATTACGCGCTTGTACGTTTACGCTTTGGTAACAGCATTGAACTCCGCATAGAATCAAGCGTTCACGCCGAAGGCTACACGATTGTTCCTTTGGCGTTGCAACTACTCTTGGAAAATGCGGTCAAACACAATGAACTGAGCGCAGAACGACCACTCACCGTTGAACTCCGCATAGATACGGATGCCGTAACGATGAGCAATCCACGCCGCCCCAAGCGTGTAATGAAAAACAATGCCCATTCTGGCGCAGGCTTGCAGAATCTCAACGAGCGCGTACAACTCACCTCGCGGCAGCGCATCGCTATTGTGGAAACGGCGGAGCGATTTGTGGTGAGAATACCAGTGGAGAAGGGAGAATAAAAAAAATCGGTTTTGGTGCTATAATGAAAGCCTTGCAAGCGTGATGCAGTCTTGCATACAGGTTTTGTGAAGGTAGGTATAGCAAAAACAAGCAAGTTGGAATAATTTTCAACCAAATTCTTGCTCAGAAGATGATTGATTATAGCTATTAAAAAATAATCTATAAAATTTTTATGGCTGATAGAAATAATTTGCAGAATTTTTGCAACTGATAGAAATAATTTCTATTTTTGTATTAACAGTTCTTTGAAAAATGTTTTGGCTCTGTAACTAAATGGAGTTCCACTGACTGCCCCAAAGGGCAACCCGCAAGGGTAATTTGTACGCACAATTCTCTCTGTCGTAACGCTCAACGTCTTGCGTCTGCGGAGATTGCCACCGCGTATCGTTTCTCGAATGTAGCACAATACTTTACGAGGAGCAGAAAGTTTAAGTGAGTGAAATGAGAACATCGTTTACACATTTAGTTACAGACAGTTTCGTTATAGGAGCAGGACGTTACTGTCCTGTAACTAACATCATTATAAATTTTTTAGGATTTATTATGGCACGAATACGCCAACGCCAAAACATTGATAATCTCATCCAAAACCTTGAGGAGATTATCGCTGAGAACCGGTGTTCTCTTTCGGATAACGATATACAAACACTTGCCGAAGCCTTGGAGCAAAGTCGTGTTTTGAAGAATAAAAAAGGTAAAACAAATCAGCAAATACTGGAGATCCTGGTCAAAGTTGTTGGTTTGTTCTGCAAGTTCTTCACGAGCGGCAAAGGGTAAGAATCCATGTATTATCAATATAACTCCGAACACTCACTTAAATTTTTTTTTGACCATGAACCTAGGCACAGCAATAAAAAATATCAGAAAACAACGCAATCTAACCCAACAAGAACTTGCATTATCTTGTGGCATCAGTCAAACATACCTTTCTCAAATAGAAAGCAACCGCAAAGAACCGGCAATCGCAACGCTTAAAAGTATTTGCGAACAACTTCAAATACCATTGCCGATACTCTTTTTTCTATCTATGAATGAGGATGACATTGAGCCAGAGAAAAGAAAAGCATTTGAAATGATTCGACCTTCAATATCATCATTGGTTCATGAATTCTTCTCAGTTTAAGCGCAATGAGGTTAAGAAGTTTTGTGCCATAATTGGCTTCAAACCTCAAAAAGTACAGAGCATCATTGAGAACATTGATGTTTACTATTACGAGCGGTCAGAGCCTAAACTAGATGTTAAAACAGGTGAGTTCAAGAAATATAAAGATGGAACAATCAAACAGAGGGTGATTCGGCCTTCGCGAAACGAACTGAAAATACTTCAATCTCGTATTAAAGACCGCATACTTGCGCCTATCCAATTGCCAACCAATATTCATGGCGGAATCAAGAAGAAAGACAATATCACCAACGCAAAACGACACCAAGGAAATAAGTATCAGTTCACAACCGACCTGCGAGATTTTTATCCTAATATCTCCTTCAAACAAGTCTATCAATCACTCTTGAACGTAGGCTTTTCGACACACTTTTCACATATTCTGACACAATTAACAACGTGGAAATACGCCTTGCCACAAGGTACTCCAACGAGCAATCATCTGGCAAATCTTGTGTTCCTGCCGACCGACCGACAACTCATTGAGTTATGCTTACAAAACGGAATTACCTACACGAGATATGTTGATGATTTAACGTTTTCTTCGCAGCAAGATTTTAGACCACTTCTTAACGAGATTCTTGAGATTGTTCGTTCAAATAATTTCTCTATTAACTACCGAAAAACGCAGTATCAAGGCAATCAAACTATCACGGGAATTGATGTGTTTCTCAACAAAATTGATGCTCCCAAACATATCATAGAAAAAGCAAAACAGAATCCCTCAACAGAATCCTTTGCAAACCCAATAGAGAACTAAGTACCTATTGAAAAGAAATTCGGTATTCTGAGCCAATAGCATTAAGGACACGGTAAACTTCGGTACGGAGTGCGGTGAAAGACTCAAAGGCTGCCAGACGAATCCAGTAATGCTTCATTTG